>JBGSWJ010000577.1:0-5255 GCA_041752495.1 Rhodobacterales bacterium
AATCATCGCGGGCAGCATGCATTCGGTGCCGGGATGGCCGGGCGGGGCGGTCAGGAAGTTGGCAGCATGGGCGGCCTTTTCGGCGGCGCTGAAGCCCGCATGGTCGGTGGTCACATGGGTGATGATCCCGTCGGCGATGGCCTGCCAGAGCGCGTCGCGGTCTGACGCGTGGCGGATGGGCGGGTTGATTTTCGCGGCGACGCCGACACGCTTAACGTCTTCTTCAGTGTAGCGGAGGTAATGAGGGCAGGTCTCGGCTGAGAAATCGGAGGTGCCTTTGAAACGACGCAGGATATCGACAGTGGCGGCACTTGTGACATGGGCGATGTGGAGTTTCGCCTGCGCAGTGATGTTCATGGTGAGGAGTTTTGCGACCGCCAGCGCCTCGGCCAAAGGTGGGCGGGCGATGCCGTGGCTGCGGGCGTCGGACGGGTCACCCTGCGGGGCAGCCGCAAGGATGTCGGCGCTTTCGGCATGGACGACGACGGGCAGGCCGGTGCGGGCGATCAATTGCAGGGCGCGGAACTGATCGGCCTCGTTCGGCCAGGAGAGGCCCGCGAACTCGCGTTCACGCCCCTCGGGCGCGGGGGTGGTGAATATCTTGAAGGCGATGATGCCGGTGGCGGCGAGCGCATCGACGGCTTCTTGGGTGAGGGTCAGGGGGGCGGCGTAGAGGCCAAAATCGACAAAGGCGGAAGCAGCGAAATGGTCGCGTCGGATCGCCACCTGTGCGGGCGTGTTGCAGCAGGGGTCGGTGATCGGCATTTCGAACACGGTCGTGATGCCACCTGAGGCGCAGGCGCGCGTCTCGGACGCGACCGTGCCGCGCTGAGGATAGGCGGGGGACCGGATGTGGCAGTGAATGTCGATCAGGCCAGGCATTATATGTTTGCCCGTCGCGTCCACAGTTTCCCCCGCCTCCACGGCGTCTGTGGGCGCGGCGATACCCGCGATCCGGCCGTCACGGACCAGCAGGGTGCCGGGCCGCTTGCCTTCGGGCGTCACGAGAGTCCCGCCCCGGATCGCGAGGTCGACCGTCACTTGAGCCCCAGTTCCGTCAGCGCCTGCGCCACGCCGTCAAGGTGGGTCAGGTGCATGGAGGTGTAGTTGGGGGCCAGCACGATCCCGTGCCCGCCAGCGCGATAGGTGGCATGGACCGAACGATAGGCGATGTCGGTTGTCATCTTTGCCGTGTCGGGGCGTGACCGAGGCGCGTCAACGCCGATGCCCATATAGACCTTGGCGCGGCCTTCGACCCCTTTCACCGCATCGGCGCACTGGCCAAAGACATAGGTATCCGGGTCCATCCCCTTCGCGATGATATCCTCAAACGGGGCCTCGTTCAGGCCAAGGATGCGGAAGAGGGCGGTCGTCGCCTCTCCCGGCGCGAAATCACGCAGGACGGTCTTTCGGAAGAAGGACAGTTCCTTTGCCCAGACCTCGCCCGCCTGATGCTGATAGGTGATGGGTTTGACGAAATCGGCATAGCGCGTCTGTTCGGCCCAGGGCCATTGGGCGCGGCGGATCAGGTTGAAATGGTTGCGGTTCCAGATGTTCAGGCCAAAGGGCAGGGCGGGCTTGCACCACTTGACGAGGCCATAAAGTTCGCGGTCCAGATCCTTGTTGCGTTCGAGCCAGAACTTTTCCCACACGAGCGCCTCGGGGTTGTCCAGCAGCGTGCGGAGGAAGGTGATGAGCGAGCCGTCGTGGAAAGTCTTGCCGTTCGCGGCCTCTTGGCAGAAGTCATAAAGCCGGAGGAGCGCCTGCCGGCAGGCCTCGACATTCACGCCTCGCTCGGCCGCTTCACGGCGGCTGTCGGGGGAAAAATCGCCGGGGGCGCCACCCTGAATGAGCGTGTCGAGGGGCGAGTTGCGTTCGTTGCACCACATGAAGCCGTCAAGGTCGTGGTTACGGACCTGATCCTCGATCATGGAATGAATCCATGTGCGGTAGCCGGGGTTTAAGGTTGAAGGCTCTCCGCCCAAACGGCCAAAGATATCGACCTCCATCGCCTGCGCGAGCGTCGGGATTTCAACCGAGGCCGCCGACCCATGGCCTGCGTATTTGAAAAAGGGCTCCATCAGTTCGACAAAGACCTTCATCCCCCGCGCATGGGCAGCGGGGATGACCATTTTCAGGATGTCCTTGCCCACGAACTCGGGGTCACGTGACCGGTAGTCGGCCATGAAGGTATTCTTGTAGTAGCGCGGATCGGGATCGAAATAGGCGCCGCCGCGCATCTGGTAGGGTTCGGGCACGCCATGATCGGGCCAGCCGTCTAGGGCGTGGGAGATCGAGCGGCCGGATTTGAGGCCGAGCCAAGAGACCGTGCCGAGCATCAGGACGTTGACGCCGACCCTGTGTTGCAGTGTGTCGAGGACGGATTCGACGCCTTCGTCGATGAAACTGATCGGGCTGATCTGGATGCCGACGAACTTCTCCTTGGGATCGGCGCTCATGCCGCAGCCCTCGCCTTCACCGCAAAGGCCGTGATGCGACGCACGGCCTCCTGGATCATGGGGAGCGGCTGGAGATAGCTGATCCGGATGTAATCCGTGCTGTCGTCCCCGAACATCGTGCCGGGGAAGAGCATCACGCCCGTCTCGCGCAAAAGCCTCTCGCAGAACTCAGGCGCGGCCATGCCGGTGGAGGAGATGTTGGTGTAGATGTAGAACGCCCCGCCTGGGTGGCCGTAGGTGAACCCGGCATCGGTCAGCGCAGGCATAAGCCAGTCGCGCCGTTCCGCATATTCGGCGAGCATGGCGTGGAGCGGTTCCTGCGGGCCGGTGAGGGCGGCGAGGGCTGCGAACTGGCTGATCGTGCAGGTGTTGATCGACAGGGTGTGGCGCGGCTCGGTGACCTTTTCGACAAAGTCCAAGGGGGCGGCGAGGTATCCCACGCGCCAGCCTGTCATCGCGTAGGTTTTGGAGAAGCCGTTCAGCGTGATCGTGCGGTCCTTCATCCCCGGCAGGGTCGCGATGGAAAGGTGTTCGTTCGGGGCATAGATCATCTTGGCATAGATCTCGTCCGCGACGATCAGGATGTCGTGTTTGATCGCAAGGTCGGCGATCTGCCGGATCACGGCGGGGGGTGTGACCGCACCCGTGGGGTTGTTGGGCGAGACCATGACGAACATGCGGGTTTTGGGCGTGATCCGCTTCTCGATCTCGGCCACGTCGAGCGCGAAGTCGTTTGCCTCATAAGTCGGGACGGGGACGGGGATGCCGCCGCAGAGGTGGACGGCGGTGTCGTAGGTGGTGAAGCGGGGCGAGGTGATGAGGACTTCGTCGCCGGGGGCGACAAGGGCGAGCATGGTCAGCATGATGCTTTCCTGCACACCTGCGGTCACCACGATCTCGTCCGGGTGATAATCCAGCCCGTAGCTGTCCTTCAGGTCCTTGGCGATGGCCGCACGCAGGGGGGGCAGGCCCGTGGGGCCGGTATAGTGGTGCTGATTGGCGTCGAGCGCGGCCTTGGCGGCATCGACGATATGCGCGGGCGTGTGGAAATCGGGGTCGCCCCGGCCAAGGGCGATCAGGTCTTTCATGCCTGCGGCGATGCCCAGCATCTTGGTACGGAACGACCCGTCCTCTTCAACGATGCGGGGGGCGATACGGTCAGTGAGCAGGCTCATCCGTGCATCCTTTTGCCGTTCACATAGGTTTGGCGCACGCGTTCGAGCGCAAAGAGATCCTGATCGGGGTTGCCGTCGACGACGATGAGGTCGGCGGCCTTGCCGGTTTCCAGCGTGCCGATCAGGTGGTCCATTTTCGACAGGCGGGCGGGGCGGATGGTGATGGAGGCCAGCGCATCCATATTGTCGGGGCAGACGCCGACCTTGACCATATGGGCGAGTTCCGGGGCGATCACGTCATGTTCGACAGCGGGAGAGCCTGCATCGGTGCCAAAGCTGATCTGGACGCCAGCCTCGGCGGCTTTTTTCAACCCGGCATAGCGGGCAGGGTCGGCCACAGCCTTGATCCGTTCTTCGATCTTCCATTCGGGGATGCCGAACTTGCGGGCGATTTCGGGCTGGGACTGCATTACCAACGGCGCAAACGTGGTGACGATGGGGATGTTCTTGGCGACAAGGATGGCGATGGTTTCGTCGCTCATCGACCCGCCATGTTCGACGCAATCCACGCCGAATTCGGCCACGCGCTTGATGCAGGCGTCATAGGTGGCATGGGCCGTGATGGGCAGGCGGTTGCGGTGCGCCTCGTCAATGACCGCCGCCAGCTCTTCGTCCGTGAACTCGAGCGTGTCGTGGCAGGCCATAATCTTGATCAGGTCGGCGCCGCCCTTGACCTGTTCGCGCACGGCGCGGCGCATTTCGTCGGCCCCCGAAGCCTCGCGGCAGACCCAGTAGGTGTGGCCGCCGGTCTGGATGATCGCGTTGCCGCAAACCTTGAGGCGCGGGCCGGGGAAAATGCCCTGTTCCACCGCCTGCTTCGAATAGAGGTTCATGTCGTGAAAGCCCAGGTCGCGAACCATCGTGATCCCTGCGCGCAAGGATTTCAACATGTTCCCCGCCGCCTTGAAGGCGCTGATGGGCTTGGGATCATCCATCGACTGCCGAGCAAGGTCGTGGATACCGTCCCAGTTCAGGTGGGCGTGAGAGTTGATGAGGCCCGGCATGATTGTGCCGCCCGTCTCGACCGCGCCCGCTGGGGTGCCTTCGCCGACGGAGGTGATCTTACCGCCGTTAATCGTGACATGACCCTTTTCGATCACGCCCCCGGTCATCGGGATGATGCGGCCCGCGAGCGTCACGTCCACAAAGGGGACGTCGAACATCGGCTTGGTGATCTTCTGGTAACGCCAGGCGGCGGGTTCGGGCATGTCTCTCTCCTCAGGCGATGACGCGGGCGTCAAAGTGGTGGGTGGATTGAAAGTGGCTTGGGATTTCGACGGTCCCCGCGCCTACGATCAGGGTTTCGATGCAGCGCCAGCCGTCATGGTCGGGGCGGTAGATGCCGGGTTCGCAGGAAAAGACCATGCCGGGGGCGGTCACGGTTTCGTCGCCGGGTGATAGCCAGGGGGCCTCGTGCCCCTCGACGCCCATGCCGTGACCGATCCGGTGGCGGATCGCAGCGCCGAAACCGGCGGCACGGATCGGGGCCAGGGCCGCGTCGTTGACTTCCGTGCAGGGCAGAGCGCGGGACAGGGCATCCACCGTGGCGTCATTGGCATCCTGCATGGCCTGCATGACGCGGCGCTGGTCGGGCGTGATGTCGCCATAGACGAAGGTCGCG
>JBGSWJ010000578.1:0-1825 GCA_041752495.1 Rhodobacterales bacterium
GTCGCCGATGCCGCCGCCGCCGGGGAAGGCGAGTTTGACGGTCAGCCCTTGCGGCACGGGGAACTTGCCTTTGCCGCCTTTGACGGTTCCGTCCGAGAGGATGACTTCGGTCGCGCCGCCTGCGCCCGCGCCATCGCGGCCACGGGCGGGATGGTTGACGCGGTCGAACATGGCGGAGAAGTCAAAGACGAAGCCGGGGCGGGCGCCCACCTCCATATACTGGCCGAGGCCGCCGCGATGGGTGCCAGGCCCCCCTGAGTCGGGGCGCAGTTCCTTGCGCCAGATGATGACGGGGCCTGCGTGCTCCGTCGCCTCGACCGGCATGGTCATTACGCCCGAGGGGAAGGCGGTGGCGTTCAACCCGTCAAGCGCGGGCCGCGCGCCAGCGCCGCCGGAGTTGAAGCAGAGCACCTCGGCCCGTTCGCCGGTGGTGGGGTTACGGAGCGAGACCTGGAAGTTGCAGAGCGCGCCGGCACCTTCGGCGGGGACGGTGTTTGGCAGGATCTGGTCAAGCGCGCCATAGACCGTGTCGGGGATCAGGTGACCGATGACGTGGCGGAGGGCCACGGGGTAGGGGCGTGTGGCGTTGACGATGGAGTTGGCGGGGGCGGTGATGTGGAAGGGTTCGAGGGAGGCCGCGTTGTTGGGGATGTCGGGCGCGATGGCGCATTTGAGGGCGTAGCAGGCATAGGCCTTGGTATAGACCATGGGGACGTTGATGCCCTTGGGGTCGGGGGCCGATGTGCCGGTGAAATCGGCGCTGACATGGGTGCCGTGGGTTTCGACGGTCACGGCGAGGGTGATGGGGGTGGCGTAGCCGTCGATCACCATTTGCGAGGAGGCGCGGGCCTGCGGCAGCGCCGCGATGCGTTCCAGCGTGGCGCGGCGGGAGTTTTCGAGGATGAAGGTGGCGATGGTCGAGAGGTCCGGCAGGCCGTATTCCGACAGCATGGCCGTCAGGCGGCGCTGGCCGATTTCGTTACAGGCGGCAAGGGCGTAGATATCGCCGATTAGCTGATCGGGTTCGCGGGTGTTCAGCCGCAGCATGGCGATCAGGGTGCGGTCGGTCTGACCCTTGTCGCGCAGGCGCATGATCGGGATCTGGATGCCTTCCTCATAGATCGAGTTGCCGTCGGCACCAAAGCCGCGTCCGCCGATATCGACGACATGGGCGGTGCAGCCGAAGAAGCCCACGTGTTTGCCGTCGTGGAAGGCGGGGGTGATGACGGTGATGTCGTGTAGGTGGCCGGTGCCCATCCAGGGATCGTTGGTGATGTAGACGTCGCCAGGGGCCATCGTGTCGGCCCCGATTTCGCGGATGAAATGGGCGACGGCGTCGGCCATGGCGTTGACATGGCCCGGCGTGCCGGTGACGGCCTGAGCGAGCATGCGGCCCTTTTCGTCATAGACCCCGGCGGAGAGGTCGCCCGCCTCGCGGACGGAGGTCGAAAATGCGGTGCGGATGAGGGCTTGCGCCTGTTCTTCGACCACGGAGATGAGGCGGTTCCACATGATCTGATGGGCGACGGAGGTCATGGGGTGGTCCTTTGGGAGGTGGTGAAGTTGGTGGGTTTCACCCACCCTACGCACGATGGTTGGTGTAGGGTGGGTGAAACCCACCTGCGTCCGAAAGTCATCATGCGATGCGCTCCACGTCGATGCAGCCGTCGGCGCGGCCGGTGGCCGTGAAACCGGCGGGGACGATGATGGTGGTTTCATCCTCGGTGATGGCGGCGGGGCCGGTGATCTGGGCGCCGTCGGTGAGGCGGCTGCGGTGGATTTCGGCGGCGCGGACCATGGTGGCGGTGGCGGGGTTAAAGAGGGC
>JBGSWJ010000579.1:0-6721 GCA_041752495.1 Rhodobacterales bacterium
TCGCGCCGGCCGATCTGGCGGCCATCGTGGCGGCCTTTGGTGACAGGGCGGTCAACCGGGTGTCGACCACGTGGCGGGGGTTGAGCGAGGAAGAGCGGGCGCTGCCGGTGGCGGACCTGCTGCGGGCGCATCCTTCGGTGATGAAGCGTCCGGTGATCGAGAAGGACGGGGCGTGGTTCATCGGCTGGGACAAGAATGTGCAGGCGGCGCTACTTGGATAGAGCGCACGGAGCGCTTACCTTGCCTTCACCATCAGGAGCCCGCCCATGCGCAATGCCGCCCTTGTCCTTGGAATTATCGCAGGTCTTTTCGCCATGGTGATCGGCTTGTTCAGCTATGGCTGGACCGAAGTCGTGCAGGCCGAACCGCAGGCGGGCGAGGCGTTCGGGAATTTCGTGAACCCGACATTCGTGCGAGTGGTCAGCGTGCTGGCCCCGATCCTTGCCATTGCGGGGGGAGCGATGGCGGTCTCCCGCGCGCTCTGGGGCGGGATTGCACTGCTGGTGTCTTCGGCGCTGATGTTCGCGGCCTTTGGCTTTAACGTGGCCACGATGTTCCCGATTGCGATGGCCGGATTGGGGGGCATCCTTGCCATCGCGGCCGGTCAGCCGGATACGCCCAAGGCCCATTTCCAGGCCCCGGGCAAGCGTTTACCGTAGATCGGGCGGCGTGGCTGACAGCGCCAGTTCCGCCACGACTTCCGCCAGCGGTGAGACCGAAGTCTGACCTTCGCCCAGACGCCGGACACTGACGGTGCGATCCTCGACCTCGCGCTGGCCGACGGCAAGGATGACGGGCACCTTGCCGACGGAATGTTCGCGGACCTTGTAGTTGATCTTTTCGTTCCGGAGGTCGGCTTCGGCCCGCACACCCGCCTCGACCAGGGCCGAGACGACTTCGGCCACATAGTCATCGGCGTCCGAGACGATGGAGGCCACGACAACCTGCCGGGGGGCGAGCCAGAAGGGCAGCTTGCCCGCGTGTTCTTCGATCAGGATGCCGATGAAGCGTTCGAACGATCCAAGAACGGCGCGATGAAGCATGTAGGGGCGATGTTTGGAACCATCCTGACCGATAAAGTTTGCATCCAGCCGTTCGGGCAGGTTCGGATCAAGCTGCAACGTCCCACATTGCCAGTCGCGCCCGATTGCATCGGTGAGCACGAATTCCAGTTTGGGGGCATAAAAAGCCCCTTCACCTTCGAAAATTTCAAAGTCAAAGCCCGCTGCCTTACAGGCGTCGGCAAGGGCTGCCTCCATCAGATCCCAGCTTTCGTCCGTCCCGACCCGCTTTTCGGGACGCGTCGACAGCTTGATCCGCCAGTTCTGAAATCCGAGATCACGGTAGATTCCGGCCAGAAATTCGATGAACTTCTTTGTTTCCGACACAATCTGATCTTCGGAGCAGAAGATATGCGCGTCGTCCTGCGTAAACCCACGCACCCGCATGATCCCATGAAGCGCGCCCGAGGGCTCATACCGGTTGCAAGACCCGAATTCCGCCATCCGCAGCGGCAAGTCACGGTAGGATTTCAGGCCATGGTTGAAAATCTGCACATGACAAGGACAGTTCATCGGCTTGAGCGCGTTGACCGTCTTCTCCCGTGCGTGATCTTCGTCGACCTCAACGATGAACATGTTGTCACGGTAGTTTTCCCAGTGACCCGACGCCTCCCACAATTTGCGGTTCACGACTTGAGGCGTGTTGACCTCGACATAGCCGTCGCGGCGCTGCTTGCGGCGCATGTAGTCCTGTAGCGTCGTGTAGATCGTCCAGCCGTTCGGGTGCCAGAAGACCTGACCGGGGGCTTCTTCCTGCATGTGGAAGAGGTCCATTTCGCGGCCGAGCTTGCGGTGGTCGCGTTTGGCGGCCTCTTCAAGTCTGTGCAGATAGGCCTTGAGATCGTCCCGGTTGAGGAAGGCCGCGCCATAGATGCGCTGGAGCATGGGGCGGTTCGAATCCCCGCGCCAATAGGCCCCGGCGACCGACATGAGCTTGAACCCGTCCGTGGGAACCTGGCCTGTGTGCTGGAGATGCGGGCCACGGCATAGATCCTGCCAATTGCCGTGCCAGTACATGCGCAGCGGTTCATGGCCGGGGATCGCGTCGATCAGCTCGACCTTGTAGGGCTCGCCACGGTCCTTGTAATAGGCCACCGCGCGGTCGCGGTCCCATACTTCGGTCCGGACTGGTTCGCGGGCGTTAATGATCTGGCGCATCTTGGCTTCGATCTGGCCCAGATCCTCGGGCGTGAAGGGTTCCTTGCGGTCGAAATCGTAATACCAGCCGTTCTCAATGACGGGGCCGATCGTGACCTGCACGTCGGGCCACAGCTCCTGCACGGCGCGCGCCATGATATGGGCGAGGTCATGGCGCACGAGTTCGAGGGCGGGGGCCTCGTCCTTCATCGTGTTGATGGTGATGGCCGCGTCCTGCGTGATCGGCCATTGCAGATCCCAGTGGCGGCCATCGAGAGAGGCCGAGATTGCGCGCTTGGCGAGCGAGGGCGCGATGCTTTCGGCCACGGCGGCGGCGGTCACACCGGCCTCAAAGGACCGTTGGCTGCCGTCAGGGAAGGAGAGGGAAATCTGGACCATGTCTGGCACTCCTCGTCGGTTTGGCGCCCACTGAACGCCCGGTTGCGGGTATGTCCGCCTCCCATGAACCTGTCGCGCGGGGAGGTCAAGCCCGGCTCTTGCCTTGACGCGGGGGACGGGGGACAAGGCTGGCAACCGGGTCACGGGGCAGGGGGCAGTGCAGATGGCAGAACAGCTTATCACACCACAGGGGCGGCGGATCGCGTGGCACGGGGTGGATGGGAACGGGCCGCCGGTGATGTTTCTGGGCGGCTTCCGGTCGGATATGAGCGGGACCAAGGCGCTGGCGCTTGAAGCCTGGGCGCGGGCGCGGGGACAGGCGTTCATCCGGTTTGACTATTCCGGACACGGGATCAGTGGCGGGGCGTTCGAGGAAGGGTGCATCGGTGACTGGACCGAGGATGCGGCGGCGGTTTTGGACCTGCTGAACGAACCGGCGGTGCTGGTGGGGTCGTCGATGGGCGGGTGGATTTCGCTGTTGCTGGCGCGGGACCTGCCCGACCGGGTGGCGGGGCTGGTCACGATCGCGGCGGCGCCGGACTTTACCGAGGACAGCATGTGGGCCGGGTTTAACGACACTATGCGGACGCGGCTGATGGCGGAGGGGCGGGTGGACCTCCTGTCGGATTATGGCGATCCCTATCCTATCACGCGCCGCCTGATCGAGGAGGGGCGGCAGCGGCTTGTTTTACGGGGGTCGCTCGCCCTGCCTTTCCCGGTGCGGTTCCTGCAGGGGACGGCGGATGCGGACGTCGATCAGGCGGTGGCACTGCGGCTTCTGGCCCACGCGACGGGGCCGGATATGCGGCTGACGCTGATCAAGGGCGCGGATCACCGGTTTTCGACACCGGACTGCCTTGCCCTGATCGAAGCGAGTCTCGAGGACGTCCTTGCCCGCCTGCACCAGAAGTAAGGCACTTCCTGACTGCAGCTTCTTCTGGTTCCAAATATCCTCGGGGGGTGGTCCGCAGGACCAGGGGGGCAGACAGCCCCCCTTCGCGGTCAGCCAGAGACGATCCGGGGCGGCTGACGGCGCACGGGTTTCGGCGCGGCGACGGGGGCGTCCGAATTGGCGTCGATGAATTTCAACACCAGCGGGCGGATATTGTTACGCCAGCTCTTGCCGGCAAAGATGCCGTAGTGGCCCGCGCCGCGTTCCAGATGCTTGGCCTTCTTTTCCGGCGGCAGGCCGGTCAGCAGGGCGAGGGCCGCGAGGCACTGGCCCGGGGCCGAAATATCGTCATCCTCGCCTTCCACAACCTTGACGGCGACGGTGGTGATCTTGCTCAGATCGACCTTGCGTCCGGCGACAGTAAAGTCGTTCCGCGCAATTTCGCGTGCCTTGAAGATGCGCTCGACCGTGGAAAGGTAGAATTCGGCGGTCATGTCCATCACGGCAAGGTATTCATCGTAAAAGACATTGTGCTTGTCCAGATCGCTGGCCTCGCCCTTGGCCACGGCAAGGATCTGGTCCTGGAACGCCTGCGCATGAGTGCCCGAGTTCATCGAGATGAAGGAGGCAAGCTGCAAAAGGCCGGGATAGACCATGCGGCCCACGCCGGAATACTTGAAGCCCACGCGCTGGATCACGGTCTGTTCAAGCTGGCCCATAGTCGTGCGGCGGCCGAAATCGGTGACTTCGGTCGGGGCGGCGTCGGGATCGACCGGGCCGCCGATGAGGGTGAGGGAACGCGGCTGCGCCTCGGGGTGTTCGGCGGCGAGGTAGGCTGTGGCGGCAAGCGTCAGGGGGACGGGCTGGCATACCGCGATGACGTGCAGGTCGGGGCCAAGCGCCTTCATGAAGTCGACGAGGTAGAGGGTGTAATCCTCGACATCGAACTTTCCGGCGCTGACGGGAATGTCGCGGGCGTTGTGCCAGTCGGTGATGAACACTTCGCAATCGGGGAGAAGGCTGATCACCGTCTTGCGCAGGAGGGTGGCGTAGTGGCCCGACATGGGCGCCACGAGAAGGACGCGACGGGTGCGGGGGACGCGGCCGGGGACCTTGAAATGGATGAGGTTGCCGAAGGGCTTTTCGACCACGTTCATGATGCGGACGGTGTGGTCCTTGCCGTCTTCGACTGTAACGGTGGGGATGCCCCAGTCAGGTTTGGTGACCATCCGGGCAAAGCTGCGTTCGGTGACTTCGCCCCAGGCCTTGATCCATTCGACCATCGGATTGGCGACCAGCGCCATCGCCGGGTAGGAGCCAAAGGCACGCGCCGTGGCCCCCAGCCACTGATTGGTGTTCCGCATGCTTTCCATCAGATCGTAGGTCAACATATACTTCACGGAACGGTCTCCAGCGGCTGGCGCGGTCTGTTCGATTCGAAACACCCGGATTGAACCGCGCAGTCGACCGGATGCTGCAAGTGCAAAGTAGGACCGATTCAGAGCCATGACAACAAATGATTACAATTCTGTGCCCGAGGATGGTGCGAATGTTGCGCGGCTTGAGGAGAATCTAGGCAAGGTTGAGGAACTCACCCAACGATTCCTGAATGTTATGGCGCGCAAGCGGCAGGTTCCGCAGCCGCTGCAGGGGCCGAGTCAGGATTTGTATCTGAAGGCGGCGACGGCCTATTGGACAGAGATGATGCAGAATCCGGCCAAGCTGATCGAACAGCAGGTGGGATATTGGGGCAAGACTCTGCAGCATTATGTTGCAGCGCAGCAAATGCTGGCGCAGGGCAAGATCGCGGCCCCGCCCGATCCGACGCCCAAGGACAGGCGATTTTCGAATCCCCTGTGGGAGACGCATCCCTATTTCAACTTCATCAAGCAGCAGTACCTGTTCAACGCCGAAGCCATCGAGAAGGCCGTGGCGGCGACCGAGGGGCTGGATGAACGGGAGCGGAAACGGCTGGAGTATTTTTCGCGGCAGATCATCGACATGTTCAGCCCGACGAATTTCCTCGCTACCAACCCGGATGCGCTGGAAAAGGCGGTTGCGACCGAGGGGCAGAGTCTGGTGGACGGGCTGGAAAACCTTGTCGCCGATCTGGAGCGCAATGATGGCGAGGTGATTGTCACGCTGGCCGACCGGGATGCGTTCAAGGTGGGCCAGAACCTTGCCACGACGCCGGGCGAGGTGGTGTTCCGTAACGAGATGTTCGAGTTGATCCAATACAAGCCCACGACAGAGACGGTACATGAGACGCCGCTGATCATCTTTCCGCCCTGGATCAACAAATTCTACATTCTGGATCTGAAGCCTGCCAACAGCCTGATCAAATGGGTGGTGGATCAGGGGTTCACGTTGTTTGTCGTGTCATGGGTGAACCCCGACCCGACCTATCGCGACAAGACGCTGGCTGACTATATCGAGAACGGCTTTCTGCGGGCGATGACCGAGGTAAAGGCAATCTGTGGCGTCAAGAAGGTCAATACGGTGGGCTATTGCATTGCCGGGACCACGCTGTCGCTGACGCTGGCGGTGATGAAGAAGCGCAAGGATACGTCGGTCAACGCGGCGACGTTGTTCACGACGCTGACCGATTTTTCGGACCCGGGCGAAGTCGGCGTGTTTCTGGACAATGACTTTGTCGACGGGATCGAAGCGGAGGCGGGCCGGACCGGGGTGCTCGAGTCGTTCTACATGGAACGGACGTTCACCTTTCTGCGGTCGAATGACCTGATCTATCAGCCGGCGATCCGGAACTACATGCTGGGCGAGGCACCGCCGGCGTTTGATCTGCTGTACTGGAACGGGGACGGGACGAACCTGCCTGCGGCGATGGCTGTCGAATATCTGCGGCACCTGTGCCAGAACGACGAGTTCGCCCAAGGCGGCTTTGCCGTGGCGGGCGAGGTTGTGCGGCTGGAGGATGTGACAGTGCCGATCTGCGCCATCGCTTGCGAGACGGACCATATCGCGGCTTGGCGGTCCAGTTACCGGGGCGTGGGCAAGATGGGGTCGAAGGACAAGACATTCATCCTGTCAGAGTCCGGCCATATCGCCGGGATCGTGAACCCGCCGACCAAGCGGAAGTATGGGCATTACACCAACCCCGACATGGGGCTTTCTGCGACGGACTGGCTTGCCAGTGCGGACAAGCACGAGGGCACTTGGTGGCCGCGCTGGGGGCGGTGGCTGGCGGCGCGTTCGGGCGGGCAGGTTCCGG
>JBGSWJ010000580.1:0-11085 GCA_041752495.1 Rhodobacterales bacterium
GGGCGTTGTCGTTAGTGTCTGCGCCGTGGCGCGGCTTTGCGGGATCACACCCTGATCCAGCGCCGCACCCGCCGTGCTCTCGCTTTGCGTCTGTTCGCCTTCAGGCGCGGTCGCGGTCGATTCCGACCGGGCGACCTCCTGGGTCTCGATGCGAAGTTCACTCTGAGGGAGAGGCTGATCCTCGATCGGTTCCGGCGCCAGCCACACCGGCAGGACGACCAGCACCCCCGCATGGATCAGGACCGATACGCCAAGCCCGGCAGCAAAGACCAGCCCCCGGTTCATGCGGGGTCCGTCGTCACGACAAGAACGACATCCCGCGCCCCAAGGGATTCAAGCCGCGACACGACCGGCAGAACGATCCGAAGCGGCGTCATCCGGTCGGCATTCACCCGGATCAGAAGGTCAGGGTTTTCGCTCAGGCGCGCGGTGATGCGGGCGTCAAACCCCGCATCCGGTGTATCGAACCCATCGACCGCAAGGCTCCCGGTTGCATCCACCGACACGGTGATCCCGCCAGACGGCATCGGGCTTCCGGTGGTGCCATAGGGCGGGGTGACCGAAAACGGGGCGGTGGCGTCCATCCGGCCCACCATCATGAAGAAAATGAGCAGAAAGAATACCACGTCGATCAGCGGCACGACCGTTTCGGCATGGGTGCGCTGATGCGGGCGGCGCAGCTTCACGGCCCGGCCTCGATCCGGACGATCTTGACCTGAGTGGCCCCTGCGATGGCCAGCCGGTCCATCAGCGCGATCAGCGCCTGCGTATCCGCCGCACCCGAAGGCAGGACCACAACCGGTGTCCCCGGAGCATCCGCCAGCCGGGCTTCGACCGCGGCCTGCAGTTCATCCAGCGACAGATGCTGCCCGCCTACGACCGGCAGCCCGTCCGAAGCGAGCCGCACTAGCAGAGTTGAAGCCGGGGTCCCCGGGGCCGGCACGCTCGCGGCGGCAGCCGTCGGATCGTCGGCCTGCACGGCCGGCACCATCGACAGGTTCAGATAGCTTTGCGTCACCATGAAGAAGATGAGCAGGATCATGAGCACGTCGATCATCGGCACGACCGAAATCATCAGCGGCGCGCGTGGGCGTCGTCTGAGCGCCGGAGCGGCCATCAGATCTAGACGACCTGCGCCCGTCCCGCGCGGGACGGGGCGAGAAGGGCCTGCCTTCCATGTTCCACAAGCAGAAGCTCACCTGCCGCGCTTTCGATATTGACCGTCGCGGCCTCAATCCTTGCATTCAGCAAGGCCGCCGCGATGGCCGCAGGGATCGCAGTGACAAGGCCGGCGGCCGTGGTCATCAGCGCCTCCCAGATCCCGCCGGCAAGAACTGCGGCATTTGCGGCCCCGGCGGCAGTTTCCAGATCCTGAAACGACTGAATCATGCCCAGAACCGTACCGAGCAGCCCGATCAGCGGGCTTACCATCGCGACCAGTTCAAGGAACCGGATCCAGGTCGACATGGCCGCCACTTCCTCGTTCCCGCGCCGCGCCAGCTCTGCCTCGAGCCTTTCGCCCGAAATGCCGTCCGCCACGGCCTGCATCCCATAGGCCATGACCCGGTCGGCAGGCGATCTTGCGCCCTGCATCTGCGTGATGGCCGACGCAGTATCCCCGGCTTTCCACGCCGCAAGGGCCGCTGTCCGCCGCGCCTTACCGCCAAGGATGGGCAAAAGTTGCACGACCTTCATGACGATGATCGCAATCGAGACCACCGAAATCGCGAGCAGCATGAAGAGGACCGTCCCCCCATGCGACAACAGGGTCAGGAGGCTTTGGTCCCCCATTTACTGCACCAGTCTGGCCGTGGCCTTGCTGTCCAGCGCCAGAAGCGGGAAGCAGTCCAATTGTTCGGCATTCTGCGGACGGCAGACGGGCATGTCGTGCAGCAGGATTTCAGCGATGTCAGTGCAGGCGATATCGGGTACCTCAAACAGCTTGAGCGTCGTGCGCGCCACAGGAAGCGGTGCCGCGTCGATGGACAGAAGCCGGTCGATCACGCCCTGCTGGTCAAAGATGGCCAAAGACATCTCGAACCCTTCAAACGAAAGACCCGTCCCGTTGCGGAAAAGGAAAAAGGCGCGGCAGCCGCCTGTGCCGTTGTCTTCAAATTTGTTGAGCTCGACACCCAGCGATCCTGCCGCCGGAGCGGCGTCCTGAGCCCAGACGGACTGGCCCGGCAGACCAAGGCCAAGCACAAGAAGAAAGACACGCAAGTCAGGCATCGTAACGGTTCCTTTTTGAAGCTTTTTCCCCCGTGCCCCGCGCGTTCCGGGGCCAACTCTTCATTGACAACATTGCGTCCGATGCGCACTGAATAGCAAAGGAAAAAGATAACAGGGACGCTCGGATAGGCCGGTTGAAGGCCCGAAAGATCGTTCAGGTTTACGTTTCGTCAATCTCTAGGCTCGCAGCGGCGCGAAAGGAGGGGTCATGGACATAGAATCGCTTCTTCAACCGCGCCAGGACGGAAGTCCGAGTGGCGAGAATCTGGAGTATGACGAAGCCTTCATTGCGCTGGAAATCGCAGCCCAGCCGGGCGAGGAGCAGCAAAAGGGTGACGAGATCATCCCTGCAGAAGACCCGATCTATGGCGATGTGCTGGAAAAGGCCTTTACGGTCCTGCAGCGCAGCCACGATATCCGCGCCGGCGTGATGCTGTCAGATGCGCTGTTGAACATCGAAGGTCTCAGGGGTTTTTCCGAAGGCACGCGCTATGTGCGCGGTTGCCTGGAAAACTACTGGGACAGTTGCCATCCGCAGCTTGATGCCGATGACGACAATGATCCCACGATGCGGATCAACGCGGTCAAGGGCCTGTCCGCATCCGACACGATCCTGCGGTCCCTGAACCGCACCCCTCTGACGCAAAGTCGACAGTATGGGCGGTTCTCGCTACGGGACATCCAGATCGCCCACGGCGAACTTCCGACGCCCGAGGGCCATGCTGGTCCGGACAAGGTAAAGATCCAGGGCGCCTTTGAGGAAACTGATCCGGATTTCGTGATCTCGACCGTCGAAAGTGCCAAGGCGGCGCTGGCCAACCTCAAGGCGATCGATGGCATATTTGCCAAGCGGACCCCGGGGTCTGGTCCCGATATCGACAGGGCCATCAAGACGCTGCAGGCGGTGGTGCGGCTGATCGGCGAATACGTGGCCCAGGCCCCGTCAACCGATGCAGCGCCCGCAGAGACGGAGGTTGCCGAGATGAGCGATGAAGCCCCCCGCGCCGCCGCCGCACCACGTCCCAGCGCTGCCCCCGGCGCCATCGGATCGCGGGACGATGTTCTGGCCGCACTTGATGCGATCGGAAGATACTACAGGGACTATGAACCTTCGAGCCCGGTTCCCATCATTCTGGCCCGGGCACGCCGTCTGGTGAAGGCGGACTTCATGGCGATCTTGAAAGACCTTGCGCCTGCCGGGGTCGATAATGTCAACATAATTGGTGGAATATCCGAATAGCGGCATCACGAAATTGTCCTGGGGCTGATGGCGGGTTGCCCTCCGGAACAGGACTAACAGGGAGAACAAGATGAGTGGCAGTTCACAGAAATTCATCGCCCGCAACCGGGCACCACGCGTACAGATCGAATACGATGTCGAACTGTACGGCGCACAGAAGAAGGTGCAACTGCCCTTCGTGATGGGCGTCATGTCGGACCTGTCGGGCAAGTCGGAAGAACCGCTTCCGCCCGTCGCCGACCGCAAGTTCCTCGATATCGACGTCGACAACTTTGACAGCCGGATGAAGTCGATGAAGCCGCGGGTGGCCTTTTCGGTGCCCAACACGCTCACCGGCAAGGGCAATCTGGCCGTCGACATCACCTTTGAAAGCATGGAAGATTTCACCCCCGGTGCAATCGCCAAGAAAATCGAACCGCTGCGCCAGCTCCTCGATGCGCGGACCCAGCTTTCCAACCTGATGACCTATATGGACGGCAAGACCGGCGCCGAGGCGCTGATCGCGCAGGTCATGCAGGACCCCACCCTTCTGAAGTCGCTGGCCAGCACTCCGAAGGGCGATGACACCGAGGCAAAGGAGTAAGGGCATGAGTGACGCAAGCTCGCAGGCCGGTGCCGCCGGCGTACAGACGACCGAAGAGTTTTCCGATTTTTCGGCGCTTCTGAACAAAGAGTTCCGGCCCAAGTCGGAACAGGCCAAAACGGCCGTTGAATCGGCAGTCAAGACGCTGGCGGAACATGCGCTGGCCAATACCGCGCTCATTTCGGACGATGCGCTCAAGTCGATCGCGGGCATCATCGCCGAGATCGACAAGAAGCTGACCGAGCAGATCAACGAGATTCTGCACCACCCCGATTTCCAGCAACTGGAAAGCGCCTGGCGTGGTCTGCACTACCTCGTCAACAACACCGAAACCGACGAGATGCTTAAAATCCGGGTCTTCAACTGCTCCAAGAAGGAGATGTCGAAGACGCTGAAGAAGTTCAAGGGCACGGCCTGGGACCAGTCGCCGCTGTTCAAGAAGATCTATGGCGATGAATTCGACGTGCTGGGCGGCCATCCCTACGGCTGCCTCGTGGCCGACTACTACTTTGACCACTCCCCGCCCGATGTCGAACTTCTCGGCGAAATGGCCAAGGTCGCGGCGGCCGCCCACGCGCCGCTTCTGTCAGCAGCGGCTCCCACACTGTTCCAGATGGACAGCTGGTCCGAGCTCTCGAACCCGCGTGACCTGACCAAGATCTTCCAGACGCCGGAATATGCCGCCTGGCGGAGCCTGCGCGAAGGCGAAGACTCGAAATACATCGGGCTTTGCATGCCGCGTTTCCTTGGCCGCCTTCCCTATGGTGCCAAGACCGATCCCGTCGAAGAATTCGCCTTTGAAGAGGACAATGACGGGTCGGATCACTCAAAGTACAGCTGGGTCAATGCGGCCTATGGCATGGCCGTGAACGTGAACCGGTCCTTCAAGCAGTATGGCTGGTGTTCGCGGATCCGCGGAGTGGAATCTGGCGGGACGCTTCAGAACCTGCCCGCCCATACCTTCCCCACCGATGATGGCGGTGTCGATATGAAGTGCCCCACCGAAATCTCGATCGGGGACCGGCGCGAAGCTGAACTGGCCAAGAACGGCATGATGCCGATCGTGCATCGCAAGAATACGGATGTGGCGTCCTTTATCGGTGCCCAGTCGCTGCAAAAACCGGCCGAATATGACGATCCGGACGCGACGGCCAACGCCAACCTTGCGGCGCGGCTGCCCTATCTGTTCGCAACCTGCCGTTTTGCCCATTATCTGAAGTGCATGGTGCGCGACAAGGTCGGCTCATTCTCGAGCAGGCATCAGATGGAAGCCTGGCTGCAAAGCTGGATCAGCAATTACGTCGATCTTAATCCCGACACCTCTTCGGAAGAGACAAAGGCCCGTAAGCCACTCGCGGCGGCCGAGGTGGTGGTCGAAGAGGTTGAGGGAAACCCCGGTTACTATTCCTCGAAATTCTATTTGAGACCGCACTATCAGCTTGAAGGGCTCTCCGTTTCACTTCGGCTGGTTTCCAAGCTTCCTTCCGAGAAGGGGTAAAAAGAGCAGTTACTAGGCAAATCAATGACACGACTCATGAACACTCGATTGTTTGAGTGACAGTTTCCAACTGATGCAACTTGAAAGGTAACACAAATGGCAGCCAATATGTTCGTCCACATCTGCGCGGCAGATGTACAAGACAAGAGCGACGACGGGAGTAAGATCGATCCGAAGCTCAAGGGTGAGGCAACAGAAGACAAGCACAAGAAGTGGATTGTGGTGAAATCTGTGTCTTGGAGCGTCGAGCGCGCGGTGGACATGACCGATCTGGGTTCATCTCAGCGCGGCTATGCTAACGTGAACTTTGGCAAACTCGCTGTGACATCCGAGTTGAGCTCTGCCTCAGCCGGACTGATGTTTTTCGCATCATCGGGCTTGGCGCGGACGATCTATATTGCTCAAGGACGCGTCAGCGATGACCCTAACACTGCCATGACCGAGTACCTGACCTGGAAGCTGGGTTGGGGCCAGGTAACCAAGTACGAAGTAAGCTGCTCGGAAGACGGCGTTCCCGAGGAAACTTGGGAAATGGCTTATCGTACTGTTGAACTGGTCCACGCTCTCGTCGATGCGCGTACGTTCAAGCTAACCGGAGAGAAGAAGGGGTTCACTTGGGATCTCGAGGCAGGAAAGACGTTCTGAGAGTTCAGAACTCTCCCACCGGGGTATATCCCGGTGGGAGGTCCTGCCTGTTATACCAAGCCTTTTTTCAATGAAACTTCACTAACTGGATTCCGGTCGCATGACACCCGAAGATCATCTGAAGGCCGGCGACCCCGAGTCTGCCCTGACCGCTCTCCAGGCCCTCGTGCGGGCCAAACCAGCCGATCCCAAGCTTCGGATCTTCCTCTTCCAGCTCCTCTGCGTTCTGGGCGACTGGAAACGCGCGATCACCCAGCTCAAAGTTTGCGGTGAACTGGACCCCGAAGCCGTGCAGATGGCACAGGCCTACCGCGAAGCGATCATCTGCGAGGTTTACCGGGAAAAGGTGTTCCTTGGTGAAAAGACCCCCCTTGTGATGGGGGAACCGCAGGAATGGCTGGCTCTTCTGATGGAGGCGCAGCGGCTTCAGGCGACGGGCCACCCGGCCGAGGCCGCAGACCTGCGCAACCGCGCCTTTGACGCCGCCCCGGCCACGCCGGGCCAGATGAACGGCATCGGATTTGACTGGATCGCCGATGCCGACATGCGCTTTGGCCCCGTGCTCGAGGCGGTGATCAACGGGCGTTACATCTGGCTCCCCTTCACGCAGATCCAGGCCATGCGGATGGACCCGCCAGTCGATCTGCGCGATCTTGTCTGGACCCCGGCAAACCTGATCCTCTCGACTGGGGGCGAAGTCGTGGCCTTCATCCCGACCCGCTATCCGGGGACGGCGCAAACCGGCACCCCCGCAGAAAAGCTCGCCCGATCAACCTCCTGGACCGAAAATGACGGCGGCACCTATACCGGCAGCGGCCTGCGCCTGTTCTCGACCAACGAGACCGAGGTTTCCATTAACGATATCAGGGTGATGGACCTTGCGGCTCCGGCAGCTCAGGAAGGCTGACGGGGATGGTCGACAAGGCCCTTTCGGAAAGATTGCAGCCGTCGCTTCTCGACCGGCTGTCAGATGACAATCCGGAGGAAATGCAAGAAAGCCGGGATGCGCGGGTCATCGACATCCGGCGCTTGCGGGAAATCGTGCAGCGCGATCTTTCATGGCTTCTGAACACGTCGAACAATGATGACTGGCTGTCATCCGAAACCCACCCGCAGGCCGCGAAATCGGTCATCAACTATGGAATCCGGGCGCCTTCAGGGGATTTTTCGACCGAAGCCAAGGCCGAGTACATCCGCAAATCCATCGTCCGGGCGATCGAGCTGTTCGAGCCCCGCATTCGCCGGGGCACCACGATTGTCGAACAGCGGAAGGAAGATGTCCGTCGTCAGTCCACGATCGAATTCGATATCAGGTCCGAAATGTGGGCCGAACCCGTTCCGATGGAACTCTACCTTCGCAGCACGGTCGATGTGACGACAGGCGAACTGTCGCTCGAGCAGAAAGGCTGAGCGATGGATACCCGCCTGCTGTCGCATTATGAGCGTGAACTGGCCTTTATGCGGGAAATGGGGGCCGAATTTGCCGCAACCTATCCCAAGATTGCCCAACGGCTCGGCATGGAAGGGATCGAGGTTCTCGACCCCTATGTTGAACGGCTGCTCGAAGGCGTGGCGTTTCTCACAGCCCGGGTCCAGCTTGAACTCGAACTGCAATACCCCGCCTTCACTGCCAATCTGCTCGAGATCATCTACCCCCATTATCTCGCTCCGATCCCGTCGATGATGATCGCGGCCTTCGAACCCGATCCCGGCAATGCCGGGGTCAAGTCAGGCTTTCTTCTGAAACGGCATACCCAACTGCGGTCGCGCCCGATTGACGGGCAGCAGACGGCCTGCATCTTCCGCACGGCCGCCGATCTGACGCTCTGGCCCGTTGAAGTGACCGAGGCAGAGTATATTCCCACGCGCGGCGGGCTTGTGGCCGCTGGCGTATCCCGCGACGTGCCGGCGCGAGCGGGGATCCGGTTGCGCCTGCGGCAGACCGAAGGCAGCAAGATCGCTGAACTGCCCTTGGATGCCCTCTCCATCCACCTGAGCGGTCAGGGGTCCGAACCCTGGACGCTGCACGAAGTGCTCGCAACTTCGGTCACCGGCATGGTCGGGCGGTCGACAGACCGGCGAGATGACTGGTTCGAAGTGCTGCGCAACGGCAAGTCCCGGCCAACTGGGCTCGAACCCAATGAAGGGCTATTGCCGCCGCCCCGCCGGGCCTTTGATGGCTATCGCTTGTTGCAGGAGTATTTTGCGATGCCGCAACGGTTCCATTTTGTGGAACTGTCCGGGCTGCGCCCTGCAATTGCCCGGGCCAAGGGCGCGGATGTCGATGTCTACATCCTCCTGCGGGATGAAATGCCTGATCAGGGCGCCTCGGTCCGGAAAGAGGCCTTCGTCCTCAATGCCGTTCCCGCCTCGAATCTTTTCGAACGCCGGTTTGACCGGATTCTGATGACGACCCGCGATGTGGAACACTATGTCACGCCGGACCGGACAGCGCCTCTTGATTTCGAAGTGTTTTCAATCGCCTCAGTCAAAGGAATAAGCGCCGTAGGCGAAGATGACGTCGAATTCCGTCCATTCTATTCCGCCAGCGATATCACCTCGGCCGGGTCGGATCATCCGTCCTACTACACGATCCACCGCCGCATGCGCCAACGGAACGAGAAAGAGCGGCTGCGTGGCGTCCGTTCCTCCTATCTTGGGTCCGAGGTATATCTGAGCCTCGTGGACAGCAGGCTCGCGCCCTATCCCGCAAGCCTGAGCCAGCTTGCGATTACGGGTCTTTGTACGAATCGCGACCTGCCCTTGCTCTTATCCACGGGAGGCAGGGATTCCTTTCACCTGCCTGACGGCGGCCCGGTCAAGTCGATCCTGACCCCCGTGATGCCAAGCCGACCGCGACCGACGATTGCACAGGGTGAAACGGCCTGGCGGCTGATCAGCCACCTCAGCCTGAATTACCTGTCAATCACCGATGGCGGCAGCGATCTGAATGCCGGCGCAGCGGCGCTCCGCGAACTCATCGGGATCTACGCACCCTCTCAGGACCGCGTGATTGCCAAACAGATCGAAGGTCTGCGCTATGTCTCGACCCGCCCCATCGTGCGCCGCATGACGGACGAGGTTCTCTCGACAGCTGTGCGCGGGATCGAGATTTCGCTCGAATTCGACGAAAGCCAATATGAAGGGGCCGGGGTCTATGTGCTTGGCTCCGTGCTTGAACGGTTCTTCCGGAAATATGTCAGTCTGAATTCCTTTACCGAGACAGTTCTCAACAGTCAGCAGCGCGGAGAGATCGCCAGATGGAGACCGGAAAGCGGGCTCGGCCGGATGATCTGACGCATATCGCGCGGCTCGCCCAGTCACCCCAGACGCATCACATCTTCCACGCGCTCCGCATCATCGAAGCGGCGCATCCCGACATGCCCAGGCTTGGCACGTCACGGCGTCCCTCGCAGGATCCCGTCCGGCTGGGGCAAGAGGCAGAGCTTGCCTTTCCGCCCTCGACCATTGCAAAGTTCACCCCCGCCGGGGATGGCAAGCCTGCAAAACTGATCAACCGTGCCTTCGGGCTTTTTGGGTCCAACGGCCCCCTGCCCCTGCATCTGACGGAATATGCGCGCAACCGGCTCCGCAACCAGCGGGACGGCACGCTGATCGCCTTTGCGGACATGCTGACGCACCGCGTCATGACGCTGTTCTATCGCGCATGGCGCACGGGTCAGCCCGCCCCGTCGTTCGACCGCCGAGATTCAGATCCGTTCGAACGCAAGATCGCAGCCCTGTCCGGTTATGACGGGGAACAGTTGCGCAACCGCGACCCTATGCCGGATCTGGCCAAGCGGTATTTCGCAGGGCATCTGGCCTCGGGCAGCAAGACCTCCGAAGGGCTGGTATCGATGCTGTCGGCCTTCTTTGGGGTGCCAGTGCGGTTGCAGGAATTCATCGGCACCTGGCTTGATCTTGAACCCGAGGATCGCTGGCAGCTTGGCACTCCGGCCCGGCTTGGCCGGACGACCAGCATCGGCAACCGTGTCTGGTCGCGGGCGTCCAAGTTCCGGGTCATCGTGGGACCCGTCCCCTTGCAGGATTACAAGCGGTTCCTCCCCGGCCAGGGCCGGCTCGAACAGCTCGAGGCAATTGTCCGCAACCATGTGGGCGACCGGCTCGACTGGGATGTGAATGTGGTGCTCAAGGCGGCGGACGTGCCGCGTGCGGCATTGGGCGGGCAGGCGGCCCTGGGGCAGACAAGCTGGCTTGGCGTGCGGCGCAATATGGCGACGGACGCGGCGGATCTTTTTCTGTCGCCGCCCTCGGTCCTCCGGCGGCCGCCGCCAAAGATCCACAAGGATAATCGTGTTTCAACAGGAGCGGCAAAGGCCGCCGGATCAAGGGAGTTCTAGGCCATGAGCGAGATCAGCCGGGTTGCGCTGTTCGGAAAGCTGAACCGACTGGGGTATCAGGCCATCGAAGGGGCGACGGTATTCTGCAAGCTGCGCGGGAACCCCTATGTCGAACTGGTGCATTGGTTCCATCAGATCCTGTCGGGTCAGGACAGTGACATCCACCGCCTGATCAAACATTACGAACTCGACCCCGGTAAGGTCGTGGCCGACATGCAGCGCGCGCTCGATGCCCTGCCGCGCGGCGCGTCCTCGATCAGCGACCTGTCCGAACATCTTGAGGATGCAACCGAACGCGGCTGGGTCTGGGGCTCGCTCCTGTTCAACTCGTCGCAGGTGCGGACAGGGCATCTCGTGCTGGGCATGCTCAAGACCCCGGCGCTCCGGAACATCCTGTTCGGCATGTCGGGCGAGTTCAAGAAGATCAGGCCCGACGATCTGGCCGAAAACTTTGCTGATGCCGTCGCCGGTTCCCCCGAAGAAGGCATGGGCGCCAAGGACGGCAGCCGCGTGGGCGGCGGCGCCACCC
>JBGSWJ010000581.1:0-5853 GCA_041752495.1 Rhodobacterales bacterium
CCCGTTGCCGCCGCGCGCACCGCCGCCGCCGCCGCCGCAAGCCGATCCGCCCCCAGATCGGCCAGCACCACATTCATCCCCAAGGCCGCCAGCCTTTTGGCTGTGGCCAGCCCGATGCCTGAAGCACCCCCGGTAATGACGGCAGTATTGCCTTTGGTCAGGACAGGATGGGTCATGGGTGCCTCCTTGCGTTCAAAGGACAAGACTGGCCCCTCCGCCCGCCGTAATCAAGCGGAGGCGCGTGCCGCGCCATTGTTTTTCAGTGGGGCAGCAAAGCTGCCCGATGCCTCCGGCGGGGATATTTGGAACCAGAAGAAGGGGCAGGGTTGGGTCAGGCTGCCCGGGGCTGGCGCAGCTGCATCACCGCTTCGATGACATGGGGTTTCAGACCTGTTCCACCGGTTTCGACATGGGCATAAAGCTGGGTCAGCATGCGCGGGTCCCAGAACGCCTTGAGATGTTTGGCAATATCGGCCGCCTTGTGATTGCCGGGCTGGCTGTCAAAGAAGGTGGCGATCTGGTTGGCCATGTAGATCATCTTGTCATGCGTCATGAGACACCTCGGTGATACGGTCGGGATGGGTGAAAACGGTGGCCGCGCCGCGCGCGGTTGAAACGAGAGTAAGGCGGGCAGAATCGGCCAGACGCACGGCATGTGCGGTGGGAGCGGAGACGGCCATCACTACGGGCGCCCCGGCCATGACGGCCTTCTGAACCATCTCGACCGAGATACGGGACGTGAGCGCAATCGCACCCGAGGCCGGATCAGTCCCCGCGCGAGCCAGCGCACCTATGAGTTTGTCGAGCGCATTGTGCCGCCCCACATCCTCGCGCGCCATGACGATCCCCTGACCGGGGACATAGAAGCCCGACGCATGGGTGGCGCGGGTTTCGTCATGCAGGGGCTGCCAGTCACGCAATTCGTCCAGCGCCAGCCGGAGATCAGCGGGCGAGAGCATGAGGGCAGATGCCGCAAGCCGGGGCAGGGGCCGCAGGGCCTGATCCAGACTGTCGATGCCGCAAAGGCCACAGCCCACCGGTCCCGTCATCGCGCGGCGGCGTTCGGCCAATACGGCCTCACGTTCGGCGGGCAACCACATCCGGGCCTCGATCCCCGCCGCGTGTTCGACGATTTCGACCTCGCCGATCTCGGCCAAAGGCGCGATCCCTTCGGTCAGCGTAAAGCCCACCGCGAAATCCACCAGATCGGCGGGCGTGGCCATCATCACCGCCTGCGTCGATCCGTTATAGACCAGCGCCACCGGCATTTCCTCGGGCAATGCCCGGTCCCCGGCCGCAAGGCCGAAGGTAGGCACCGTCACCGAAGGCGTGGACAACAGTTTCATTCTGCCGCCGGAAGAATACGGCGCGAGAGTTCCGCCTGTTCGGCATAGTCATGCTGCCATTCCGAAGGCCCGTTCGTCGGGCTGACCTGCACCGCCGTCACCTTGTATTCCGGGCAGTTCGTGGCCCAGTCGGAGAAGTCGGTCGTGACCACGTTGATCTGTGTGCCGGGGTGGTGGAAGGTCGTATAGACCACCCCCGGCGCGACCCGGTCCGTGATCTTGGCCCGCAGCGAGGTTTCCCCGGCCCGCGACGCCAGACGGATCATCTGCCCGTCCTTGACCCCGCGCTGTTCGGCGTCATGGGGGTGGATTTCCAGCACATCCTCGTCATGCCAGATCACATTCGCCGTCCGCCGCGTCTGCGCGCCCACGTTGTATTGCGACAGGATACGGCCCGTGGTCAGAAGCAGCGGGAACCGCGGCCCCGTCCGTTCATCCGTCGGCACATATTCCGTCACGATGAACCGCCCCTTGCCACGCACGAACCCGTCGACATGCATGAGCGGCGTGCCCTCGGGCGCGGCCTCGTTACACGGCCACTGGACCGAACCTTTCTCCTCCAGCAACTCATAGGAGACATTGGCAAAAGACGGCGTCGTCGCCGCAATCTCCTCCATCACCTGCGCCGGATGAGTATAGGTCCAGCCCGCCCCCATCGCATTGGCAAGCTTCATCGTGACTTCCCAATCGGCCAGCCCGTTGCGGGGCTGCATGACCTTGCGCACCCGGTTGATCCGGCGTTCGGCATTGGTAAAGGTCCCGTCCTTTTCAAGGAAGGTCGACCCCGGCAGGAACACATGCGCATAATTCGCCGTCTCGTTCAGGAACAGGTCCTGTACGATCACGCAGTCCATCGCGGCAAGGCCCGAGGCGACGTGATGCGTATCGGGATCGGACTGAAGAATATCCTCGCCCTGCACATAAAGGCCCCGGAACGTCCCCTCGACCGCGGCGTCGAGCATGTTCGGGATCCGCAGCCCCGGTTCATTGTCCAGAACCGTGCCCCAGATCTTTTCGAACACTTCCCGCGTGGCGTCCTGGCTCACATGGCGATAGCCCGGCAGTTCATGGGGGAACGATCCCATGTCGCAGGACCCCTGCACATTGTTCTGCCCGCGCAAGGGGTTAACCCCCACGCCGGGGCGGCCCACATTGCCCGTCATCATCGCCAGATTGGCAATCGCCATCACGGTGGTCGACCCCTGGGAATGTTCCGTCACGCCCAGCCCGTAATAGATCGCGCCATTGCCGCCCGTCGCAAACAGCCGCGCAGCAGCGCGGACTTCGGCGGCGGGGACGCCGGTCAGCATCTCGTTCGCCTCGGGCGAATGGCGGGGGTCGCTGACGAATGCTGCATAGTCCTGGAACTCGTCCCAGTCGCAGCGTTCCCGGATGAACGCCTCGTTGAAAATGCCTTCGGTGACAATGACATGCGCCAACGCGGTGACCACGGCCACGTTGGTGCCGGGGCGCAGAGGCAGGTGGTGCGAGGCCGCGACATGCGGCGTTTTCACCAGATCGATCCGGCGCGGGTCGATGACGATCAGCTTGGCCCCTTCGCGCAACCGCTTCTTCAGGCGTGACGCAAAGACGGGGTGCCCGTCCGTCGGATTGGCCCCGATGATGATGACCACATCCGTCTCTTCGACCGAGTCGAAATCCTGCGTCCCCGCACTCGTCCCGAATGTCTGGCCCAGACCATAGCCCGTGGGCGAATGGCAGACCCGCGCGCAGGTATCCGTGTTGTTGTTGCCGAACACCGCGCGGATCATCTTCTGAACAAGGTAGGTTTCCTCGTTCGTGCAGCGGCTTGACGTGATCCCGCCGATGGACTTGACGCCGTATAGCGCCTGTATAGAGCGCAGTTTAGCAGCGGTATAGCTGATCGCCTCATCCCATTCGACTTCACGCCAGGGGTCGGAAATCTTCTCGCGGATCATCGGCTTGAGGATGCGTTCCCGGTGCGTGGCATAGCCCCAGGCGAACCGCCCCTTGACGCAGGAATGGCCCCGGTTGGCCTTGCCATGTTTCCACGGCACCATGCGGACCACCTCGTCACCGCGCATCTCCGCCTTGAACGAACAGCCGACCCCGCAATAGGCGCAGGTCGTGATGACGGAACGGTCGGGCGTCCCGATCTCGATCACCGATTTTTCCTGCAAGGTCCCGGTCGGGCAGGCCTGCACGCAGGCCCCGCAGGACACGCAGTCAGACGTCAGGAACGTATCCGACTTCAGCCCCGCCTTGACCCGGCTGTCAAAGCCGCGCCCTTCTATGGTCAGCGCGAATGTCCCCTGCACTTCCTCGCAGGCGCGCACACAGCGCGAACAGACGATGCACTTGGCCGGATCATAGGTGAAATAGGGGTTGCTGTCGTCCTTGGGGATATAGCGGGCATTATCTGCCGTCGCCGCCCGCACTTCGAAATGGTTCTCGCCCTTGGCATAGCGCACATCGCGCAGCCCGACCGCGCCCGCCATGTCCTGCAACTCGCAGTCGCCATTGGCAGCACAGGTCAGGCAATCCAGCGGGTGATCGGAAATGTACAATTCCATCACGCCCTTGCGGATCTTCTTGACCTTGGAAGATTGCGTATGGACAACCATCCCCTCGGCCACAGGCGTCGTGCAGGACGCCGGAGTCCCGCGCCGCCCCTCGATCTCGACCACACACAGGCGGCACGATCCAAAGGCCTCAAGGTTGTCACTGGCGCACAGCTTCGGCACCGCGATCCCGGCCTCGTTGCTCGCCCGCATGACCGAAGTCCCCTCAGGCACCGTCACCGGAAATCCGTCGATGGTCAGCGTCACCATTTTCGTGGACTTGGACGCCTTCGTGCCCATGTCACGCTCGTCAAACGACGGGATGATGAAGTCCTTCATGCGGTCTGATCCTTCTTCGGCGCGAGAGCATAGGCCACCACGGCATTGGCATGGCCGTGGCCCATCCCATGCTCGGACTTGAGCCAGTTCACGATTTCCATGTGCTTCAGGTCGGTCTTGGTTTCGACCAGCGCCAGCCAATGCGCGATAGGCTGGCCGTATTTCTTTTCAATCGACGGGAAATAGGACGCCGGGCCTTTGACAGGTTCGGTCATTCCGCCGCCTCCTTCGCCCTTGCGAAATCATCCGGGAACTGAGTCAGCGCCGACATGACGGGGAAGGGGGTAAAGCCCCCCAGCGCACACAGCGACCCGTCCTTCATCGTCTCGCACAGGTCCGTCAGCAGCGGGATCGCCCCGGCATCGCCCGCCGCGATCCTGTCGATGGTTTCCACGCCGCGCACCGCGCCAATCCGGCAGGGGGTGCATTTGCCGCAGGATTCAATCGCACAGAACTCCATCGCAAACCGCGCCATGCCCAGCATGTCCACCGTATCGTCAAACACCACGATCCCGGCATGGCCGATCAGCCCGCCCGCGCGGTCAAATTCTTCATAGCCGAATGGCGTGTCGAACTTGGCCGGCGCGAAATAGGCGCCCAGCGGTCCGCCGACCTGCACGGCCTTAACCGGCCGTCCGGTCGCCGTGCCGCCTGCGATGACATTGACAATTTCGCCCAACGAATGCCCGAAAGCCGCCTCGAACAACCCGCCGAATTTCACATTTCCCGCAATCTGGATCGGGATCGTTCCATGCGACCGGCCAAGGCCAAAGTTCTTGTAATGCGCGGCCCCCTTCTCAAGGATCACCGGAACCGTGGCGAGCGAGATGACATTGTTCACCACCGTCGGCCGCCCCATGAACCCCTGCAGCGCTGGCAACGGCGGCTTCGCCCGCACCACGCCACGCTTGCCCTCAAGGCTGTTCAGCAGCGACGTCTCCTCACCACAGACATAGGCCCCGGCACCCGTCCGGATCTCCATGTCAAACCCGTGACCCGACCCCAGCACCGACGCCCCCAGCACCCCCCGCGCCCGTGCAATGCGCACCGCCTCGGTCATCACTTCAATCGCGTCCGGATACTCCGACCGCAGATACACAAACCCTTTGGTCGCCCCCACGGCGATCCCGGCAATCGTCATCCCTTCGATCAGGGTGAACGGATCACCTTCCATCAGCATCCGGTCGGCAAAGGTGCCGCTGTCACCTTCATCCGCATTGCAGACAATATACTTCCGGTCGCCCGGCGCAGTCCGCACCGTCTCCCACTTGATCCCCGTCGGGAAACCCGCACCACCGCGCCCACGCAGGCCCGAGTCCTTCACCTCGGCCACCACCTCGGCCCCGGTCATACCCAAGGCGCGCCGCAGCCCCGTCAGGCCCCCATGCGCCTCGTAATCATCCAGCGACAGCGGATCGACAACCCCCACCCGCTGAAACGTCAGCCGCGTCTGCCGGGCCAGGAAGGGGATCGCCTCGACCAGCCCCAAAGCCTTGGGATGCCCCGCCGCATCGTCAAAAATCCCCGCCACATCAGCCACATCCACAGGCCCGAACGCGATACGCCCCGCCTCGGTCTCGACCTCGACCAGCGGCTCCAGCCAGACCATCCCGCGCGACCCGTTG
>JBGSWJ010000582.1:0-10854 GCA_041752495.1 Rhodobacterales bacterium
GGACCGCGGCGACGGCATGGGCCTTGCCATCGCCGCCGATATCGCGCGCGGGGCAGGGGGTTATCTCCAACTCTCCACCGCCGCCCCCGGTCTCGAAGCGGCGATCGTCCTTGACGTCAGGGCGAATGTGGCCGCCTGAGCCTGCCTCCGCCCCATTGAGTTTCCCAATATGCGACCATAGCCAAACCTTATACCAATAATTGCACATATTTACCAAAGACTTGCTCGGCCGATCCCCCCTGCGGCGCCAGCAACGAAAGGGTGGTTTGTCAGCACCCTGTCAGCCAGAATTTCTGACGATGGAACAGCGGCCCACAGAGGCCCGCATCCAACCGGGAGATAGAAAATGCGTCGAAATCTTGCAGGGGCCCTTGCCCTGATTGTGGCCCTTCACACCGGATCGGCAATGGCCGAAGGCAATATTGCGTCCAATCCCGTGGATCTGCCCGAACTTATGCTGACGGGCGACCTGAAGATGAGCCAGATGGAATACCAGCTCGAAACCGGCAAATACTACCGCCTCCACATCTCCTCTGATGGCCAGGAAGAATTCGCCTGGTTTGCCCCGGAACTCTTCCGCAACTCCTGGGTCAATCAGGTCGTCGTCAATGATCTCGAGGTGAAGGCCGCCGACATCTACAGCCTCGAATTCGATGCCGCCGGTACCTTCATCCTCACCTTCGTGCCGCTCCGCCCGGGTAAGTTTGATTTCTACGTCGATGGCTATGCCGACAAGGGCATGCTGGGCGCCTTCATCGTCAATTAACGGGGGAACCCATGCGAATTCTGCCGACGCTCCTCCTCGGACTATGCCTCCCGCTCTCGGCCCTTGCCCAGGGCAGCGGCAACATCTTCGTCTCGCTCGAACGGGGCAACGAGATCGTTGTCCTCTCGCCCGAGCATGAAATCATCGCCCGGATCGAAACGTCACGGCGCCCCCGCGACATGCATTTCAACGACGATCACACGCTTCTCTATGTCGCCTGCGGCGATGACGACGTGATCGAAGTGATCGATGTCGCAACCCTCGAAGTGGTCGATGCCATTCCGACAGGCCCCTCGCCCGAAGTGTTTGCCTTCTCGCCCGACCGGACACGGATCTACGTCTCGAACGAAGAAGACAGCACACTCGAATTCATCGACCTCGCCTCCGGCACCGTCGCGGCGCGGGTGCCCACCGGCGCGGAACCCGAAGGGGTGATCAACTCGACCGATGGCAATACGGTCTATGTCACCTCCGAAGTGGCCGACATGGTCCATGTCGTCGATCCCGTCGCCGCCCGCGTGACCAAGAACATCATCGTGGGCACGCGCCCCCGCCGCTTCATCGTCACACCGGACGGGGCAGAACTCTGGGTCTCGGACGAACTGTCGTCCGAAGTCCACGTCATCAACACCGCCGACAATACCATCAAGGAAGTGCTGAGCTTCCAGCCCCCCGGTTTCCGCCCCGAAGACGTGACCCCCGTCGGCATGGAGATCACCGCTGACGGGTCGCGCATCTTCATCTCGCTTGGCCGCGCCAACCACATCGCTGTGGTCAACGCCGCCACCCGCGAAGTCGAATCCTACATCCTCGTCGGCTCCCGCGCCTGGTCGGTCGCGCTCAGCCGGGATGAACAGACCGCCTATGTCGCCAACGGTCTCTCCGATGACATCACCATCATCGACCTCGCGTCCCTGACCGCAGTCGAAAGCATCCCCGTCGGTCGCACGCCTCATAGCATCCTCGTGGATGACTGATCATGCGACGCCTCCTTGCCCCCGTGATCGCCCTCTTGATCGCCGTCTGGCCCCTTGCGTCACCAGCCCAGGACCAGCCCCTGACCGATGTCGTCATCGGCCTTGTCACCCTGCAGGATGACCCCCGGTATCTTCAGGACTGGGGCTATGCCCGTCTGATCGTCCCGCCCCCCGTCCGGTCCATCGAAGGCGCCGAAATGGCCATCGAAGATCTGGCCTTCGTCTCCGAAGCGATGGGCCTTGCCCCCCGCATGGAAACGCGCGAGGTCGCCGCCGACGGTGCCCTCGCCGCCGTGCAGGATCTTGTCGCCGCCGGGGCGCTTTTCGTCCTGCTCGACCTGCCCGGCGACATGGTCGGTGTCGTGGCAGATGCTCAACCGGATGTCACCCTGATCAACGTCTCGGCCCCCGACAACTTGCTCAGGCAGTCCTGCCATCCCGGCCTCCTTCACGCCTATCCCGGCGACAGGGAAATGATGGACGCCTTTGCCCAATACCTCCGTTCGCGGGACTGGATCGAAATCCTGATCCTTCAGGGCGAAAGCCCCCGCGACACCGCCATGGCCGACGCCTTCACCGAAAGCGCCGAACGCCTGCGCCTCTCGGTCAACGACCGGCGCACCTTCACCCTTGCCGCCGACCCGTCCCAGCGCGAAGGCAACAACGTCGCCCTCCTGACCGGCGGGGTCGACTATGACGTGGTCTTTGTCGCCGATTCGCGCGGCGAATTCGGCCGCTATATCCCCTATGCCACGCTCGAGGCCCGCCCCGTCATCGGCTCGGTCGGCCTCACGCCCGAAGCCTGGCACTGGGCCATGGAACGCGACGGCGCCACCCAGGTCTCCTCGCGCTTTGACAAGCTTTACGGCCGCAAGATGGGCTCGGTCGACTGGGCTTCATGGATCGCCGTGAAATCGGTCCTGCAGGCCTATACCCGCGCTCCCGAAATGACCCGGCCCGCCATGACGGCCTACATGACCTCCGACGACATGAACCTCGACGGCTCCAAGGGTGTGCAACTCAACTACCGGCCCTGGTCGGGCCAATTGCGCATGCCCGTCCTTCTGTCCACCTCCGACGCCGTGATCGCCGTCGCCCCCATCGAAGGCTATCTGCACGCCACCAACGTGCTCGATACTCTTGGCATCGATCAGGCCGAGTCAGCGTGTCAGTAACAGCCCGACAGGCCACCACCCCACGCCCCGCCAGCGCCCCCGCGCAGGCGGGGTTGTCCCATTTCCCGCCCTTAAGGGCGGCGCGACCAACGGTCTTCTTTGCCACAAAGAAGGATGAGGACCATGACAAGCCGTCCGCACAACCTGTCCCGCTTCCTGCCGCAAGCCTTGAACGGCGAAGGGCAGGGCGGACGCCATCGTGACACCAGCCACCACCCCCGTCGACCCGGCCCGCCAGACGCCATTCCGCTTGCCACAGGCGCGCCGATCGGTGACATTGCAGGGGCCGGGCCGCGCTCCAGCCGCGATCCGGCCGCAAAGGCAATGAAAAGGCTGACGTTTGTGCAGGTGACAGCGGCGCATCTCGGCTTGGGGCTCTGGGTCATCGTCGCCCGGGAAATGTCGAAGTTCTTTCGGCAAAGAGAGCGCCTGATCTCAAGCCTTGTTCGCCCGCTGCTCTGGCTTCTGGTGTTCGCCACCGGGATGCACGACCTCCTCGGCGTCTCGATCATCCCGCCCTACAAGACCTACACTCCCTACCAGGAATATGTCCTGCCCGGCCTCGTCGGGGTCGTGATCCTGTTCCAGTCCATGCAATCGGCCCTCAGCCTCGTCTACGACCGCGAAGCCGGGGTGATGCGCGTCATGCTCGTGACGCCCCTGCCGCGCGCCTGGCTTCTCTTCGCCAAGATCCTCGCAGCCGCGACCCTGGCGCTGGGTCAGGCCACAGCCTTTCTTGCCGTGGCCGCACTCCTTGGCATCCACATGCCCTGGGCGACCGTCTGGTTCGCCATCCCCGCCGCCCTGCTGACCGGGCTCATGCTCGGCGCCATCGGCCTTGTCGTGACCGTCTACACCCGGCAGATTGAAAACTTCGCCGGCATGATGAACTTCGTCATCTTCCCGATGTTCTTCCTCTCCTCGGCGCTCTATCCGCTGTGGAAACTGCGCGAAAGCGGGGCCGAGATCATCTGGTATCTCGCCATGGCCAACCCCTTCACCCATGCCATCGAACTGATCCGCTTTGCAGCCTACGGCCAGATGAACTGGACAGCCCTCGCGGTGGTGTCTTGCACAACCCTGGTCGCCTTTGCCCTCGCAGTACGCGGCTACAACCCGCAGATCGGCACGATCGGCAAACTCAAACGTGGCTGAAGGCAGCAACCGCCGCCTTCAAAACAGGCGCTCCCCGGACCGCCCGATAAAAGCGAATGTTGAACTGCTCTGCAATTCCCGCAAGCTCCGCCACGCTGCGCTCCCCGAACTTGCCAGAATTCCTCGCGCAGTGAACCTCTACCGCCGGGAAATCTGGCAGTTAGCGGCTGCGCGGCTGGTTCAAGGGTCGGTAGCCCGAAGACGGCGGACGGTGGCGTCGAAAGAGCATGGCCTGCCATCGGAAAGGGTCAAAGGCAAAGCGCAGTCCGCAACGCCGAAGATTGACCCCCGGTATCAATGTCCAACGGTAGTGAAAGTAGCGGCTCATCGTTCCGGCGAAGATCAGGCGCGCGGAACGGGCCTCTGGCGGCACAAAATACCGCCGTTCAGGTTCGTCAACGGCATAGGGACGAGCCGCGGCGATGCTGAGTATAGACTTAACGTTCAGCCCAGATTGCTACCTCTCCAAGAAAGGACCGCACCGCGCTTTCAAATGCCATGACAATCGCCTCGCTTTCATCAGACGACGCGGCGGCATCAATTGATATCCGTTGAGACGAGAAGACGCTGCGGTCACTTTCCCGGATCATCGTCAGCAGTGCGGTGATCCGGACGGTCTGCGCTGTTCCGCCCAGCAAAGCGGGCTGCGTCTGGAAGTCCTGGATCTCGGTCATCAGTGTATAGTCAGGCATCAGCCCCGCCCCATCGCGCCCGACCAGACGGTAGTTGCCCGTATTCTGAAGCGTGATCAACAGCAGCGACTGCACAAGAAGTGGCACCGGTTCGATCCAGCGGCCGTCTGGCAGATACTGGGCCTGCAAGGGTGTGGGTTTGATCAGGATACGGTCAGTGGCCAAAGCGCCCGAAGTTGTGGGGAGTTCCACGACGAGGTGCGGGCCAAGTCCCGGACCAGGATCTGCGAACGTGAGTGGCGTGAGCGTGTATGCGTCAAGGGGTGCGCTTCCCCCGGAAAGGCTCGACAGGGCCCCGCAAGACGCAAGGGCGGACAAGGCAAAGGCAATCAGGGTAAGGCGCATCGCGGACATGAGATCAGTTCCTGTAATCAGGGGTCTGGTCGCCCAGAAAGAAGCGGCCGGGATCGCTGCCGATCCGGTCGGTGACGCGTCCGATATTGGCGACAAGCGCGCGGGCATCGGCGGCAAGGGCTGCGAACTGCGGCAGACCGGATTCAGCAAAGCTCTGGACGGCGTCAACTGACCGCGCCGCACGCGACATGGCGGTTTTCGCGGTTCCGATGAGGTCCGGAACATCATCCTGCATGATCCTGTCGGCGCTTGCAAAAGTGGCCTGTGCGGTGGCCATCGTGTCATTGGCCTGATCCAGTGCCAACTCTGCACGGGTCATCACATCATCCGCATGTTCTGACAGAACGGCCAGCCGCGCAGAGGTTTCGTTCAGGTTCGAAAGGATACCCGCCACAGCCTCGCGGTTTTCAGGCGTGGTGAAAGTCCCCAAATCCTTCATGAGCGAGATGGCCTCGGCCAGAAGATCGGGCGCATCGCCCAGCAAGCCCGCCACGACCGAAGGTTTCGAGGCAATGACAGCCACATCGGCGGGCGGGATCGCAGCAATACGGTCGGCACCGGCACTGCCGCCTTCGAGTGCCACAAAGGACACGCCCGTTACGCCTTGCCCGGCCAAGGTTGCCATCGTGTCGGCGCGGACGGGAGTGCTCGCAAAGATCTCGACCCGGACACGGACAAGGGCGGGGTCGGCCCGGTCCAACGCGATGGCAAGGACCTTGCCCACATCAACGCCGTTGTAGCGCACCGCGCTCGACTGGCTAAGACCTGCGACAGTGTCGAACAGGATGTCGTACTGTGTATAGGTCCGGTCGATCTGCACCTTGGCCAGCCAGAGAATGAAGCCAAGGGTTGCCAGCAGGCTGAACACCGTCAGCGTGCCGATCAGGACAAAGCGGGCCTTTGTTTCCATCAGGTAGCCGCCAGTGCCGCATGGGCGCGGGGGCCGTGGAAATAGGCGTGGACCCAGGGATCATCGACGGCCATTATCTCGGTCATAGTTCCGGTCACAAGAACCTTGTGACCGGACAGAACAGCGATCCGGTTGCAGGTGGCATAAAGCGTGTCGAGATCGTGGGTGACCAGAAACACGGTCAGGCCCAGCGCCTTTTGCAGCGACAGAATGAGCGCGTCGAATTCGGACGCCCCGATGGGATCAAGTCCCGCCGTCGGTTCATCCAGAAGAAGGATTTCAGGATCGAGCGTCAGCGCCCGGGCCAGCCCCGCCCGCTTGCGCATGCCGCCCGACAGGTCAGCGGGATATAGATCACCGGCAGTGGGCGGCAGGCCCACCATCGCGATCCGAAGGTCAGCCAAAGCGGCACGGGTCTCGGCATCGACCGAAGTTGTCTCGCGCATCGGCGCCTCGACATTCTCGCGCAAGGTCAGCGACGAGAACAACGCCCCGCCCTGAAACATGACGCCCCAGCGGCGTTCGATGGCCTGCCGCTCGACGGCAGAGGCCTTCCAAACATCGGTATCAAGAACCATGATCCGCCCGGTCTGCGGCTTTTGAAGGCCGACGATGGTGCGCAAAAGGACAGACTTGCCACTGCCCGAGGCACCGACCACGCCCAGAACCTCGCCCCGAAAGACGTCAAGGTCGAGTTTGTCATGAACAACGGTCTTGCCAAACCGGGTGGTCAGTCCGCGGATGGAAATGACGGCCTCCATCACACGCCCCACAGGGCGAAAAAGATCGAGAACAGCGCATCCACCACAATGACCAGAAAGATCGCTACAACGACGGCGCGCGACGTGTGCTGACCAAGCGATTCCGTGTCACCCTTGACCTGTATCCCCTGATGGCAGCCGACCACTCCGATGATCAGCGCAAAGACCGGCGCCTTGGACAGCCCAACCAACATTTGGGACACGTCCGTAGCCGCCAGAAGCTGTGTTCGGAACTGGCCGGGAGAGATGCCAAGAGAAATCCAGGCCATCAGCCCACCGCCGACAAGTCCCGCCATGTCAGCCAGAAACCCCAGCAGGGGCAGCCAGATCACCAGCGCCAGAACCCGGGGCAGCACCAGCAGGTCGATCGGATCAAGGCCAAGGACGCGCATCGCATCCACCTCTTCCCGCATCTTCATGGACCCGATTGCCGCCGTGAAGGCCGAGGCCGACCGCCCTGCCACGATGATCGCAGTCAACAGGATCCCCAGTTCCCGCAGCATGGAGATCGCGATGAGATCGACCACGAAAACCTCGGCCCCGAAAGTCTTGAGCTGTGATGCCCCCTGAAAAGCCAGAACCAGCCCGATCAGGAACCCCATCAGGACGACAATCGGCACCGCGCCCAGCCCCGCCTCCTGCATGTGGTGGAACAATGCTGTCAGGCGAAGGCGCGAGGGGCGAAGGATGGCCTGCGCGATCCGGGCCATGACCAGCCCGAGGAAACCGACGCTTTCGGCCGTCGCCCACAGCATCGCGCTGACGCTCTGCCCCAGTGCGGCCAGCATATCCGCCGTTTTGTTGTGGAGCCGCACCCGCCGAAGCAATTGCCCGGTTGGGAGCGCGCTCCGCACCGTTTCGAGGAGGAGCGTCTGATCGGCCGAGGCGCCCATAACGCCAAGGCCATCTTTCTGCGACAGGGCGATCAGCCATGCACCAGCCGTATCGATCCGGGTCTGACCGGATAGATCAAGGGCTTTCCCTGCAGGCAAAGCCGCGAGTATGGCCCGGCCCCGATCAAGGCCCGACAGCGTAAAGGGTCCGTCCGGAAGGGCCAAGGCGCGCGTCGCGTCAGCCACCCACCGGCATCGCCGCGATTCCGCCAAGAACACCAAATGAGCGGAGAAGCCAGAGGATCACGACGATCACGACGACCGCGTTCAGGATGGTTTTGATCTTGCTGTCCATCGGGATGTAGGTGTTCACGATCCAGAGGAGCGCGCCGACCACGATCAGCGTAATGGCGACAGTCATCAGAGACATTGGTGAGTCTTTCTTGTTTGACGCAGGACTAGGTTGAAAGTCAGCCGCGGCGGGAAAGGCGACGGGACAGCAGAAAAGCAAGAAAGAATGCGGCCAGTTCCGTGGGCCGCAACGGAGCAGTCGGTTCTTTCGAGACCAGGATCGTCCCAGCCCTGATATCCAGCAAGGCAATGACCGCAGCCGACAGGATCAGCAATACACCGCCAAGAACGGCTGCGGCCCAAGGTGCGGGCACGAGCTGGTCAAGGCCGTGTAAAGCCGCATATGACAGCAACCCCGCACCCGCCAGCCCAAGCGCCCCGGCAAGGGCCGTCAAGAAAAGACGGACCAGATCATGACTTGCCTGCGGCCCGCTGTTCACCGCCGGGTCATCGCACCAAGGACAAGACCCATCGCTGCCGCCAGACCAATGGCGATATAGGGGTTGCCTGCAATTGCGCTTTCCACGCGGACGTCCGCGGCATGACCCTTGCGGCCCACATAGGATATGGCACCCGACATGCCGTCGGCCACGTCATCGGCCATGGCCTGACCGCGCCTTGCCGACGTGGCAGCGACAGACTGCGCCATTTTGGACAGTTCATCGCGCAAACCCATTATCTGGGTCGCAAGCGCATCGTAGTCGGCAACGAGCGTGGTCTTGAGCGTCTGTGAATCGGCGGGCATAGGAAAGGTCCAGTTCAGGTTGAGTTCGTTTTCCGGACGGCAGGATGTCGTCAGGGTGGAGGAGTGTTTTGGGCCAGACCAACAGCGGCCAGACTGAGAAGGGCCGCTTCTGGCTAGAGTTCTCGGATTGAATTGACCCTGCCCGTGTATTTGGGGATGCCTCGGGCAGGGTCGGCCACATCAGCCCGCGGGACAGGAGGGCAGGTCGATGGGATGGCAGCGAGGCTCTGTGACGTGATCAGGGACTGGCCCAGGTCGGTCAAAACGGGCGAATGTCTTGCGATCATTCCGTCGTCACGCCGTCGAACTTTTCGACGGTGGACTTGGCCACGGCCCGGGAAGCTTCAGTCAGGTGATCGACATGGTTCGGCGGGGCGTAAAGCGTGTAAAGCTGCAGCGCGCCCTTGCCCAGATTGCGCAGATTGTGACGTGCGCCGGCCGGCACGATGATGGCATCATCGGCCTTGATCGCCGTGCGGTTGCCGTCGATCAGGACCTCGCCCTCGCCAGTTTCGATGCGGAAGAACTGGTCATGGGTATCGTGGACTTCCATGCCAATCTCTTCGCCGGGCTTGAGACTCATCAGGACAAGTTGCAGATGGTGGCCGGTATAGAGAACACGACGGAAGTCGGTGTTGCCTTCGGTCAGGTCTTCGATGTTTTCAACAAAGCCATTCATCATGTCACTCCGTTCACGCAGATCCGCTGGGGGATAACCCCTTATCGTCCTGCGGCACAAAGACTGCCCTGATCGAAGTAAGCGGCAGACGAAAAACCTGCGACAAAGACGGGCACGATTGCCCGCCCCATTCTTCGAAATGCGCTGATCAGCCTGCGGTGTCCGGGTTCAGCATTGGCGTGATCCGGCGGATCGCGGCGCGTCGGTTGCGCTGTTCCGCGCTGAGGGTCTCGATCCTGAGGAATTCCTCGCCATAGCCCTGCACGTTCAGATGCTCCGGCGGGATGTCAAAGGCCTTGGTCAGGGCCAGCGCAACAGATTCGGCACGCCTGTCCGACAGGGCAAGGTTGTAGCTGTCGCTGCCCACGGCGTCGGTATGGCCTTCGATCAGGAACACCTCTCACAGGTTGTCAGCCAGCAACGACTCCATGAAGCGGCCCAACTGAACAAGGGAACGAGCCTGCTGCCTTTCGATTGCCGCCGATCCGGTGGCAAGGGTGACTGTGTCAAGATCGATGCTGAACACAAGCGCCCGTACGGCTTCAATTTCGCGGATCTTGCGGAGGCTGTAAGTGCGGCTGGGGACGCAATCCATCGAAGCCCCCTTCGTCTCGCGCAATGCTGCCCTTCATCAAGCATCCGTAACGCTTGAAGGCCTTACAGACTTCAAGCATCTACTCCAGAAAGGTCGACGTCCGACCGACGGCGCGACAGATTGTTTCCGGCTGCACCGACAAATGGAAATCTCGAAGTTTGAAGTGGTTCTGCCCTGCAAACTTCGCTGCGCTGGGCGACCACATTTCCTCACGGTCTCACCCTATCGGACATCGGTGTCCTTTCAGTCGCGTCCCAATTCAGCAACATGAGCGGACCTCTGGCAAGGATTCGGTGGATGAACCAATCTTCAGTCACCCGGCCTGCAACGAAACCGGCTTACGTTCACCCACGCTGACTTACGATGGGTCCAACACCGCCTGAAATGTGACCCGCTCAAAAAGTCTTAGGTGAGCGTGGGACCCACGACTCGCCTAAGAACTTGATATACTTTTGGATTTTTGGCTCCGACGGTAGGGATCGAACCTACGACCAATTGATTAACAGTCAACTGCTCTACCGCTGAGCTACGTCGGAACACGGGGGTGCGTATAGCAATGCCCCCGGGCAGCGTCCAGAGGGTTGGCAAAGAAAAATGCCATTCCCGTCAGATCAGCCGGAACAGCGCGTCATGGGCCAGACGGGGCAGGGCGGAGATCTGTTTTCTGCCTGCCAGATCAATCAGATGCGCCAGAACATTGCGCGCCGCAGCCCCGTGCATCGCGACCGGCACATCGGCATAGACCAGCGCCGTCAGCCGCCCAACATCCGCCGGACCCTGCGCCAGCGCCCCCAGGATCTGCGCCTCGCGCGCTTTGCGATGCGCGATCAGCCCGTCGATCCGGCCCTCCGGGTCATTCAC
>JBGSWJ010000583.1:0-1545 GCA_041752495.1 Rhodobacterales bacterium
GACGGCGTCGACCAGATCACCCGCATGACCGGCTTGCTCGGCCAGTCGCAACCCCCCGGGCCTGATCACCTCCCGCGTCCCTGCCCCGCTGACGCCATAACCTGCCATAAAACAGGCAGACTGCCCCCCAAACCGCCCCCCGGGCGCCGGTTTCGCGTGCCAACACTTCACCCGGCCCGACCGACAGCGCAGGGTAGCGCCAAGGCCCGACCGAATCCCCGACGAAAGGATACCCCCTTGCGCGCAGTCGTCTTTGAAACGCCCGACGGCAAACCTGACTCCACAGCCGTGCGCACCATGCCCGACCCCGTCGCAGGCCCGGGCCAAGTGCTCGTCCAGGTTTCCCACGCCGGGCTCAACTATGCCGACCTGATGATGCGTCAGGGCATCTATCCCCACCCCAAGGGCTACCCGCTCGTCGCCGGGATCGAACTTGCCGGAACCGTCGTGGCCCTCGGCCAAGGCGTCACCGGCCCCGCCCCCGGCACCCGCGTCACCGCCTTCAGCGAAGACGCCGGCGCCTTTGCCGAATTATGTGCCGTGCCCACGGAACGCCTCATCACGCTCCCCGATTCAATGGGTTTCGACACTGCCAGCGCCTTCTACATCCAGGCCCTGACCGCGTGGCACCTCCTCCACACCGTCAGCACCACCCGCCCCGGCGACATCCTCCTGATCCACGCCATCGGCGGCGGCGTGGGCCTCTACCTGACGCAAATCGCCAAGGCCGCAGGCGCGACCGTCATCGGCACCACAGGCACTGCCGGGAAAGAGTCTCGCGCCCTCGAATATGGCGCCGACCTCGTCATCAACCGCGCCGACACCGATTTCGTCGCCGCAACCCTTGCCTTCACCAACGGACGCGGCGTTGACAAGGTCGTCGATTCAACCGGCGCCAGCATCCTCGACCGCAGCTTTGATGTGATCCGCAAGCTTGGCCATCTGGTCAGCTATGGCGAGGCCGAAGGCAAACCCTTCCCCAACCTCTGGGAAAGGCTCGTGCAAAAGTCGCTCACCTTCACCCGCATGCATCTGGGCCATCTCGATTACCACTCCGACGCCTGGAAAGACGGCGTCACTCAGGTCGTCGCGGCCATTCAATCCGGCCAGATCAGGGTCCCCATCGAAGGCGTCTATGACCTCGACCACGTCAACGATATGTTCGACGCCCTGAACACGCGCAGGACGGCGGGCAAACTCATCCTCCGGATCGGCGGCTGACCGCGCCCCTCAGGCGTTCACGTCCACCACGACGCGCCCCTGCACCTCGCCCTTCAGGATCGCCGCCCCCAGTTCGGGCAGATCGGCCAGCCCCGCAGGCCGGATCATCGCCTCAAGCTTGTCCAAGGGCAGGTCCGTCGCAATCCTGTCCCAGGCCCGGATGCGGTCCTCATAGGGCCGCAACACCGAATCGATCCCCAACAGCTTCACCCCACGCAACAGAAACGGGATCACCGTCGCAGGCAAAGCCGCCCCCCCCGCCAGCCCCACGGCGGCAACCGAGGCGCGGTACTGCATCTGCCCCAGCACGCGCGCCAGCATCGC
>JBGSWJ010000584.1:0-2025 GCA_041752495.1 Rhodobacterales bacterium
GCGTCGTCACCGTCCGCGACCCCGGCCGCTCGATGGCGAGCACCGCGCCGATCACCGGCTGAACCCCGGCCTCCTTCGCCGCATAGGAAAAATCCATCGCGGCAAACATGTTGCCACGATCCGCCAGCCCCGCCGCCGGCATCTCCAGCTTTCGGCACGCCTTCGCCAGGTCCTCAGGCTGAATCGCCCCTTCGAGCATCGAATAGGCCGATTGCAGGCGAAGATGGACGAATCCGGCGTGGGGCATGGGTTGGAGTGTGGGGTTTTTGGGGGCCAAGGGGAAGCGGGTGCGACCCAGTTACCCCCAAGAAAAGCGGCCTCCGGCGGGCAGGGGCTGAGCCCCTGCACCCGATTGCTGCGCCGCCCAATGCTTATCTGACCGCGGCGATTGCCCTTGTCCCCGCTTCGCGCCGGGGCACGGGACTGAACCGCATCGGGGCATCAAAGCGCGCACCGAACCAAAGCCTGAGCAACAGCGCAATCAGGACGGTCAGAATCTGGAAACCGGCTTGCACGGCAATGCTGTCGCCAAGGCCAAGCGATCGCCAGGCGACGAACATGAAGTTGCCGTTGACCGCATTGAACAGCCCGACCACTGCGTTCAGGTGCCAGATCACCCCCCAGCGCGGATGCAGCGGGCCCTTGTAGCGTGAAAAGCCGATCATCGCCGGGCCATAGACGAGGCCAACCCACGACAGGACAATGGCCACAGGATCGCGCCTGGCCACACCGGCAACCAGGACGACAATGCCCAACACCAGCAGAACAGGGCCCAGCATGCGGAAGGCCGGGCTGCGAAACCGATCCGGGTCGGCCTTGTATCGGATCGCCGAGTAGCCGATCATCGAAACGGTGAAAATGCAGGTCATGAGATAGACCATCTGCACGACCCATCCCGGATCGAACGGGCCGGGGCGGGTGAACAAGATCGGGGCAACCGACAGGCTGACAATCACCAGCGTCGCCAGGCTGATCCAGCCCGCAGATGTGTGGAGCAGCGCGCCCTTTCGCGCCAGCAGTGCTGTCCAGTAAGCCAGAAGCGAGATCGAGCCGATCCCGACGTGAAGTGCGGCGGCGGTCGTCGGCGACATGTCTTGCTCCTCGCGGACATTAGGTTAACATGCGTAAAATAGCTCAAAGGGTAACATGAGTAAACCTAAATCCATTTCAGACGACACCAAGCGCAAGATTCTCGAATCCGCGTGGGAACTGATCCTGGAGCGCGGGCGGGCTGATGTCGCGATCAGTGACATTGCGGCCCGTGCCGGCGTCAGCCGCCAGACCATCTTTTACGGCTTTGGGAACCGGGCCGACCTGTTGATCGCGATGGTGCGCCACAAGGACAGCACCACCGATCATGTGGCGCGGCTGCAGGCCATCGGCGCCACCCCGGCTCCGGACCGCGAAGTGCTGGTCCAATCTGTTACGGCCTGGTTGGACTATCTGCCGCTCATTTATCCGGTCGGCATTCTGCTCGATGCAGCGGGGGTCAGCGATCCAGAAGCTGCCGCTGCCTGGAACGATCGCATGATCGGCGCACTTTTGGGCGGTTTCAGACGTCTGGCCCGGTCGATCCACCAGCGGCATCCGCTGCCAGCTGATCCCGACCGGATTGCCGAAGCCGTGTGGGCACAGGTTCATCCTACCATGTATCGGCGACTGGTGGTTGAATGCGGCTGGTCACCCGCTGAATTTCGAACCCATGCCATTGCGATGGTCCGCCGCCTGATCGATGTCGGCCCATCTGCCTGAACCAGGGCAGCGCGTCATGTCGCGCCGGGCGGACGCCAAGAGTTTGAGGCCAGGTCCAGCCTGCCGCCGTCTGTCGTGCCCGCTCGACAAGGTCAGGCGCGGGCATCAGTGTCGCGCTCATGACGTCACCCGCGCAGCCTCCGGTTTGGCCATTCCTCGCCTGGGCGACCGTGGTGCTGGCCGGCGTTGCCGCCCCCACTTTGGCCATGCTGATGCTTGCCGATACACCGGCGCCGCTCGCCCTGGTTGCCGGCCCCATATTCGCCGTCGGCC
>JBGSWJ010000585.1:0-2328 GCA_041752495.1 Rhodobacterales bacterium
ATCACCGCCTCCCCGACGCCAGACAGCATCAGAACGCAGGACTACCCGCTCGTCCTGCCTGCACTTCTCTACCTCCCGATGCGGCGCCTGCCCGATGCCTCGGCCGCCTTCCTTGCGTGGCTCGGCACCACTAGCGCCCAGATCGTCCTTGACCGCGCCGGTGTCGTCGGACCCGACCCCGGTACGATCCCCTGGGCGGTGCAGGGCGACCGGCTCAAGGCCGCGATCCACGCCGCAGGCCCAGAGGTTTCGCTGACCGAACTCCAGTCCATGCTGACCCAACTGGGCTCCTTGGAACGCCTCACTCCAACCTTCCGCTTTGATCCGGGTTCGACCCGGCTTGACGCCATCTCGCGCTCCAACCTGCGCGTCCTGGTGCGGGCGATTCGGGATGGGCGGTTCAACGGGCATCGCCTTGTCCTTGCCGGCTTCAGCGATTCCCGTGGCCCCGCCGACGCCAACCGCGAACTTTCGGCGGCGCGGGCCGATACGATCCGCCGCGACCTGCTGCAGGCCCTTGGCGGGACCCTCCCTGCACAGGTCCGTCTTGAAACCCGCGCCTATGGCGAGGCGCTGCCCATTGCCTGCGATGACACGGCCATCGGGCAGAACGCCAACCGCCGCGTGGAACTCTGGATCGACACGGACTGACGGGCGCGCCACCTAAAGATACCCCGCCGCCCGGAAACTCAGCTCGCGCGATTTGCCGATGATCAGATGGTCATGCACGGTCAGTCCCAGCGCCTGCGCCGCCGTGTTGATCTGCTCGGTCATCTGAATGTCGCTTTGCGATGGCGTCGGGTCACCGGAAGGGTGATTGTGCACCAGAATGATCGCGCTTGCGTTCAGTTCCAGCGCCCGCTTCACCACCTCGCGCGGATAGACGGGGACATGGTCCACTGTCCCGCGCGCCTGCTCCTCATCCGTGATCAGCACATTCTTGCGGTCGAGGAACAGAATCCGGAACTGCTCCGTCTCCCGATGCGCCATGACCGTATGGCAATAATCCAGCACCGAGTCCCAACTGCTGATCACATGCCGCTGCATCACCCTGGCGCGCGCCATCCGGTGCGCCGCCGCCTCGACTACCTTTAGCCCCGTGATGATCTCTGGCCCGACGCCCTTCACCTCTTGCAGTCGATCACGAGGAGATGACAGAACCCGCGCGAAATCCCCGAACCGGTCGATCAGCGCGCGGGCCAGTGGTTTGACGTCCTGACGCGGCATAAGCTGGAACAGCACCAGTTCCAGAATCTCATAATCCTGCATCGCCGCAGCGCCGCCGGTATTGAACCGTTCGCGCAGGCGTTTGCGGTGATCCCCGATATAACTCGGCAAGCGCCCGGACAGCGGCGTGCCCACAGCCTCATCCTCGTCCCCGGCAGAGGGAAACAGTGCGAGTGATTCCTGAAAGGCGTGCGGCTGGCTCATGCCGCCAATGTCGCCAAATCCGGTGAACAAACGGTTAAGCGCAAACGAAAAGGGCCCCCGCAGGGGCCCTTTGAAAACGTAGGAAAAGGCGTCAGCCCTTCATCGAGTCCCAGAAGTTCTTGACCGCCGAAAAGAACCCGGCCGACTGCGGGTTGTTCGCCTCGCTCAGCTCGTGGAATTCGCGCAGCAATTCCTTTTGCCGGGCCGTCAGGTTGACCGGCGTTTCAACGGCCAGCTCGATGAACATGTCACCGAACTCCTTGCTTCGCAGCGCAGGCATCCCCTTGGCGCGCAGGCGCATCTGCCGGCCCGACTGGCTTCCCTCGGGGATCTTGACCCGGCTCTTGCCGCCGTCGATTGTCGGAACCTCGATATCCCCGCCCAGCGCGGCATCGGCCATCGACACCGGCACACGGCAGAACAGGTTGGTGCCGTCGCGCTGGAACAGGGCGTGTTCCTTGACCTCGATAAAGATATAAAGGTCGCCCGTCGGCCCGCCCCGCATCCCGGCCTCGCCCTCTCCGGCAAGCCTGATCCGCGTGCCTGTCTCCACCCCGGCAGGGATGTTGACGGACAGGGACTTCTCCTTCTCGACCCGCCCGGCACCAGCGCAGACCTTGCAGGGGTTCTTGATCGTCTGGCCCATGCCGTTGCAGGTCGGGCAGGTGCGTTCCACGGTAAAGAAACCCTGCTGTGCCCGCACCTTTCCCATGCCGGAACAGGTCGGGCAGGTCTGCGGCTCGGATCCGCCCTCGGCCCCGGTGCCCTTGCACGATCCGCAAGCGACCGCCGTCGGCACGGTGATCGTCTTCTGCATCCCGCCAAAGGCTTCTTCCAGCGAAATCCGCAGGTTATAGCGCAGGTCATTGCCCCGCGCGGCCCGCGCGCGGCCCTGCG
>JBGSWJ010000586.1:0-1672 GCA_041752495.1 Rhodobacterales bacterium
GGGCGGCGTTCCTGCCGTCAGACGCCGCGACGGTCAGCGCTTATTCTCGGTTCCACGCCGCCGCAAAGCCGGGCCAGGCCAGCGGGTCGGCCACCGTCTTGTCCCGGCAAAAGGCATTGCAGAAGCCAAAGACCCGGCCACCCGCCTCCATCAGATGCGTCACCGGCTTGCCGGAATAAAGACAGCCGCTGTTCTCTGCCACCCCGCTTTCCACCGCCTTTGCGGCCAGCGGTGCCGGTCCGGGCCATGCGACCTGGGCATAATCCTTGGCATAGCGGGCCAAGGTCGCCCCCCGCACCAGCCCCATCGCCCGCCAGCGCCGGAACGACGGATCGGCCAGATGCGCCGCCACATAGTCCGCAGCCTCTGGTCCGACCGTCACGCCATAGCCCGCAATCCGCGCCGCCACAGGGGCATAAAACGCATCCGCAGCCGAATAGTTCCCGCAGAGTCACGGCCCCCCGAACCGGCTCAGCGCATGGCCCCAGATTACCTCGATCCGGTCAAGGTTTGCTTGCACCTCGGCTGACACGGGCACATCCCGATAGGCTGTGCGCAGGTTCATCGGACAGGCTTGCCGCAACGCAGCAAAGCCCGAATGCATCTCGGCCGCCAAAGTCCGCGCCATCGCCCGCGCCGCCGGATCGGCAGGCCAGACACAGGCCTCGGGAAACCGGCTCGCCACTTCCTCGGCAATCGCCAGACTGTCCGACACCGCCACCCCTTCGGGCGTCAGAAACGTCGGCACCGTCCGCGCCGGGGCATGGGCCTTCATCTGGTCCGCCACATCGCCCGCATCGAAATCGACCATGGTTGTCCGCACCGGTACGCCGAAATGGTCAAACATCAGCCAGCCGCGCAGCGACCAGCTGGAATAGGCGTAATCGCCGATAAGAAGGTCAGAAGTCATTCCGGTTTCCTTTGGTGTCAGTCCGCTTGAGAGCGGCTTGTGTTCGGCCAAAACAAGGTTAGGTCAGGGTCAGATTGCAAACGAAAGGTATTGGCATGGTCTGGACGGTTATCGCGACGGCACTCGTATTGTTCATGTTCCTCGTCCTCGGCGCACTCGTCAGTCAGGCACGCGGCAAATACGGTGTTCCGGCCCCGGCGACGACGGGCAATCCGGCCTTCGAACGGGTCTACCGCGTCCACCAGAACACGGCCGAACAACTGATCATCTTCCTTCCCAGCCTCTGGATGTTCGCCGTATACGTCTCCGACCTATGGGCCGCCCTTCTGGCACTCGTCTTCATCGCAGGCCGCATCATCTATGCGCGCAGCTACTATGCCGATGCCTCCAAACGCTCTGCCGGTTTCGTGATCGCCCTCCTTGCCACGCTGATCCTGATGGCAGGTTCCGTCATAGGCGTTCTGATCCAGGCGCTACAGTCTTGATTTGTGACCGGCCCGATCACGGGCGGTGATTGATCCGCCCGGCGGTCCAGCCTTCGGGGCGGCACAGCAACTCTGTCACCGACAGATTGTCGATCCGGTGGCTGAACACCTCCACCGTCGGCACATCCAGCGCCCGCTGCACCTGCGTCAGGATCGCGCCGAAATGCGCGACCACGATCAGATCGTCCAGCCCCGCCGCCAGATGCCGGTCAACAGCCGCGCCCACCCGCGCCGCCGCCTCGTCCCAGCTTTCGCCGCCGGGGGGCCGCACCAGCCC
>JBGSWJ010000587.1:0-2377 GCA_041752495.1 Rhodobacterales bacterium
ATCGCGGGATGTGTCGGGGGCCTTGCCCGTGGTGCGCGTGGGCGTGGTCTGGCGCAAGGGCGCGCCGCTGACCCCGGCGGCGCAGGACTTCATCGCGATTTCACAGGCGCAACAGGGGTTGCGGCCGCGCTAGGGCGCAACCGACAAACCGGCGCGACACCAAGACTTTTCCAAAAGTCTTGGCAAATTTCCTCGAGGAAATTTGGTCCGGCCCTTCATCCGTGGCATGTATCGGAAAAACCGATATCATCATTCTGCCGATTGAATTTGCGAATTGTCGCCGTCCCCGCCACGGTAGCCGGAATGAAAACGGCGGCCGGCGCCATCATTCCGCACATGGGAGAGACGTAACATGACTTGCCTGAAACATACTGCCTCGTTGCTGGGGATCCTGTCGATGTTGGGGGCCACGGCGGCCTCTGCGCAGATGACCGAGATCGGCGCCGGTGAAGGCGAACTGTCGATCGTGGCCTGGGCTGGCTATGTCGAACGCGGCGAAACCGACCCCGCCTTTGACTGGGTGACCAAGTTCGAAGCGGCAACGGGCTGCATGGTTTCGGTCAAGACCGCCAACACCTCGGACGAGATGGTGGCCCTGATGAACGAAGGCGGCTTTGACCTTGTCACTGCTTCGGGCGATGCCTCGCTCCGCCTCATTGCCGGTGGCCGCGTGCAGCCGATCAACGTTGATCTGATCCCGTCCTGGGGCACGGTCGATGACCGGCTCAAGTCTGCGGGCTGGCACACGGTGGATGGCGTTCACTATGGCGTTCCCTACATGTGGGGGCCGAACGTGCTGATGTACAACACCGAAGTCTTCCCCGAGGCGCCGACCTCGTGGAACGTCGTGTTCGAAGAACAGACCCTGCCTGACGGCCAGTCGAACAAGGGCCGCGTTCAGGCCTATGATGGCCCGATCCATGTGGCCGACGCCGCGCAATACCTGATGTTCCACAAGCCGGAACTCGGCATCACCTCGCCCTATGAGCTGAACGAAGAACAGTATGCCGCAGCGATTGAACTGCTGCGCGGCCAGCGGACCATCGTCAGCCGCTACTGGCACGATGCCTTCATCCAGAGCGACGACTTCACCAACGAAGGCGTGGTGGCCTCCGGCTCCTGGCCGTTCCAGGTGAACCTGCTCAAGGCCGCTGGCGTCCCTGTCGCCTCGACCATTCCGCAGGAAGGTGCCACGGGCTGGGCCGATACCACGATGCTGCACGTGGACAGCGAACACCCCAACTGCGCTTACATGTGGTTCGAACATCAACTGGCGTCGAACCTGCAGTCGGATCTGTCGGTCTGGTTCGGGGCCAACCCCTCGGTTCCGGCCGCCTGCACCGACGGGCGCGGGATGCAGACCGCCGAAGGCTGCACGGCCAACGGGCTGGATGATTTCGACAAGATCCGGTTCTGGACGACCCCCGTTGCGGATTGTTCGCAGGGCGATGACACCTGCATCCCCTACTACCGTTGGGTGTCTGACTATGTCGGCGTGATCGGCGGGCGCTAAGCCTCCGACCTGCGCAGGTTTCACCCGCCCGGTTCAGGGCGGGTGAGATCCGCGTCTTTCCCTTTCCCCAAATCCCCCGGATCCCATGACAGTTGCCGTTTCCTTTTCCGGCGTCGCACGCCATTTCGGAACTGTCCGCGCCGTGGACGGGGTCGACCTCGACATTGCCGAGGGCGAATTCTTTGCCATGCTCGGGCCGTCTGGGTCGGGCAAGACAACCTGCCTTCGTCTGATCGCGGGTTTTGAACAGCCCACCGACGGAGATATCCGCCTGTTCGGCCAGTCCGTGCGGGATGTGCCGCCCTATCGGCGGGCAGTGAACACGGTGTTTCAGGACTATGCCCTGTTCCCGCACCTGAACGTGCTCGACAACGTGGCCTATGGGCTGATGATCGCGGGCAAGGGCAAGACGGAACGCTATCGCGAAGCGGAAGCCGCGCTCGAACTGGTAGCTTTGCCGGGCTATGGCAGCCGCAAGCCGTCCGAGCTTTCGGGCGGGCAGCGGCAGCGGGTAGCTTTGGCCCGCGCGCTGGTGAACAAACCGCGTGTCCTGTTGCTCGACGAACCGCTGGGCGCGCTTGACCTCAAGCTGCGCGAACAGATGCAGGAGGAACTCAAGTCCCTCCAGCGCCAGCTTGGCATTACCTTCGTCTTTGTGACCCATGATCAGGGCGAGGCGCTGTCGATGGCCGACCGGGTCGCCGTGTTCAATCAGGGCCGGATCGTGCAAGTGGGCTCGCCCGAGGATATCTACTACCGGCCCGAAGTCCCCTTTGTTGCCGATTTCGTCGGTTCATCGAACATTCTGCCGCCGATCCTGACGGGCCTGCCCGCGCTTTCCGCGATCCGGCCCGAGGCGCTGCG
>JBGSWJ010000588.1:0-4240 GCA_041752495.1 Rhodobacterales bacterium
GGGGGCGGGCGCGAGGATGCGGACCTGCGGGCCGGTGCGCAGGGATTCGGACTGCCAGCTTTGGGCCAGCGCGATCTGGGCGGCTTTGGTGGCGCCATAGCTGCCGAAGAATTTTTCCCCGCCGCGCGGATCGTCAAAGAAGACGGCCTTGCCCGTGGCGCCGAGGAGCGGTGCGACATAGGCGATGAGCCGCGTCGTGGCGCGCAGGTTGACGGCGACGGATTTGTCGAAATCCTTGTCGGCGATATGGCCGGTGGGGCAAAGGGGGGCCGCGTGGATGGCGGTGTGGACCCAGAGCGACAGGCTGCCCCAGCGGTCGTGGATCGAGCGACAAAGCTGCTGCATCGCCTCGGGGACGGTGATGTCGAGGGGGGCGAGGGTGGCCTGACCGCCCCGGGCCTGAATGGCGTCGTCCAGTTCTTCGAGCGCGCCGATGGTGCGGCCCACGGCGATGATGTGATGCGTGGGCGCAAGGGCGAGCGCCAGCGCATGGCCAAGCCCCCGTGTGGCGCCAGTGATCAGGGCTGTTTCCATGGCTTGCGCTCCGTCGAGTTGTGTTTGGTCAGGAGTTCGTTGCGGGCCGCATCCCGGTTGCCTTCGGCGCCGATCCAGTCCCAGAAGGCATCGAAATCGTCGCGGATGGTGGAGAGGTGGATGGTGCGGACGTGGGTCTTGTCCTTGAGAAAGGACGTGATGTTGGCGGTCACGGTGGCCACGTAATCGCGGCTGTAATCCATGATCGCGGCATCGGGATTGAGGAACTTGGCCCGCATGATGATGGCGTTGCGATAGGCCAGCAGGATGCCCTGATTGGCGCGGCGGGCATAGCTTTTGGCCGTCTCCTCGGCATCGCGGATCAGATGGACATAGGCTGCGCTGTTGCCATAGGCGGCGTCGAGGCGCCCGAGGAACCAGGAGAGGCGGTTATCAACCTCGATATGCGGGGAAGGGTAGGTCAGACGGTCGGGCCCGAGAGCATGGGCGCGGCTTTCGTGCGCAGTCGTGTAGTTCGTCATGTGGGTGCAGGCCTTGGCGAGGGTCATGGACCCGCAGCGGCCGGTGCAGAGGACGAAGATGTTGGCAGGGAAGGACATGGGGCTGGCCTATCGCGCAAAAGTTAACTTTGCGCAAGCGGCGGGTCAGACCCCGGCCTCGGCCCGGCGGGCGGCGACGAGTTTGGCGACCAGGTCAGGTGGCAAGGGTCTGGCGGGGGTGAACTGGAGCGCGCCGGGGGTGGATCTAAAGCCGAGGGCGGTGATGTCTTCCTGAAATTGGGGGAGGATATTGCCGGAATGGGGGTAGTAGCCGCAGTTTTTCGTAAAGCCCGCATATCCCGCGATCACATGTTTGCCGATGCGGAAGCCGGGCATGGCGTAGGATATGACCTCTTCCGCATCGGGGAGGAGGGCGTGGAGCGTTTCGCGCAAACGCTGGAGGGCGGCCCGTTGTTCGGGGGGCCGGCCGGCGAGGTATGCGTCGTGGGATTGGGCGGTGGTCATATGTGAAGAGTGACCCGGGGCGGGACGGGAGGCAAGGGGGTGGTTCCCCGGGCTGGCCGGGGAGGGGGCGCTGCCCCCGCGGCCTTTGGCCGCCCCCCGAGGTATTTGGGAGACAAAGAAACCGTGGGCGGGTCGGCAGGCTTGCGGCTGACCCGGGGACGAGTCGCTGTTTTGAATTTGGCCGGAATGGTCTGGCGGTGCCAAGGCGTGCGGCGGACCCGGACTTTGGGCGCCGACTTTGACCGGCGGCGCGGGGTCGCCTATTCGGCGGCGGTCTTCATCTGGAAGCCTTGTTCCAGCATGTCTGCGGGAGCGACGGGGTAGTCACCCGAGAAACAGGCGTCGCAATACTGCGGCTGGGCCTTGTCGCGGCCACGGGACTGGCCCACGGCGCGATAGAGGCCGTCGAGCGAGATGAACTTGAGGCTGTTCACGCCGAGGTGGTCGCGCATTTCATCCTCGGACATGGTGGCGGCAAGGAGTTTTTCGCGTTGCGGCGTGTCCACGCCATAGAAGCAGGGCCAGGCGGTGGGAGGCGAGGCGATGCGGAAATGGACCTCGGCGGCACCTGCGTCGAGGATCATTTCCTTGATCTTGCGGCTGGTTGTGCCGCGCACGACTGAGTCGTCCACAAGGATCACGCGCTTGCCCTTGATCAGGGCGCGGTTGACATTGAGTTTGAGCCGCACGCCCATGTTGCGGATCTGTTCGGTGGGTTCGATGAAGGTCCGGCCCATGTATTGGTTGCGGATGATCCCCATCGCATAGGGGATTCCCGATTGCAGCGAATAGCCGATGGCGGCGGGGGTGCCGGAATCGGGGACGGGGCAGACCAGATCGGCTTCGACGGGGGCCTCTTTGGCGAGTTCGCGGCCGATCGCCTCGCGGGTTTCATAGACAGAGCGGCCATCGAGGATGGAATCGGGGCGGGAGAAATAGACATGTTCGAAGATGCAGAAGCGGGATTTCTGCGGGCGGAAGGGGAAGTGGCTTTCGACGCCTTTTTCGGCGGAGATCACGACCATTTCGCCGGGGGCGATTTCGCGGACGAGTTCGGCGCCGATGATATCGAGTGCGCAGGTTTCGGAGGCGAGCGCCCAGCCGTCACCGATCCTCCCCAGCACAAGCGGGCGGACGCCGAGCGGATCGCGGCAGCCCATCAGGCGGCTGGAGGTCATGGCGACGATGGAGAAGGCGCCGTCAACCTTGCGCAAAGCCTCTTCCATCCGGTCGGGGATGGAGCGGCCCATGGAGCGGGCCATGAGGTGAATGATGCATTCGGTGTCGGACGAGCTTTGAAAGATCGACCCACGGTCGATCAGTTCGCGCCGGAGCGAGAGGGCGTTGGTGATATTGCCGTTATGGGCCACGGCCACGCCGCCCATGGCCAGTTCGCCGAAGAAGGGCTGCACGTCGCGCAGCGCCGTCTGGCCCTTGGCCCCGGCAGTGGAATAGCGGACATGGCCGATGCCGAGCGTGCCGGGCAGCGTTTTCATCACCTCGTGGCTGGTGAAGTTGTCGCGGACAAGGCCCATGCGGCGGGCGAAGGCAAAGCCTGCTTCGGCGTCATGAGTGACGATGCCGCCCGCTTCTTGTCCGCGATGCTGGAGCGCGTGGAGGCCCAAGGCCACGAAATTGGCAGCGTCGGATACGCCGATGACCCCGAAGATCCCGCATTCCTCGTGCAGTTTGTCGTCATCGAAGGGATGGGCGAGGGGCATGGTCTTGGACAACGGGGGGACTCCGAATCCGGGGGGACGGGTGCAGCGCCCTGATACCCCGTCAGGGACGGGGTGTCACGAAACTATCATGTGCGGTGACGACGGGGATCAGCCGTTGGTCGCGGGGGCGCCGCAATCGCCTACGAGTTGTTCATACTGCGTGGTGATCCAGCCAAGAGCGGCCTGCGGATTCTGTTCTTCGATCTGCCCCGTGAGGCGGGCAAAGACGGCGGCGGCGCGGCTGTCTTCGATCATCGGGATGGCCTGGGCCGAGAGGACGGTCTGGTAGACGAAGAAGGCCACGGCGATCAGCAGGATGCCGCGGAAGACGCCGAAGAGGAAACCCAGACCCTGATCGAGACCGCCGAGGACAGAGCGTTGCACGACGCCGGAGAAGACCGGGGTGAAGATCGAGAAGACGATGAGGGCGATGGCAAAGACCGTGCCGAAGGCCGCGATGATCGAAAGTTCGCAACTGTCGCCGATGAAATCGCCCAGAACCGGGATCTGGCGGATGAGTGGCTGGACCTGATCAGCAAAGATGAAGGCGAGGATCGTGGCGCCGATCCAGCCTGCGATGGCCAGCACTTCGCGCACGAAACCGCGGCTGTAGGCGAGCAGGGCGGACAGCACGATGACGACAGCGACGACGCCGTCGATGATGGTAAAGCCTTCCATACCTTCGTCCCTTTATTCCCTGCCGTCTGCCTTGATGCCGAAGACTTCGGTCACGAATCCGGCCAGATCACGCATTTCGCGCAAGGCGATACCCTGTAAACTGGCCCTTTTCGTGACCTGCGGCACGATTGCGGAGGTAAAACCAAGTTTCTGCGCTTCTTTCAACCGGTTGTCCGTCTGGGACACGAGGCGGAGGGCGCCAGAGAGGCTGATCTCTCCGAATATGACGCATTCGGGCGACAGGGCCGCGTTTTCACGGGCGGAAACCAGCGCGGCGGCGACGGCCAGATCGGCGGCGGGTTCGTGGATCCGGAGGCCGCCTGCGACGTTGAGGTAGACGTC
>JBGSWJ010000589.1:0-7039 GCA_041752495.1 Rhodobacterales bacterium
CCACCGGCTCCGCTGCCACAGCCTCCTCTGTCACAGGGGCCACCACAGGCGTCTCCTGTCGCGGCACCACCGCGACGATCCCCGCAAACACCGCCACCCCGGCCCCCCCGGCCAAGGCGAAACGCAGCCCGTTCGATAGTGCCACCGATCATCCCCCGTCGTCCGGCCAAAGCCGTGCAGTCAACCCCATCCCGGACGGCGAAACACGATTGCGGCAGCAAGGCCCCGGCCCGGTTGAGCGACCATACCAACCCCGATACACAGGGTCAAAATTTGTTGATGTTTGTTACGAAAACAAAAGGAAAACCGCGCCATGACTGCAACTGCCAAATCCGTCTGCGTCTTTTGCGGCTCCCGCGCGGGCACCCACCCCGCCTATGCCCGCGACGCGCAGGCAACCGGCGCGATGCTGGCGCAGAACGGCTGGGGCCTAGTCTATGGCGCAGGCGATGTGGGCCTCATGGGCCTTGTGGCTAAGGCGACCCAGGCCCACGGCGGCCGCACCTTCGGCGTCATCCCCGTCCACCTCGTCGCCCGCGAAGTCGGCAAGCGCGACCTCGACAGCTACGTCATCACCGAAACGATGCACGAACGCAAAAAGGTCATGTTCATGAACGCCGACGCCATCGTCCTCCTCCCCGGCGGCGCAGGCTCTCTCGACGAGTTTTTCGAGGTGCTGACCTGGCGCCAACTCAGCCTCCACGCCAAGCCGATCATCCTTCTCAACACCGAAGACTACTGGGCCCCCCTCAGCGCACTCATGGACCATATCGTGGCCCAGGGCTTTGCCGATGCCTCGGTTCAGGGGTTTATCACAACCGTCCCCGATGTTCCCGCACTCGAAGCCACCCTCCGCGCCGCCCTTTCCTGAACGATCACAGACCCCGAATAGATCAGAAGCCCTGCCCAGATCAGCGGAAACGCGATCCCGTGCCAGACCGTGAACGGCTCGGCAAACCAGAACACCGCGCACAGGAACTGCAATGTCGGGTTCCAGTATTGCCCCAGCCCCAACGTCGACAGCTTCACCCGCCGCGCTGCATAGGAGAACAACACTAGCGGCCCCCCCGTCAGTGGCCCCGACAGCGCCAGCAGCAGATGCGTCCCCCATCCCTGCGGCCAGACCGACCCGTGCAGCACCAGCCAGACCAGCGCCAAAGGTGCCAGCATCACCATCTCGGCCGTCACCGACAGAACCGGCCCCATCGCCAGCCGCTTTTTGATCAGCCCATAAGCCCCGAAGGTCGACGCGAGCAGCAGCGCAATCCAGGGTGCCACCCCCAAGCCAAAGGTCAGCACCATCACCCCGCCACAAGCCAGCCCCACCGCCACCCACTGCGCCACCGCCAGCCGTTCCCCCAACACAACCCGGCCCAGCAGCACAGCGACCAGTGGAAAGATGAAATACCCCAGGGAGGATTCGACCGTCTGCCCCGTCGACACCGCATAGATGAACCCGAACCAGTTCGTCGAAATGAGCGCCCCCGCCACAAAGGTCATTCCCGTGGCCCGGAACGACGCAAACGGCAACCGCAACTCGCCCAACTTCCCCTGCACGCCCAACAGCACGACAAAGAACGCAAGCGACCAAAGCGTCCGGAATGCCAGCACCTCCAACGGCGGCACATGCCGGACCTGAGCATAGTACAAAGGCGACAGCCCCCACACCGTGCAGGCCACAATCAGCGCCCCAATCCCCTTCCCCGCCTCACCCAACTCCGCCTCCGCCTGCTGCGGTGTCATTGGCATGTCGGGGGCGGATGTGCAAACGGGGGGCATGGTTCTGTAATCGCGTTCCCACTTTACCGGCGTTCATGGAAATTTTAGAACAATAGTGGAACGTACAGAAGCTGCTGACAAGCATCCACAGGCAATATATACTATTTCCAGGGCAGGCGGCCCGAAGTGCGCCGAAATGTAGAGTTTCGCCGCTCCGCTCCGCACAGAGGCCGGCAGAAAGAAACGGGATCACCGGGCCATGACAAACGGATTCACCTTTATCGACCTCTTCGCGGGCATCGGGGGCCTCCGGCAAGCCATGGAAAGCATCGGTGGCCACTGTGTTTTCACGTCTGAGTGGGACAGATATGCCCGCTTGACCTATGAGGCCAACTATCGCGACAACCGACCGATCGCAGGCGACATAAGATTGGTTGATGCTGCCGATGTTCCCGACCACACCGTCCTCTGCGCAGGCTTCCCGTGCCAGCCATTCTCAATTGCAGGCGTGTCCAAGAAGAACGCTCTGGGCAGAAAGCATGGTTTCGAATGCGAAGCCCAAGGCACCCTGTTCTACGATGTGATCCGCATCCTCAAACACAACCGCCCGGCGGCTTTCCTTCTGGAGAATGTGAAAAACCTGCGAAGTCACGACAAAGGCAAGACCTATACCGTGATCCTCGGTGCGCTTGAGGAACTGGGCTACACTGTGCAGACGCGGGTCATCGACGCTAAACACTTCGTCCCGCAACACCGCGAAAGAATCGTCCTGGTGGGCTTCCTTCACGACACCGGGTTTACCTTTGACGACCTGCGGCTCCCCGAAAAGGGACACCGGACAATGGCCAGTATACTCCACCCAGAGGATGGCACCGAAACGCCGGAAAGGGACTATACCATCGGGCCGGATGCCATGGTCAACCCGAAATACACTCTGACAGATCACCTCTGGGGCTACCTTCAGGGTTACGCTGAAAAGCACAAATCGGCAGGCAACGGCTTCGGCTTCGGTCTGGTCGGTCCTGGTGACACCTGCAGGACCCTGTCGGCCCGCTATCACAAAGACGGGTCCGAGATTCTGATTGCTCAACCGGGGCGGAATCCCCGGCGGCTGACGCCACGGGAATGCGCAAGGATCATGGGGTACCCCGAATCCTTCATCATCCCGGATGAACATGGCCGAAGCGTCAGCGATACCCAGGCGTACCGGCAGTTCGGCAACAGCGTCGCCGTCCCGGTGTTCAAGGAAGTCGCGCGCATCATGGCCCCGCATATTGCCGCAGCAATCGACCATGGGAGGCCGCTGGCGGCCGTTGGCTGACGTCCACAACAAAGCCACCCGCAGCCGCAACATGGCTGCAATCAAAGGCAAGAACACAAAGCCCGAGCTGATTGTCCGGCGTGGTCTCCATGCCAGGGGCCTTCGCTTCCGCCTCCACCGCCCTGATCTTCCCGGACGTCCTGATCTTGTTTTCCCTGCATCGCGCACCGTGGTTTTTGTTCACGGCTGTTTCTGGCACGCCCACGAAAATTGCCGCTACTTCACACTTCCCGCGACCGACAGTGAGAGTTGGCAAACCAAGCTTGAAGGCAACCGCGCACGGGACAGACGGGATCAGTCAGCGCTCGAAGAAACTGGCTGGCGGGTCATCATCATCTGGGAATGCGAACTGCGCACCGGGGCCGCAAAGCGGCTTGACGAAGTGGCCTCCCTGATAAGAGCCTGATCCGCGTCACATTTAGGGAACGGGACATGCTCGACACGTCCGTCTTCAAGAAACTGGCCCACAACGATACCGGACAGGCGCGCAGCCACCAGGGCGGAATCGTCATTCCGAAGGACATCGCACAGTTTTTCCCGCCCCTGCCCGCTGTCACCGCCGAAGGCGGTCCGACCGTAGATTCCATCCTGACGGCGGACCTCTTTGTGGATGGTCGCCGGGTCGACACAGTCCGCACCCGCTATCAGCACCAGACCTGGGGTGGCAAACGCCCCCCGGAAAGAAGGCTGACAGACAACCTCGGGGCACTCCGCAATGTGGCGGCCGAAGATGACATTCTGCTGTTCACCAAAGACCTTGAGAATGATGGCTATATTCAGTTGCACCTCATCCGTAAGGGAACGGCTGAACATAAATCCATCAGCGCAACAATCGGCCCGTCAAGGTGGGGGCCGCTGAACCCGATGGAACCGCCGGTCACCACCGGCCAGATCGCCGAAGCCGAACGATACGTCGAAGAAGAAGCATCCGAGCCCCCGTTCGCATTCGATGAAGACCGCGCCACGACTGAATCCGTTGCAGTCCGCAAAGCGCGGGACAGGGCATTCCGCAGCAAACTGCTGGAACAGTACGATCACCGCTGCGCTTTCACCGGACGCAAGTTCATCTCGCCGGTCGGCAACATGATCGTCGGCCTTGACGCGGCTCACGTCATTCCCGTCAGAGAAAAAGGTTCCGACCATCCCGCAAACGGTCTACCCCTGACCAAAGACCTGCACTGGTCATTTGACCGGGGCCTGATCGGTGTTGCCCCGGACCGGACAATCCTTGTTCCCGACTCAGTGGCAGGCCTGCCCGGGAATGAGTTTCTCCGCGATCTCCACGGCAAACCGATAAGAGAGGCGAAAGACCCCAATCTCCGCGTTATGCGCGATGCCCTCGACTGGCACCGCCAGAACCGCCTGGTCGGCTAGCACCCCCAAACGCAAACGGCGCCCCCAGGGGCGCCGCCGCATCGTTCCGTCCGTCCGCTGCGATCAGAGCCGCGAAGCCACGTTTTCCCAGTTCACCAGCTTGTCCAGGAAGTTGGTGATATAGGCCGGACGCTTGTTGCGGAAATCGATGTAATAGGAATGTTCCCACACATCACAGCCCAACAGCGCGGTCTGCCCAAAGCACAGCGGGTTCACCCCGTTTTCCGTCTTGGTCACCTTCAGCGCCCCGTCCTTGTCCTTGACCAGCCAAGCCCAGCCCGACCCGAACTGACCGGCACCGGCGGCACCGAAATCGTCCTTGAACTTCTGCACCGACCCAAAGCTTTCGGCCAGCGCCAGCTCCAACTCGCCCGGCATCTTGCTTTCGCCCGGGCCCATCACTTCCCAAAACAGGTTGTGGTTCCAGTGCTGGCTGGCGTTGTTGAAAATGCCGTTCTGCGCCACCGCGCCGGCCTGATAGGTGCCGGTCACGATGTCCTCAAGGCTCATCGCCTCGTATTCCGACGCCACGAGCAGCCGGTTGAGGTTATCCACATAGGCCTTGTGGTGCAGGTCATGGTGAAACTCGAGCGTTTCTTTCGACATGCCCTTCGCTGCAAGCGCATCGTGGGCATAGGGCAGATCGGGAAGGGTGAAGGCCATGGCAGTCTCACTTCTGTTGTGGGATGGAATCTCTGGGTGGTAAGAAAGCATTGCGCACCCCAAGGTCAATGCCAACCGTGTGACAGACGGCAAAAACACGGGTTCGTGCTTCCGTTGGTTTGACCCCGCCCCTGCAACAGAATACCGTTAAAAAGCCTTTCTGTTTCCACGGAATGTGCAAATTGACAGGGTCAAAGCCGGGCATGAGCCACGACAAGACATCCCCACGCGGTACGCCGGGCCGCATCGTCGCCTTCCGCAACGACCGCCTGGGCGCGCGCTTGATCTCGCTGGTCAACGCCGTCCGACTGTCCCAGACCTATGACCTCCCGCTCGAGGTTTTCTGGAACGAGGCGACCGATATCGGTGCCATTTTCAACGACCCCCGCGAACTGTTCGATGCCGGCTTTGTCGACAGCCATTTCAGCGATCTTGCCGCCTGGAAAGCCGTCCGAAACAATACCGTCCGCGTCAACGACCTTGGCCCCGGAGGCGCGCGCGCCCTGCACGACACACTGGCCGGTGGCCGGCATGTACTGGTCGATTCCGCCTTTGACCTGACGGTTTTGGCTGGCGAAGACCCCGCCGAAGTCCGGGCCCATTGCAGCCGCATCTGGGCCGACTTCCCCTTTGCCCAAAGCCTTGCCGGGCCGCTCGCAGATATTCACCGCAACGTCGAAGGCGGCACCGCCTACCATATCCGCCGGGGCGACCTGATTTCTTTCCCCCGGGCGATGAACCGGTCCTGGCCTGCCAAATACATCCCCGACGAATTCTACATGATCCATATCGAAGGGGTTCTGGCCCAAGGCACCCGCCCCGTTCTCTTTTCTGATGACGCTGGCACCATCGCCCGCTTTCATGCCCGCTACCCCGGCCTCGTCCTCGCCGAAACGCTGTTTGACGCGGCCGGCGTCACCCCCGGCCAGCGCGATCTTCTTGAGCTCACCGCCATGTCGCGCTGCGCACGGATCATCGCACCCGGCAACAGCGCCTTCTCCTCGACCGCTGCCACGCTGGGCGGAGCGGCAAAGTCTGACGTCACGCTCGACATTGCCCCTGAACAGCAGGAACAGGCCAAAGCCCGACTCGTCGACCGGCTGAGCGAAGGCTCATCCCAGCCTGTCACTGCCAATCTGGGCGATATCGGCCAGTCTCTCGAACATCTCGCGGCCTACCTGACCGCCCGGAACCGCATCCCCGAGGCGGCGGCCATCACCGCAGGCTACCTGCGCGGCGGTCTCAACATCTCTTTCGTGTTCCCGCTCGCCATTGAACTTCATCTTCAGGCGGGCGATCCAGACGGGGCCGTCGAAATGGCCCGCATCATGGGGGACCGCGCCCCCTATCACCGCAAGGATTTTGCCAACGGTGAAATCCTGCACGCGATCGCACATCTCGCCAAAGGCGATCTGGATGCCGCGCGCCGCCATGCCGCCAACGGCTACTGGCACGAACCCGATCAGGGCTTTGTCCGCGAAACCATCGGCTTCATGCTGGAAACCGGTCTTCTCGACCAGACCAACTTCCTGCCCGCCTCGCCTGCGGCCCGGCGCCTGCGCCGCCGCACGGTGCAGAACATTCAGACCAACCCGATCTTCGCCCCGCTTCTGGCCCGTGGCCCCGGCGTCACTTCCGTCCCCGGCCTCGATCCGCTCGTCTGGGACTGGTTCCCCTTCCTCCGCGCCGGCGCGCCCACCGCACTCGACAAACACCCCCACCGCGCGGGTTTTGAAAAAAGCTTCGCCAAACGGCTGAACGCAAGCGACGACCCCGACACCGAAAGCCTCGCCGCCCTGTTCCGGATGCATCTTGCCCCGGAGGAAAGCCATGTCGAGACGCTCGCTGCCCTCGCCCGCGCCTACCCGGACGAGGCGATGGTCCAGCACCGGCATTCCGCCGCCGCCTGGCTCACACGTGACTACAAGACCGCCATTGCCGCGGCCGAGGCCGCCGCCGACG
>JBGSWJ010000590.1:0-20851 GCA_041752495.1 Rhodobacterales bacterium
TCGCCTGGATCGAATCGCGCGCGCCTGTCTGCAGCAGGCGGAGGATTTTGAGGTCAGTTGCATCGAGCCGCGCACCGGAAGGCGCGTAGAGCAATGGCACCTGTTGCGCCGGCCGATGTCTGCGTGTGTCGGAGGGCATTCAGGCGTCTGTAGCAGTATGTTGCGGGATGAGCTTACCCTACCCGAAGCTGCTTAAATAAAACCTAAGGGAGAAATTGGAAATTCGGCTTCGGCGGTCTGTCCCCGAATGGCCGCCAACCGCTTAACTCGCCAGCGCCTTCAAGACGCGCAGCATGCCGCGCAGCGCGTCTTCTGACTTCGTCCGTCTGAGCCAGGTTTCACACTCGCTCCGGAGTTTGTCGGCATTGCTCTTCTTCGCCGAGGAAGGGTTCTCGGTATCCTCGAAGAATTCCATGATTTCGACGCCGAGCACCTCAGCAATACCCGGAAGCATCCCGACGCTTAGACGGTTGCTCCCAGTTTCATATTTCTGCAGCTGCTGATGGCTCACGCCTATCTTTGCGGCCAGGTCCTGAAGCGTCAGACCGGCACCGAGCCTCAGCTTGCGGAGCTTTTTGCCAACGAGCCGGTCTACATCATTCGGTGAGCGGGACCCCGGCGTTTTCTTGCTGCTTGTGCTCATCTACGTCTCCACGTCGCGCTGAACCCAATAAAGGCGGCTCAACGCGCCAGATATCCAGATGTACTGATCTTTGAACGGAATACCAGAACATTGGAGTATTCCTGGTGTCGATAGAGCGCGGCAGTATTCGCCGGCTCGAGAAAGGCTCGGCGAGCGGCCCCAGGTTCGAGCGATGCGCCGTAGCCGAAAATTCTTTTTCAGCCCCTTACTGCATCCATATCAACTCTGTTTACCGCGTCCCAAACAATATCTTCGGCAGCGCCGGCTTGCCGGAGTAGAAATTCGAGAGCGTTCATTCTCTTGTAGAGCAATTTGGTGCTGAGCGAGTGACCGTCTGAGAGCGAGAGCTCGACGATTGCACCGGCAGCCGTCAGAGATGCGTCAAGATCAATAAGTGCTCTTTCGGCAACGCCATTTACCTCATCCAGTGACCGGTCTTGTGGCTTCGGCGGTTGTGGTTTTGATGTGGAACGCTTGCCCATTTGATTGCTCCAGTCTCTTGAAAACCAAGTCCATGGCTGGTTGGCCACCTCGCTTTTTTTAACACCTTAGAATACTTTTCATGTTCCGAAAAGTAGTTGGTTTGCGAGGCGGGCATTGTGGATTCAGTTTTCCGCCGCAAGGATCCGACCCATCATTGAGTTTAGCCGGCTTGAGGGGCGTCTTAAGGACCAGACGGTTCAAACGTCGTCATTGAGAGCGTGTCGGCCGTATCCCCAAGGCGGCTTTGGCTATTTTCGGCGTTCAGCACGCCTTCGATTCAGTATGCCTCCCAGATGTCAGCGATGCGTACGGCGGGATCTGCCTTGGTGACGATGATCTGATCTGGCGGCGGGCGCCTTACTTCGCCTCCTTGAACCACACGGGAATGGTCGCAGCACACGTCTCCAACTCCTGCGCGAGTCTCTCAAAGCTGCGTCCAGACTGGGCCAGCGCAATGAAGTTTTCCCGAAATTCTTTTGGCTACGGACTCCTTGTTCTCGGCATCAAAAACGCAATGATCGATGAAGAAAAAATCTGTCCCTCAACTCGGGACAAGCCCGCTTTGCCGTCAACGGTTTTCCGAGTGAGACCTTTTCATATCCGTGCAGGTCGCGTCGAAACGGGCAAGAACATCGTCAATCTCGTGGTCGGATATGTTCAGTGCTGGCAGCAGGCGCACAATGTTGCCGCCTCCCCCGCCAACGAGGAGACGGTGATACAGGGCCCGGGCCATGAACTCGCGGTTGGGTACTTTCAGCGCAATACCGATTAACAGTCCCTTGCCGCGCACTTCACCGATCAACTCGGGGCGCGCTTCAGCGATCGATGCTAGGCCAGTCCGCATAATCTGCTCTGCATCTTGAGCTCGATGGAGCGTCGCAGTGTCATTTATGATATCGAACGCAGCATTCCCGACCGCCATTGCCAAGGGATTGCCGCCAAACGTCGAACCGTGAGTGCCGGGAACCATGGCTGATGCGACGGCCTTGGTTGCCAAACAGGCGCCGAGCGGGAATCCGCAACCCAATGCTTTGGCGACCGCCATGAGATCTGGTTCGATATTATCGTACCATTGATGTGCGAAGAGCTTGCCGGTCCGCCCCATGCCCGACTGCACCTCATCGTAAATCAACAGCACCCCGGCGCCCCGCGTAGCAATGCGTATGTCGCGCAGCAGTTGGCATGGGACCTCCCTTGCACCGCCTTCACCCTGAACAGGTTCGACGATAATTGCTGCAGTCCTCGGATCTGCGATTGCTGTCAGGATGCCATCGCTATCGTCCAGCGAAAGTTGACCATAACCTGGCAAGCGCAGACCGAACCCCTCGCAATGAACAGGATTTCCTGCCGCGTTCATCGCGGCATAGCTGCGACCGTGGAACGAACCTGAAAAGCCGTAGACCACGTCCCGCTCCGGACGTCCTTTATCGTAGTGGTAACGGCGGGCCATTTTCAGAGCGCACTCGATTGCCTCACTACCGGAATTGGTGAAGAAAACCCTGTCGGCAAAGGTTTCCGATACGAGCTTGCTTGCAAGTTCTTCCTGACCCGGAATCCGGAACATGTTGGACAGGTGCCAGAGTTTTCGCGCTTGTCCTTCCAATGCTGCGATGAGAGCAGGGTGCGCATGGCCGAGGGCATTCGTGGCGATGCCGCCGACACAATCGATATAATCCGCACCATCTCTCGTGAAGAGCCGGGATCCTTCTCCGTGCGAGAAAACAGGATCGGCTCGTGCGTATACAGGCAGCAAGGGGGAATCTTTTGTCAGATTATCCATGGGGTGACTCTTTCAGGTCAGGCGCCGGGGTGAGGGAAAGTCATTGCGCCGCCAAGACGGGCGCCAACGAACGAGAGGATTTGAGCAAGTGTGGTCTGCCAGGTTCAGCGGCTCTGCCTTCTGAAGCTCATTCGGCCGTCCACCCCCCATCGATGACAAGGCTGGTTCCCGTCATGAGCGCAGAGGCATCGGACGCGAGGAATATTATCGCGCCCATGAGGTCTTCCACCCGGCCGATTCTACCGAGCTTTATCTTGTCGAGAACGCTGGCTTTGAACCGGGCGTCTTCGAAGAATGGCCTTGTCATAGGGGTTTCGACGAATGTGGGGGCAATCGTATTGGAGCGGATCGAATACGGCGCGAGGTCCAAGGCAAATGCCTTGCTCATGCCCTCCAGACCCCATTTGCTGGCGCAGTAGAGGCTGCGACTGGCGCCGCCGACATGACCCATCTGGCTACCCATATGGATCAGGCTGCCGCGCGTCCCGGCTTCGCGCATGCGTGCAACACAGGCCTGAGCGACGAAGAATGCTGCCTTGAGATTGAGACCGAGCACGGCATCATAATCGTCCTCGGTGACATCCCAAACCGGCTTCGGGCGGTTGGTGCCTGCGTTGTTCACCAGTACATCGAAAGCGTCACGCCCGCCGAAAAACTCGCGCACAGCAGAAACGTCCGATACGTCCAGGCAGGCAGTTTCGGCACCCTTCCCTATCTTCTTTGCCGCACGCTCAATCTCGGCGGAGGAGCGAGCAACGAGTGTCACCCCAGCTCCCGCCTCGGCAAGCGCTGCCGCCGCAGCCAACCCTATGCCACGGCCCGCTCCAGTTACGACCGCCCGTAGGCCATCAAGCCGGAATGACGGCGTAGTGGGTAAGCTGTCCGCCATCATGCAGCTGTTTCGGGGGTGGGTTCGGCCTGTCCCGCATACGGAACATCGCGCGCCCCATACCGGCGAACGCGAAGATTGGCCTGTTCACCATGACCTGCGAAACCTTCGAGGGCGCACAGGCGGCTGCAATACTCCCCGATCAATGCACTCGCCTGATCGGTAATCACGCGCTGATAGGTACAGGTCTTGAGGAACTTTCCGACCCAGAGACCGCCGGTATAGCGAGCGGATTTTTTTGTCGGCAGTGTATGGTTGGTGCCAATGACCTTGTCGCCAAAGCTCACATTCGTTCGAGCTCCAAGGAAAAGCGCGCCGTAGTTGGTCATGTTCTTCAGGAAATAGTCCGGATCGCGGGTCATGACCTGCACGTGCTCGCTGGCGATTTCGTCGGCAATCGCAACCATTTCATCGTAGTCATCGGCGACAATGACTTCTCCATGGTTTTCCCAGGCCTTGCGCGCATGATCGGCCGTCGGGAGTATTTCTAGAAGACGATCGATTTCGGCCATCGTCTCCCGGGCGAACTTCTCGGAATTTGTCAGAAGAATGCCGGGACTGTCCGGGCCATGTTCGACCTGGCCAAGAATATCCGTTGCTGCCATCTCGGGATCGCAACCCACGTCGTCTGCAATAATCAACGTCTCGGTCGGTCCGGCAAAGAGATCGATGCCCACCCGTCCAAACAGCTGACGCTTAGCCTCTGCGACGTAGGCATTGCCGGGTCCGACAAGAATATCCACCGGATCTATGGTTTCCGTGCCGATCGCCATTGCGCCAACCGCCTGAATGCCACCCAAAGCATAGATTACATCGGCCCCGGCCATTGCCTGAGCAGCGACGATTGCGCGCGCAGGCTTGCCCTGAAAGGGCGGGGCGCAGGTGATCACACGCGACACTCCGGCGACCTTCGCGGTTATCACCGACATGTGGGCGCTGGCGAGCAGCGGATACTTACCGCCGGGCACGTAGCAGCCGGCAGAATTGAGAGGGATATTCTTGTGACCGAGAATGACACCGGGCAGCGTTTCGACCTCAACATCTTTCAAACTGTCGCGCTGAATTCTGGCGAAGTTTCTGACCTGCGTCTGTGCAAACTCGATATCCTTGCGCTCCTGCGGTGTCAGGCTGTCGATACAGGCATCGATCTCCTCTTGGCTCAGCCGATAATCTTCGCGATCCCAGTTGTCGAACTTGATCGACATTTCCCGCACGGCCTTATCGCCCCGTCGCTCGATATCGATGAGTGCGCATTCAACTATCTCGCGCACTTTGCGGTCCGCGTCGGCCTTCGCTTCCGCTGAAGCTCCTCGTTTGATCCATCGCGCCATCAGATTATCCTCCGCTTTGTGATTCACGCCTGTCACCGACAGCGCAGGACATATTGACTGCGAATGCAAAAATCTTCAAGAAGAAACAGCTGTTTTGAAAGGTGCGCTGCGCTATGTCGGATAACAAATCATCGTGGACGGTCGATCAGATGAAGCGCAGGTGTGTGCGCTATACCGACCTGCACCCCTGCTACAACGCATTCATCGACACACGTACTCCGGGATCTGCTGCGAAAGAGAACTTCACCATCATAGGGCCGGGGGTGTCAGAGAATCCCGAACAGTTCGTCCATATCGAGGAACCGCATGGCTTTAATATCGGCGGCGCCCGCCAGCCTCCGGGTTGCGTGAACTCCCAGCACAGCCACAAGACTGCCGAGGTGTTTGTCGCGCACAAGGGCACATGGCGATTTGATCTCGGTGAAAATGGTGATGACGCTCAGGTCGTGCTGAACGAAGGCGATGTAATCTCAATTCCGACTGATATCTTTCGGGGCTTTACCAATATCGGCAAGGAGACGGGATTTCTTTGGGCGGTGCTCGGTCAAGATGATCCGGGCCGGGTGACCTGGGCGCCGAAAGTCTTTGAAATGGCTCAAGACTACGGTCTGGTATTGCTCGAATCGGGCCGGTTGATCGATACGACGAAGGGGGAAGCGGTTCCGAGTGATGAGCGGCCGATGAAACCCACGTCACGGGATGAGGTCGCCGCCATGACAAGGGTCTCCCAAAAGGAAGCCGAGAAGCTTGTTTGGCGCAAGGTGGAGGCAACATCTGAAGCACCGATGCCAGTGATTGGCAGGAATGGAATGTTTTCCCGGCCGCATGGTTTTACGCTCGAACGAATAGTATTGAGCGAAGGGCAAGCGACCAGGTCCGAGATACCCGACCGGCCCAAGGTGATCTTCGTTCAAGCGGGCAGCGCCTCGTTTCGATGGGATGACGGAGCGTTAGTGCTGGAGAAGGGCGACACGCTCACCATTCCTCGCGGACTTTCTCATTCCTTATCGTGCGGCAGCAAAGCCGAAATCTTTATCGTCAGACAAGGCGACTAAGAAAGTCTCGCAGCCATCCTTCAGACCCGCGCCGCGAACAGGGCGCGCTGACTCACGTGGCTTATCCGATGGACGGCGCCGGCCATCGCCATGCTCGGTTTTCCGGCCGCAGACGTCGTGCATGAGCGATAAAGTTGGCTCGAGGCACAACATGCGACGCGAACTCTCCATACAGTCATGAGTGTCGAAAATTGCGCGGGAGGGCAGTATGCACCCCGGTTCACAGCTTCCGCAGACTGATCTGCCGTATCAACCGAAGGAGCAGCCCTGCCCCTTTACCGGTGGACTAACGAACTCGATCGCACGACGAGAAAGGGCAGCGGTCTCCGGGAGACCGCCGCCCTGTATTGATGCAGCTCCAGGCAGGCTAGAACCGGTAACCGAACTGAGCGCCGTAAGTGCGCGGATCATTATAGGTGCCCTGGATTTCACCATTGGCGCGCGTGGTTATGCGGCCCAGCGTTGCTTCGTCCTCGATATTATGCACGAAGACCTGGGCTGTGAACGTTCCGCTTCTGGATTCCCAAATAATCCGGGCATCGGTCTTGAGGAACGCGTCCTGCTCGATATTGGGGGCAGAGGGCGACAGCAGGTAGGATCCGGTCCACTGCGTGTTGAACTGCGGCGTAAGCGTGCCCGCATCCCCGAGATCGAACTCATAGGCTGCGCCAAACTGTCCAGACCAGTCCGGTGTGTTCTGCACTCGCCGGTCCGATGGAATGTAGGCGAAGTTGAAGCTGCCGATCCCGGTTGCGACGAAGTCATCAGGGTTGGTCTGGGCATTGGGGAAGTATCCGCCGCCGACACCATAATTCTGCGGCGCAGTCGGCGGGAAGGCCCCGCTACCGCATGAAGGCGATGTGATATAGAAGCAGACGAAGTTTGCCGGGGCAAAGCGCGGGAATTTGTCATATCTTGCGCGAAGGTAATTGACCGCCGTGGTGATCGTCAGCCCCCGGACCGGCTTCGCAATCAGCGAAAACTCGGCGCCCGGTGCGTCCTGCTTTCCGACGTTGAAGATGGTCGTGACATTACGAGGCTGGCCCTCGAAAGTTACGACTTGAGTGCCCTGTTCCTGCAGGTCAGAGTACCGGTTGTAAAATGCAGCGACATTCAGCTGCACTCGTCCGTCAAGGAACTGGTTCTTCGACCCGATCTCGAATGCCTCCACGCCTTCGGAATCGAAAGTGGTGATCGTTCCCGGCGAGTTTGCAGCCGTCACGCCGGCACCAAACCCACCTGAGTGGCGACCCGTGTTGAAACTGGCATAAACCATGTTGTCCGGCGTAATCTGATAGTCAGCCGCAATTCGATAGGTGAGGAACTCGAACTCGCGATCACCGCACAGCGTGTAGAAGTAGTTCGGCACCACCGCGACGGCATCGTCACTCTGGCCGGTAGAAATCCCCTGAGGGGTGAAGCCGCCGCACGCGGTATTGAAAACGTCGCTATAGAACGGGTTCACCGCGTAGTAGTTACCAGGATTGGCAAAGCCTTGCTGCGTCGCGAACTGTCCGGCAAAAAGTGTTCCGTTGGCTGGCGACTGGGTGATCGTCTTGTATGCCTTGTCGTCGATTGTATAGCGCGCGCCCAGCGTGAAGGTCAGCTGATCGGTCACATCATACGAGGCCTGTCCGTACACGGCGTAAGACGTCGTTTCGGCTTCGGCGAGGCTGCGGAAGTCAAACAGGTTGCCCGTCGTGAAGTTGAGGCTGCACGAAGCAGGCGGCGTTGTATAACTGAACTGACATCCGTTGCCGGAGCCGCCCACGCCGCCGCCCGCACCATAGTATACCGGCAGTCCCGCTGCGGCGGCGGTCGCCGTGGTGTAGTTGCGGTTCAGATAGTAGAATGAAGAACCATCCCGCCCTTCTTCGCTCAGGTAGAAGGCGCCCAGCGTGTATTCCAGCGGACTATCGGGGTTGGCAGACTGCAGCTGCAGCTCCTGGGTAAATACTTCAGACCGTGTGCCCGCTGCGAAGTATTGCAGGGGAAGCGGAGTGCCATCGCCGTCGCCGCCCGCCACCGTGTCAAAGTTGGTGTAAGAAGTAATTGAGCGAAGGCGCATGTTCTCGCTCAGATCATAGTTGATCGTTCCGCTGAATTGTTCCTGCTGCAGATCCTCGTAGGGCACTGCATCATAAACGCTGGCGTACGGACCTGGGATCGGGATGCCGATATCGGCCCCGTTGACGTCCGGAATACCGTCACGAAGGGCGTTCGTGTACGGATAAAGCGTACCAGTGCCGACATTCAACCCGTTGAAGCCACCGAGACCAGGGGCGGTTCCCGTGAAGGTGTAGGTCTGACCATTAAAGACCAGCGAGCCTCCGGGAGGCGTGATCAGCGATGGATCGACCGCAACCCCGACCACCTTGCCATTGGCTGCGTTGAACCCCGCACCGCCGCGCTCGAAGTAGCTGCCCCGCAGTATGACTTCGAGCCGGTCGTCGAGCGCTGGCGGTACCCAGCGAAGTGTTCCGCGAAAGTAGTTCTCGTCCTTGTCCTGAAGATCGGCATCACTTGTTACAATACTCTCAAGAAAGCCGTCTCGCCGTTCGACCGCCCCCGCAAAGCGCGCCGCGAGGCCTTCCGCGATTGGGAGGTTGACGAACCCCTCGGTACGAATGCGGTTATAATTTCCGACCGTGACATTGAGGCCACCCTCGACAGAATCAGTCGGAACCGCTGTGGCGAGCGCGATGTTCCCGCCATAACTGTTGCGGCCGAACAGGGTCCCCTGTGGCCCTTTCTGCACTTCAATCCGCTCAAGATCGACCAGCGCAGCAGTCGCCTGTTGCGGACGGGCCTGATAGATTTCGTCGATATAGAAACCGATGCGCGGATCTGAGTTAAGGCCGATCGCTTCGGTATAGACGCCGCGAATAGCCGGACGCTGGGCAGAACCGGTGCGGGCAAGCCGCAGGCCGGGAACCACCTGCTCAAGGCGACTGAGGTCGCTGAGGTCTTTCTGGAGGATCTCTTCCCGGCCGACCGCCGTCACTGACAGCGGAACATCCTGAAGGTTCTCTTCGCGGCGCTGCGCCGTCACTACGACCGTCTCGACGCGCAGGACATCCGTCGTCTCTGCGGTCCCTTGTGGCGTGCCGGACAGGGCTGCCGCCGCCTGATCTGGGTCGCTATCCTGCGATTGGGCCAGTGCAGGCGCGACGAATGCCAGGGACGCGGTGCTGGTCAGCAATCCGATCATCCAGATGCGATGCAATTTAGTCATCTATTCCTCCCGTCAAGTTTGTCAGGAAGGGGTATATTGCAAGCGCAGTCAAATGGCAACACCAACGCGAAGTGGGATGAAACAGGAAAAATGGTGGCCTTTTCATCATTCTTCTTGCAGCCGCATTCATTTGTGTCTTCAGAACAAGGCTGGCTTGGCCGGATCCACCGCAAAAGCGTGTTCGGGAAGGCTATCGAGAACGCCCCGCACAGCATTAAGAGAAAGGCCCATCGTCACCCAAATGCCTGAATTGCGGCCCCGCTGTTACAGGCTCCAGTCGGCCACCCCATCTCCGTGACGGGACGCGGCGTACCGGGTCAGCTTGCCGTGATGGCATGCGACTGCAGGTCATGGCTGCAGGGCCCCTGGCTACTCCATTTGACGATTTACTGCTTGCATGCGCATTCAATGCCGGTCAGGTTGAACTCCCCGATTGCATGAAGACAACCGGCACGGAACTGTAGGCAGGAGCATCAGATCGTGACTGTAAAGCAGAATGGAAAACCCAGATTGCGGCCTTGGGACAAGGCCATGTACGGGCTTGGAAGTACTGCCGAGGCAATTGTTTATACCACCACAGCCAGCTTTCTCCTCATATTCTACAATCAGGTGAGGGGCATCGAAGCCGGGCATGTCGGCACGGCCCTGGCAATCGGAATGATCGTCAATGCGGTTTTCGATCCTCTGGTCGGGTCATGGTCCGACAGGGTCCGCACCAAGCTTGGCCGCCGCCATCCTTTCCTCTTCGCATCCATCCTTCCTGGCGCGATCTGCTATTTCGCTGTCTTCAACCCGCCAGACGGACTGGCCGAGGTTGCCGAGCTTGCCTGGCTGACCTGTTTCAATGTCGCGCTATTGCAATGCATGTCCCTGTATCACACCCCGCACATGGCGCTGGGGGGCGAGCTGTCAGATGACTACCTCGGCCGGTCGAGCATCATGGCATACAACACATTCTTCCTGTGGATCGGCGACACATTGGGCTGGGTGCTGTCCTTTGCGTGGTTTTTCCGTGCTACCTCGGAATTCACAAACGGCGCACTCGACCCGACACGCTATCCGGTGTTCGCCGGATTCTTTGCCTTGCTCATCATCCTGTTTTGCGCGGCCTCGGCCTGGTCGACGAAACGTTTCATTCCCTACCTGCCCCAAGCCCAGCCGGACACACCAAGATTCAGTCCGATCGAGTTCTGGCGCGATTTCGCGAAGGCCCTGTCGAACCGCAATTATGTCGTCCTGCTCATCGGAATGTTTTTCCTCTCGCTTATGGTGGGCGTTCGCGGTGGCTTGTGGTTCTATTCGGCGAGTTATTTCTGGCAGATCGACAACAGCCAGATCAGCCTGTTCGCACTAGGAAGCTTTACGGGCTACCTCTTTGGAGCGCTGGCCGTCACGCGTCTGCACAACCGCTTCGACAAGCGCTGGACGGGAATGGTTGCAGTCATCGTATATTGCATTGGTCCCGCGCTGCCGCTGGCGCTAGGCTGGATGGGCATTATGGGGCCCGATACGCCAGGCCTGCTATGGATCCTGATAGCCTTCTCAGTGTTTCAGCATGCACCTTACAGCGTAATGACAACCACAGTCTATTCGGCGCTCGCCGACATAGCTGACGAAAATGAAGTCAAGTACGGATTGCGGCAGGAAGGCATACTCTATGCCGCCCGCACACTCTTTGCCCGGATTGACCAGGCAGTCGGTATCGCGCTGGCCGGCTGGGTACTGACTATCATCGCTTTCCCGGACCAGGCGATCCCTGGTGAAGTATCTGACACCGTGCTGATTTCGCTTGCCGCGGCTTTCGTGCTGACGACCATCCCCGGGCTGGTCGCCGCCATCTTCTACGGGATGTTGCGTGTGACGAGGGCCACATATGACGACGCGCGCGCCATTCTCAAATCAAGGCAACTCGAAGAAGAACTCATCCTTCAGAATCAGCCATGAATGGCGGCGTGAAGATCGCGGGCGCCGGCGAGAAGGAATTCCTGGTCTGACCGGAGGAAGAAGAATGTTGCTCCCCGCTGTCGCCAGCGCGGCACGTCGGTTGGTCGCGACAGGAACATGCCCACAGGCATCCCCGCCTCGACACAGGCCTGACAGATGCGATCAACGGCCTCCAGGACGATCGGATCGTCGGGTGTTTCAGCGTTCAGGGAAACGGTGAGGTCAGCGCGGCCGATGAACAGGCCGTCAAGGCCAGGAACCCGCGCGATGCTTTCGATTTCCCCAAGCGCTTCGGCGTCTTCGATCTGTCCGATCACCGTGACCTTGCTCGCGGCTTCCCGGTGCGCCTTCATACCACGGGTGGTGTAACCTGCAGCACGGGTGCTGCCGGCAAAGCCTCTTCCTCCCGGGCGATAGTGGCAGGCCCTTACCGCCGCTTCCGCCTCGGCTCTGCTGCGGACATGGGGAACGACAACTCCGTCGGCCCCTGCGTCCAAGGCTTGGAGGAGAGCAGCAGGCTCGTTAGCATACGGACGAACCAGAACTGGTTTTCCGCCAGACCGTGCAGCCAGGATGCAGCTGTCCAGCGCTTCGCGGCCAAAAGGCGCGTGCTCGGCATCAAGAACCAAAGCGTCGAGTTCCGAGTGCGAAAGGACCTCCACGACATGAGGATGCGGTGTCTTGATCCATGTCGCGGCAAGTAGCCTGCCGGCTCTCAGGTTCTCGCGAAAATCGGTCATGATCCGGAAACGGTCTCGCAAGCAAGTTCCCTCCCGTGGTTGTAAAGCCATCCCGAGAGCAGCTGTCTGAGTTCTTGGGGCTGCTCCAGCGGCAACATATGGCCCGCACCCGGAACAACATGCAGTTCGCTCCTGCGCGAAGTTGCTGCCATGCACCGATGTAGGTCCGGCGAGCACAACTGGTCTTGTTCGCCGCAAGCGATCAAGAGAGGCGCACCGATCTGCCCGAGCACCCCCCGGTAGTCGAGCCTGGTGCGCAGGGCCTCGCTCTGAGATAAGAACACCTCGGGCCCTAACTTTATCGCCATGTCCATCACGAGCGAGGCAAGGGGTTTGTTTGACCGGTTCTCGTGAGCGAAATAGGTGGGCATGAGTTCGTCCCCGACAACCATTGCCAGACCACCGGCCGAGACATCACGTTGCTGTCGGCGCCGGATCGCAGCCCGGTCCGGACGATCGGCGCCCGCATTGGTATCGATAAGACCAAGCCCCGCGACGCGGTCTGGAGCAATATCCGCTATGGCAAGCGCCACGATTCCACCCATGGAAAATCCGACCGGGATCAGCGGACCCGGATAGCGATCAAGGCAAACGCGCGCCATTTCAAGGACTGTACGCTCGACAGGTACGTGGCATTCCGTCTTCCATCCGGCAAACGCCGGCAGCAGATCATGCCACATCCGTTCGTCGCACATATTGCCCGGAAGCAGAAGGACGGTCGGAGCGTTGCTCATGTGAAGCCCGTCCGCCAGGCCGCCTGCTCCACAGCTTTCTCGCCAGCAAGATCGCGCACGATCTGCGGATTTGCAAGACTGGCTGATCCGAAATTGAACCTTGCTGCGGCAAAGGAGAAACCGACGCTGCGCTGCTGCCCGGATCCCAGCTGGTACAGGGCGAACAGAGCAGCGCCGGAATTGCCGTTCGAGAAAGCGCGCAGCAGGAATGGACGAGAGCGCCAGGGTGGGTGGCTATCATCAGCAGACCACTCATGAGCGAGCCGGTACCCGATTTCCTGCACAGGCTCGAAGGCGTTGGGGTCAAGCTGGGGATGATCCTCACGTCGCAAGGCAATATCTCGCCTGGACTGGAACAGGTCTGTGTCAAAGGGCACGCCAATTCTCGGTTCGGCCGCGCAAGGCAATCCGGGGCCAAGGCGCCAGATCCGCAAGATTCGGTTGTCGAAAATGTCCGCAAAAACTGCAGCGTCGCCAACGAACAACGCAACATTGGCCGGCGATGTGACGGAAGCAACAGCTTCCAAACCCTCGAACGGGACCTGTCTGAAATGGTTGACGATCGCCTCTTCGCCATAGGCCTCGGTCCCAAGACCTTCCAGCCGACACGGAGGTAGAAGGGCGTCTTTTGGGCGCTGTCCGCGCAAGAGCATTTTCAGGGCATCGATTGGGGTCATGCGCCCAGCCCTCCAGCAATCTGCCGAAGGATGGCAAGTTCGTCGAAAACAGTGAAATCCTCTAGAATCGCTCCGGCCCTTATACGGTAGTGCGAAATCGCCATAATCAGAAGTTCGCGCCCTGTCGGCTCGCCCCATACCCCGCCTCCGGCATGTGTTCCGGTCAACGACCAGCGCACAGCGACCGCGACATCGTTGTTGGGCAATGGACGGGCGGCGACATGATCGATTGAGACAGATGGCTGGTGAAGGCCCGCCCGGATCTGAGTGCAACAGCCGATCCAGAAACCGCGCCCGTATCCGTGCCTGTTCGAAGGCCAATGGATCTCTGCGGCAGGAGAAAATGCGCTCGCAGCCTCTCCATACATGTCTTCCGAGAAAGCCGACCTCAACATGTCGCAGGGCAATCGTGCCGGGTGATCGGAGCTGGCGCTGATGCCGACCTGCCCCCGTACCCTGTCGATCGCTAACCTACGCCATTCATGCCGTGACTGGTCGCCCTCCCTGTCGGCGTCAGCCTGTCGTCTTGCCACCGCCCACGGATCGCCGCCGACTTGCCAGACGGCGCGCAGATTATCGCGGACGAGCCATTCCTCGACGATCCTGTTTTCGCGGCAGAGGCAGTCGGCGATGGTCATGACGCCGGCCTCGCGCCTTGTGGCGCGGCCTAGCATCGCGTCATTGCCTAGATGCGTCGAGCTGCTGACAATGCGATGCGAGCTGTAAAGGTGTCCGTTCTCCTCGTCGCTCCAGATGACGTCCTCGCCAATGACCTGACGATCGCTCGACATGGCAAGCGCACCGATTGTACCCTGGACGACGACCTCGCAGCCAACCTGGGGCCCGGTAAGCGTATGCATGACACAATCGTTGCTGTAGTGCGTGCGGCAGAGGCCGATATTCTTCTCTTCCCAGATCCGGTGGGTGCAGCGGATAATATAATCGACGAAGTCGCGATATACCGGCTCATAACCTGGCAAATCCTGACGGCGCGGACCTTCTTCCATCAGCTCATCAAAGCTGCGCCCAACAGGTGAAAGCACTTCAGGATTGTCGTTCCACTTGGCCATTAGCGGTAAACCTGCGTCAGCACACCAAGTTCGTCGAAGACCATCCATTCCTCAATGATGCGCCCACCTTCAAACCGCATATGGCTGACCCCCATCATGAAAACGGGCTTCCCGGCCGGGCAGGAACCGAGGACGCCGCCGGGAGCAGTGGTTCCTTCGAGCACCCAGCGCACGGCGAGGATCACACCGTCAGTCTCCTCGCTGTGACACACATTCTCGACGCGCAGAACGCCGTCGGGAATCGCTGTTTGAATGTGTATCAACAGTGCGCCGATGTTCCGCACACCTTGAGCCACACGGCCGCCACCGCCGTGAACGACTGCGGAGAGGTGATAGTATCGGTCGAGCCAGTCGAAACGCTTCAGATTCCAGAGATTGTGAAAGAGGTGGCGGGCCCAACCATCGAGCGTGGAACGATCCATTTCCAGTTCGCGGCGTGGGACCTGGCCTTCCAACCGCGTTTCGGGCGAAATCACCGGCACTTCGCTCTGTGCGGATTCCGCAAGGCGCTTCGCCGTTTTGTGTATATCGAAACCCAGCTGGCGTACCTGCGCGCCGGCATCGCGCACCAGCCACTCGGTATGGATGCGGTTGTCCTTGCTGACGCAATCGGCCGCAAAGCGGATCGACGAACGCCGACCTGTTGGAGGCCCAAAGCCGGTTTGACCTGCGTTGGTCGACCTGGAGTGCCCCAGGTGAGACGTGTAGAAACCTTTGTCCTCATCCCCAGACCAGGCCACGTTGAGGTGGTGTATTTCGCCGTCGGGAAACGCATTGAGTGTCGCGACCGTACCTGAAATGACCTCTTCCACTGAGCGCACGACACCATAGGACGAATAGATCGTGCAGCTGGCGTCGTAGGTATCATATATCCGTCCGACCGCGCGATCCATCCAGATTTCGTCAGTTATCCTGACGATATAGTCCACAATGTCTGTGAACTGACCTTCGAAGCCCGCCATTGGCTGGCTACGCTTGCCGGACTGCCCAACCAATTCGGTCGCATCGCGACGGCGGACCTTCGTTACTGTCGGCCGCTCAGGTAGAGAAAACGGAAGTTCCATGGTTACTCCAGGTTAGGTCGGGATACAGAGGAATGTGTCACCGATCTTCAGGCCGAGACCAGACGCCAGGCTGGGCTCGATGCCGCCTTCTCCGGTCACAAGGCCCTGAGTAACGCGGAAATCCGGGCCGGTTCCGAATGCCACGAACGACCGTACAGCGTCGTCCCCCGGTTGATTGATCGACTGCACAACACTTGCATGGCATCGCGCTATGCTGCGCACTTGGTCAATGTCGGCGACGAGCGTCGGACCTCCGTCAAAAATATCGACATACTCGCCCGCAATAAACCCTTCATCCAAGAGCATCTGTAGCGCCGGGCGTCCTTCGTTGTGCGGCTGTCCAAGCGCCTCTTGCGCAGCCATGGTTAACATCGAGACATAGAGAGGGTAGCGAGGCCCGAGATCCGCTATGAACTGGTTGCCTGACAACGCTCCGGTCCTGTCGGCTTCGCTGAATTCCATTTCATAGAAATGCCGGCCGATGGCGTCCCAGACCGGGGACTTTCCGTTCGCATCCTGATAGCCTCGCAGTTCAGCGATCACCTTCCGGCCAAACCAATCGCGATGCGATGCAATAAACATATAGCGTGCACGGGCAGCGAGCTTTCCCACCGAGTGTCCGCGGCATTCAGGATCGACGAACAGTCCGCCGACCTCACACTCGCCATCAAAGTCATTCACGAGATTGAGCAGGATCTGGCCTTTGCGCCTTCCCACCGACAGAGAACGCGAAACCTGCCGGGTCAAACGATAGCTATAGAATGGCCAGTCCGCGCCAACGCGGGGAAACACGCAAGAGGTTGCTACGACTTGCCCGTCGAGCTCAACGATAAAGAGTATGGCCGCACCCTGCTCGCGCGAACTCGCAGACACGAGGGCCTGTTCACTCGCGGTCAGTTTTGCCGCCAAGGCGCCGCGATCGGGTGGCAGATTCGTAAGGCCATCGCCGCCGGTACAGGCAAGTCGGTACAACGCCTCCAGATCATCTCTGCGAGCCACGCGCGCAACCGGCGCTGAGCGAGCATCAACCGCACGGCTTTCAGCGCCAGAGGGTCGAGAGACTGTAACAGGAGCATACCTCATATCTCTAATTGTCATTTTTTGCATCCGCATGCAATATGAGTTCCGAGACGTAAGGCAGAAAGTCGACATCTTAGGCCGGGCTGGCCCAAAATCCATGATCCTCGGCTCAGAGACCGATGTGTGCAGTGGTTGTTTGGCGATCCACGCGGAAAAGGATAACGCGGGTTGAGGACCTGCCCACCCACGCGCCGGGCAAATTTATCACCGGCATTGCCCGCATCAGGCAGGAGCGGCGAAAGCACAGAAATGAACTGAAACCCAATGGCCTGAGCGGAAAAATGGAGCGGCTTGAAGTCTGCTGCCGGGGACCCGCGCCAGTCAGTATTCGGACTGAATCTCGTTCCGTTTCATCACTTGTCGTCGTTACGAAAGGCGAGCGGATGCTCCCTCAACAAGCGTGCCGGCAAAGCTTCGCACTTCGGGTGGAACCGATGGATTTTCTATGCGCTCCAGAATCATCGATACAGCGGCTTCTGACATTCTGCGGACAGGTTGCCGTATAGTCGTTAAACGGTAGCTGTCCCAACCTGCGGGAGCCACGCCGTCAAATCCGACAATTGAAACATCCCCAGGAACCTGCAGCCCTCTCGCCCGTGCGGCATCGATGGCGCCGATCGCCATGAGGTCATTCGCGCAGATGATGGCATCGAGTTTGCCGCGCGTTTGATCCAGGAGGTTTTTAAGTCCGTTCTGCCCGCTTGTGTAATCGAATCCGCCTTCTACCACACAGGCAATGAGATCATGCTCTTTCAGCCGACTTGCGGCACCCAGAACACGCTCTTGTCCGACGAAGGAATCCTTCGGGCCAGAGATGATTCCGAAATTCCGGTGGCCCGCCTCGACGAGAATGTCGACAAGCGTTCGCTCACCTACCATCGAGTCGCAACTGACACTTGAAACAGCCAGATCTTCGTTCTGGCGATTGTAAAGTACGAGTGGAACCTTGTGACGCGAGAATTGGAGAACCTGCTTTTCGGACAGGCGGGCAGCTACGATCGCGCCATCGACCCGGTACCTCCAGACCTGTTCAAGGATTGTATCCACTTCGCTCTCTGAGCGCAGAGCAAAGAGCAGAACTCGCGAGTCTCGATCTGATAGCCTCTGGGTAATTTCTGCAAGGACTTCCGGGTAATAAAGGTTTGTGAGGCTTGAAATGATGACAGCAACAAGACCGGTCTTTCGGGTCATCAGTCCCGAAGCCATTGCATTCGGATGATAACCAAGTTCCTTGGCGGCTTTGAGGACCTTGGCCTTAGTTTTTGCAGAGATACTCGATCCGGGGCGGAAGCAGCGAGAAACGGCCGACTGCGATACCCCCGCCCTCTTTGCGACATCATAGGACGTTGGAAGGATAGATCCTTCTGCCTGGATTTCTGGATGAGGTTGAGTGCCCATACGTATGGCGTCCTAGCATATTATTTAGTGGATCGCTTTTTGAGACGCTTTGACGTCGCAGTCCAGCATTTGCCGACGTGCTCGATAGGCGTGAGATCTCGAATCTCTTCAGGTTTTCTGCGAAGTCGCAAGGCTCAGTCCTACCGCGAAAGGACCGCGGGGCCAGCGCTCGGGTGCCATCGGAACAGTCCAGACCGTCTTTACTTTCCGCGGCTTCCTACGGTCGTTCCGTGCAGCCCTTGGGCTTACGCGATCTTCGGGCCCCGATTTTCGGGAAGCAGTCGCGCTTCACCAAGTCGTGAACTCAGCCGCCTCCCGACTGGATACGATCCATCCGCTCGAGTACGTCCAACCCCTGCGTTGAGAGGTAGTGCAAGATGTCGATAAAGACCCAGTTCTCGGCGATTTTTCCTTTCTCGACCCGGTACATATCGATCACGCGCATGTCGGCTGATCCCGAGGACGCAGTCATACCCAGATAGCCTCCCGAATTTCGCACGGTCAGATTTGGCCACCCGAAGAAACCGCCGAAGTCGCCCTCGGCCAGACGACAGATGTGCCCGTTGAATCTGTACCCGGCTGAAAGTGCCCGGTCGAACGGGATGCTGTGCTGGCGGATGTATCGTTCGATTGTGTAGGTCGCACCGATCCCTGCGGGGCCCCACCAGATCATGTCGTCCTGCCAGGACTTTGCCAGCCTGCTCGCCTCGTCCTTGTTCTGAGGTTTTGCCGCCGGACTGTTTATCATCGCATTGATGGCAGCCAAGGTTGCTTTGCCCTTCTCGGGATCCTGCCTGTCCAGGCACAAGCCCGTATGCGTACGCGGGCCTGGTTGAACCAGCATAGTGCCGGTCTGGGGCGGAAACGGGTTTTGCCCCGCTTGCATCATCAGATGCGGAATATCACAGAACATGGCCGTCTCGACGATTTTGCCGTCCTCGACCCTGTTAAATTCGCAATAGCGCAACATGACGATCCGCAAGGTGTGGCGAATACCGAGCCAGGGCCGGTCGAAAAGTCCCATCAAATGGCCCATCTCGACAACCCATTTGCTTTCAAAGCCGTCAATCTCGTTGCGTCCTGCAACAAAGATATCTGGTCGTCTCTGAACAGGTTTCAGCGCGTTCTTCAGGGGCGTCCAAAACACCCTCGCAACCGCCTCAGGCCCACGCTGGTCGTTGAAAGGGTGCATCCCGTGCCACAACCAATCGGGAGAGACGAACTCTTTGATTGCCTGGTCGACGTCCTCTGGCGATGCACCATCCAATGCCTTGTGAAACGACCGGACCAGCTCCTTCTCCAACTGGAAATCTTCGACCTTTTTTTGTTCCATGGGTTTTCCACCTGCGTTTCTTTAACCGTCATGCGTTGATCATGCCGGTATCTACTGGCTGATACGATCAATCCGCATCCATTTCGAAGCTCGGCCGATGGATAGCAGCGCTGCATACGCAGTCAATGTTTCGCTGGTGCTCCGACTTCTCGGCCATACTGGATTTTCCTGAGTCATTTTAACACGCGACTTTGCGGCAGACAGGCGGCCGAGTGAGGCTGATGAATCAGTCATCTGGAGACTTTGGTCACGTCCCAACGCGTGGTGGAGCTGGTTGGCGCTGCAGGGCTCGTCCGCGCCTTTCCATATGGCGCTGCAGAACGAGGCCCTCAGCGCGGTTGGCCATTGGCCCGCGGCTCCCCGCCGAACCGGCTTACAAGGTGACAGGGGATACAAAGTCCGGCGACACGGACCTGCGTCGCCTCAAGAAACGTCAGGCCTGTGATGGCGCTTCCCCGTGGCCTCAAGCTGATTGATCGTCTCTACATCCTGCTAGGGATACTTCCACCAGAGCAGCACTTTGCGTTCGCTGTCGTGTTTGGTGCTCCAGGCCGCCCCCGGCGCTGAAATCGCGTGACCACGTAGCGCCGCTGCGGAGTCTTCCCAGGCTTCCGTCAAACACACGAGATCCGGTTCAAGCTCCGCAATTTCGGCAAGCAGAGACTTCGCCTGCCAGGTCGATGGACCGTGCCGCTCGATATTCCAGTTGACGATTCTCACCCGCAGACTCCGCGCTTGGCCCTATCACCCACGTGCCAACAGGACCCCGGCGGTCGCGTCAAGCCGTCGCCCCTGCCCCGAGTCCGGCGTCTGAGATCCTTTGAAGCGGTGACGGGCGGACGGCGCGTTTGCCGGAGCGCGGGCGGCGCACAAGGGTGCGGTACTTCATCGTGCACGGATGTCTGTAGACGTCCTACCTTCAGCCACCCCTTGTGCGCCGCCCTGATGCGCTCCGGCCATGCGCCGATCCTGCCGCCCGCCACCGCCTCATGCGGAAAGGAACGGGACGGCGCAGGAGACTGACATGATCGACCCAACCACTACCCCTTCCCCCGCACTGCTGGCGCTGACTGCAGGCAGCCACACCCCGCGAAGCGAACGGCCACGCATCTACGTTGCCTGCCTCGCCGCCTATAACAACGGACGCCTGCATGGGCGCTGGATCGAGGCCACCACGCCGGACGCAATCCGGTCCGAGGTCCGCGCCATACTTGCAGCCAGCCCGGAGCCGGATGCCGAGGAATGGGCCATTCACGGTGCGACCAGCAAGTCGCATCTGTTGAGTGAGGCAGGGATGCCTCTGGTCGAGCCTTCTCGACCATTTCTAACCGGAGCGTGCGAGCTGGGTAACCGGCTGGTGCGGAGCCTCCGGCAACGAGCGGGGAGCTGGCAGCC
>JBGSWJ010000591.1:0-4349 GCA_041752495.1 Rhodobacterales bacterium
GTGTTGACCGAGCTTGGCCGGTTCGCCGCCGAAGAAATCGCGCCCCTGAACGCGCCGGGCGACCGGCTGGGGTCAACCTGCGAAGACGGGCGGGTGCGTACGCCCGACGGCTTTCGGCAGGCCTACGCTCGTTTTGTCGAGATGGGCTGGCAGGGGTTGGTGCATCCGCTGGCCTTTGGCGGTCAGGACCTCCCTCGCGTCATCGGCGCGGCTGCGACCGAAATCCTGAACTCCGCCAACATGAGTTTTGCGCTCTGCCCCCTGCTAACCGATGGCGCGATCGAGGCGCTTAGCCGCTTCGGCTCGGCACATATGCAGGCGACCTACCTGCCGAACCTCGTCGCGGGCCGCTGGACTGGCACGATGAACCTTACCGAACCGCAGGCGGGCAGCGATCTGGCCCTGTTGCGCACGCGGGCCGAACGGGGCGGTGATGACAGCTACCGCATCGCTGGCACCAAGATATTCATCACCTACGGCCAGCATGACCTGTCGGAGAATATCGTCCATCTGGTGCTGGCCCGCACCCCGGATGCGCCCAAGGGGATCCGGGGCCTCAGCCTGTTTCTTGTGCCCAAGTTCCTGCCCGACGGCAGCCGGAACGCCATCCGCTGCGTCAGCATCGAACACAAGTTGGGCGTCCGTGCCAGCCCGACCTGCATGCTGACCTATGACGGAGCCGCAGGCTTTCTGATCGGGCAGGAGAATGCCGGGCTCGACTACATGTTCACGATGATGAATGCGGCCCGCTTTGCCGTGGGCGTGCAGGGCGTGGCCATCGCCGAACGCGCGCTGCAACAGGCGCTGGTCTATGCCAGAAGCCGTTTGCAAAGCCGCCCTGTGGATGGCAGCGCGCCGGGCGCCGTCGCCATCATTCACCATCCTGATGTGCGGCGCATGCTCGGCCGGATGCGCGCCCTGACCGAAGGCTGCCGCGCGATGGCAATCTTCGCCGCCGGATGTCAGGACCGCGCCGATGCGGCCGGCGAAGCAGAGGCGCAGGCCATGGCCGAATTTCTGGTGCCTCTGGTCAAGGGCTTTGCCACCGAAATGGCGGTCGAGGTCACCTCGCTAGGGGTGCAGGTCCATGGCGGCATGGGCTTCATCGAGGAAACCGGCGCCGCGCAATACTACCGCGACGCGCGCATCCTGCCGATCTACGAAGGCACGACCGCCATTCAGGCCAATGACTTCCTTGGGCGCAAGACTCTGCGCGACGGTGGCAGGACCGCCCGGCGCTTGGCCGACATGGTCGCCGCGACCGAAGCGGCGCTTCGGAATGGCTCCCCGCGCACGCAGGTCATCGCGGTGGCGTTGAGCACCGCGCGCGAGGCCTTTGAGGCCTGCATTGGCCATCTGGTGGCCCTTGCCACGTCCGATCCAAACGCCGCCTATGGCGGATCGGCGCCCTATCTGCTGGCGGCAGGCAATCTGGTTGCAGGCTGGCAACTGGCGCGCGCGGCTCTGGTGGCCGATAGGGCCATGGCCCGGGGCGAAGTCAGCGATTTCCTCAAGGCCAAGATCGCGACGGCGGACTTCTACGCCCACCACATCCTGCCAGAGGTCGCCCTGCAGACGGCCCGTGCAATGCAGGGTGCGCGCAGTCTTGCGGGCCTTGCGCTTTGAACATGGCTCGACAGCTGAGCCGTTTTGTTGAAAAGGACAATCCGAATGACAACAACCATCGACCCCGCGCACTATGCAAACCTTGCGATCGAAGCGCATGACGATGGCGTCCACGTCGTAACGCTGAACCGCGCGGCCAAACGCAATGCACTGAACGCTGAAACGATCGAGGAGCTTGTCGCCTTCTTCTCGACGGCGCCCCGCGCCGGTGTCCGCGCCGTCGTTCTGGCGGGCGCGGGCACGCATTTCTGCGCGGGCCTTGATTTGGTGGAACACCAAAAGGCCGACCGGACCCCGGCCGAGTTCTGGCAGTTGTGCCTGCGCTGGCACGAGGCGTTCAACAAGATGGAATACGGCGGAGTCCCGGTCATCGCCGCGCTCAAGGGTGCGGTCGAGGGCGGCGGGCTTGAACTGGCGTCCGCCGCCCACATCCGCGTGGCTGATCACTCCACCTATTTTGCACTGCCAGAGGGCCAGCGTGGCCTGTTCACGGGCGGAGGTGCCACGATCCGTGTGACCAACTTGATCGGCAAGGCGCGGATAGTGGACATGATGCTGACTGGCCGGGTCTATCAGGGACAAGAGGCGATAGACCTTGGCTTGGCGCAATACCTGGTCGAGGACTCTCTCGCCCATGCGGTTGCGCTTGCCCGCAGATGTGCCGAGAACTTGCCGCTGACTAACTTCGCGATCTGCTCGGCAGTCAGCCATATGCAAAACATGTCCGCCCTTGATGCCGCCTACGCCGAAGCTTGCGTAGCCGGTGTCGTCAACACTCAGCCCGAGGCACGCACACGTTTGGCGGCCTTCGCCGACAAATCTGGGGCCCGGATCCGGCCTAATGTCTGATCGCCGCGTTCTCATCACTGCGGGGGCTTCGGGCATCGGCAAGGCAATAGCACAGTGGTTTACAAATGCCGGCTGGCGCGTCTGGATCACCGATGTCGATGCAGAGGCATTGGCACACTGTCCCGGCGATTGGCGGGCCGACTGCTTGGATGTTTCTGACCCCACCGCGATGACGGCGTTATTCGATCGGGTCCGGAAGGATTGGGGCGGGCTTGAGACGCTGTGCGCGAATGCGGGAATCGCCGGACAGACGGCACTGGTGGAAGATCTGGACATCGCTTCCTATCGCCGTTGTCTGGATGTCAACCTGACGGGTGCCATCCTGGCCGTGCAGGGTGCGCTGCCGATGATGAAGGCCGCCAGGCGGGGTTGCATCCTTTTCACCGGATCGACGTCCGGCATGTTCGGCACTCCCTATCGCGCCCCCTACGTCGTGTCGAAATGGGCGATGAACGGCCTGATGAAAACCGTGGCTATGGAGGCTGGGCCATTCGGCATCCGCGCCAATGTTATCGCTCCTGCTTGTGTCGAGGGGCCGCGCATAGACGGTGTGATCACGCGCGAAGCTGCGGCGAAGGGCACGACACCCGAGGCCATCCGCAATGCCTACCTGGAAGGCACGTCGCTTCGCTGCTTCGCACGCGCCGCCGATGTCGCGGCCATGGCGCTGTTCCTCGCATCCGACAGCGGCTCACGAGTATCGGGACAGGTTATGGTGATCGACGGCCACACCGAGAACCCTGACCCCAAGGTCTAATGGCGGGACCTTTTCAGGTCCGTGCCTTCTCAAACGACGACCAGGCCGCCTCGAAAATGTGAAGTCAAGGCCCGGCTGGCGAGCCGGGGCCAGGACCAGCTTCTCAGTTTCCTGCAGCTTTCGGATAGCCGCTGCCAAATGGGGGATAACCTCGGGTGGAACCACGACGGCACCATGCCGGGCAGCATGGACGAGATCGCCCTGCCGTACCTCCAGCCCAATCACCCGCACCGGCACACCAATTGTCCGGACATGGGCAAGCCATGGCTTGGGCCGATGCTGCCGGCCACAACCGGGAAACCATGCGGCAGGTCTCCAAGATCGCGCACGACACCGATTGTCAGGGCTCCCGTCATGCAAAAGGCCTTGTGAACGGTCCCGTTGACCTCGCCCCAGTATAAGGCCACCGCATTGGGGTAATCGACATCCTCCACCACTGCGACCGACGGCTTGGGCGCATCATGCATCGCTTTGTAACAGGCCATGCAGCCGGTGCTCCCGAACGGTCTGCCCTACGCCAACACGGACGAGGACTGGGAGTGGGTGCAGGATGCCCTGACCGATGCGCGGTGGCTTGGGTTCCTCTCTTTCGACGCCCTCTCCGACCAGCGCAACACGCCGCCGACCATCGTCGAGCCGGGCGGTGGTGTCTTTGTCGAGATCGGGGATGCGCCGGGCTACACGGTTCCTGATGTCGATGACCTGCTGCCGTGTGTCACCGTCTACTGCGACCCCAAGGCGGTTGCGCTCAAGTCGCAGCCTTAGGGCGACGGATTGGCTGCATCGTCGTTAAGGTGCACGATGCGTGCCAGAGCAGCAGAGCGGATGACCTGCGTCATGAGGCTGCGCCCGACGCCGCGGCGGGTCTGGCGGTCGTCGGTGACGACGTGGCGGATGTTTCCGGTGGGTCGTTCGCCACGGATGCGCCCTGCCCTTGTCCAGCCACCTGCGCCGATGATGCTGCCATCGTGATCCTCGACCACGAAGTAGGTGCCGCAGGCGACCAGAGCGGGCTGGGCGCGGCTGATGATGGGCAGGGCCATGACCATGACCGAGGGCGGGTAATCGGGCCGCAGGAGGCGCGGATAGGATCGGGCAAGGAGCGCGTCCACGGGGG
>JBGSWJ010000592.1:0-7132 GCA_041752495.1 Rhodobacterales bacterium
CAAGCGCATCCCCGGCCACAGGCTCGGGCGGGGCAGGGGGCGGGGCGTCCGTCCGCCCGTCCGTCCGCGTCCAGATCATCCCATGCGCCTCGGCCACCGGAAAGATGTTGTTGCAGATCGTCCGCGCCGGGGCATCGGCCGGATGGGCTGGAATATAGGTGCAGCCCGCTGTCCGGTTGGCATAGCGCCAGCCGTGGTACTGGCACTTCAGTTCGGCCCCGTCATTGATTCCGATCGACAGCCGCACCCCGCGATGCAGACAGCGGTTTTCCCACAGATTGACAAACCCGTCATCCGCCCGCCACGCCGCATATTCCTGCCCGAACAGCCGCGCCTGAAAGACATGCCGCAGGGCAAGGTCGGTCGAGGATGCGATGGGAAACCAGGGATCGGTCAAGGGCATGGTCATCAGCAGGACCCAGTCAGTTGTTCAGGAATAAAGGGAAACGACGGCCCCGCCACGATCAGGCCACCGCAGGGATCACCCCATAGGTCAGCCCCTTGGCCGCCAGCCAGCGGCGATAGGCGATGGATGATTTGTCCGCCCGGATCGGCGTTTCGGCCCGGGGGGCAAGCGGCAGGCGGCGCGGGAACTGGTTTTCCAGGATCGGCTTGTCCTGACCAAAGATCGTCTGCTGGAACAGCCGTATCCCGGTATCGCTGCTCTCGTCGTCCAGAATGCTCATGAACGTGTGGGCGATCACCTGCTCCGGCCCCACGGGCTGCACGAACAGCGCAATCGCATCCAGCCGCTCAAGGTCATTCGGGCTCGACTTGTAAAGGATCGCGCAGTTGATATGCGGCACGCGGTAAATGTACTCCACCTCCGCGCCCGAGGTCGAGGCCGCCGCTGCCTTGGGCTGATAGAACCGGCACCGCGTCGCCAGCACCTCGTCCCGCGTGGCGGCAATCTCGACATCATATTCCTTGACCTCGGTATGCGGCTCCTCGCCCAAGATCCCCGTGTGGACAAAGGGAAAATGCCCCATATCCAGAAAGTTCTCTATCGCGCGCCCGGCCGAGACATGCACGCCGAATGTCCCGGTGGCCAGATTGCGGCGGTCGGGTTCCGAGGTCTCTGGAAAGGGGAACAGGTCCACAGGCGGCGTCCCAAGGCTCGCCCACAGGAACCCGTAGTCCAGCCGCGCCGGCAAAGGCGATGGCACCGACCCGTCCAACACCGGCGCAGGCCCCCCCGCCCACCACACCATCGGCGCGCCGGACGCGTTCAAGGCATGGCACAGCGGCTCTTCCAGCAGGACAGTCCGCACCACCTTGCCCGCTGCCATCTGGTCCGCAGGATGCAGCGGATGCCACTGGTTCAGGATCACGGGGTCAGTGCAGCGGGTGGCGGTCATGCTTTCGTCCCTCTCAGGCGGGGCGCATTGCGCCAGACCCGGCACAACATCCCCCGCATCAAGATTGACACAGGTCCACCAAGCGCAAGTGGATTCTGTCGCCCTTGGGCCCGGCACAGCCGCGCCCCCGGGCTCCGCTGCCGTCACACAACGGTTTTGCCTGCGGCTTCATCACAAAACCCGATGCCCCCGCAGGAAACGGCCCCTATGCGGGGGCCGTCCCGTCAGCCGTGCGAAGGCGTCAAAGTGCCTCCGGCCCCAGACCCTTCAGCCCATGCATCAGCCCGGCGCTGGGCGGCAACAACGGGATCAGGCAGGCCCCCAGCGCATGATAGATATCCGGTTTGCCCACGAATACCGTCTCCAGCGGCTGCCCGTTCCCGTCCACCTCGGCCCACCAGCCGCCGTGTGCAGGATCAATGTAATCGCGCTGCAAGACCGCCCAGATATGCCGGTACCACATCTCGAACACCGGATCGCCCAGCGTCGCGCCCAGACTATGCGCCGCAGCAGCCCCTTCGGTCACCGGCCACCAGAACCGGTGCGTCATCGCAGGCCTGCCATCCCACCCAAGCGTATAGTGGAACCCGCCGCGCGGGGCCGACCAGCCGTTGGTCACCGCCGTCAGGAACAGCCCCCGCGCCGCCTCGGGCATCCAGTCATGCCGCTGCCCGCCCAGATGCCACAACTGGATGAGCAGACGGCTCCATTCCAGCGCATGGCCCGGTGTCGTCCCCGCCGGGCGGAACATCGGATCACCGGCATAGTCCCGGTCAACCGACCAGTCGCTCCGGTAATGCTCGGGCACGACCCAGCCCGCCGCACGGGCGTTCAGATTGATGATCCGCGCCGCGATGCTTTCCGCCATCGCCAGACATTCGGTCTCGCCCCAGGCTTCATAGGCGGCCATCAGCGCCTCAGTCATGTGCATGTTGGAATTCTGTCCGCGATAGTCCGAAAAGGCGGACCAGTCCTGCCGGAACTCGTCCTGCACCGCGCCTGCCGACGCCTCCCAGAACCGGCTTCGGATCACCTCGAAGGCGTCATCATGCAGCGCCTTTGCCTCCGGATGGCCAACCTCGCCCGCCGATGCCGCTGCCAGAAGCACGAAGGCATGCCCATAGGCCAGCTTGTCGCCCCGCACCACGCCCGTGTCGTCCAACCCCCAGACATATCCGCCATGGGTCTGATCCCGATGCGCCTTACGCAGATAGGTGATGCCGTGGTCGACGATATCATCCGACCCCGGATGGCCCAGCACCATCCCCGCCGCAAAGCAATGCACCATCCGGCAGGTCGCAAACAATTCGCGCGGCAGGCCGGGCAGGGGGCTCCCATCGGCAGCCAGCGAATGGAACCCGCCCGCAAAGTTGACCGAGGTCGCGCCAAAGAAATCGAACAGGCGCGACGCTTCGTTCAACAGCCAGCGGCGGTGATAGGGGCGCATGGCAAACGGCGTGCCACCAGAGGCAAAGGCGGTCGGGGTCTCGGTCACAGCGGTCTTCCTCCTCGGGCAGGCGCGGGCATCTCCTGCATCCTGCGTTGTCCCGCACTGAATGCCCGTCCCATCCCCGTCCCGCAAGCCCGCTGATCCTCCTTCGGAACCGAGTCTCGCCGATCAGTCGCATGTAAGGCGAGTCAAAGGCCAAATCACATATTTTCAAATCACAGAAAATGAAAATCTGCTTGCAGCGAATCGCGGATCACAGAAAGGTCAGCGGCGGAGGGGCTGTCGCTGACGCCGCACACCGGTCCGGGATAAAGGACCGGAACGCGTCAGTCACAGCACGAGGAGAAGGGATCCATGACTGATTTCAGCCAGATCGGCGCCGCCGTTATCGGCACCGGTTTCATCGGCACCGTCCATATCGGCGCACTCCGCCGGCTTGGGGTGCGTATCGAAGGCGTGCTGGGCAGTTCCGCCTCCCGCGGTGCCGACCGCGCTGCAGCGTTGGGCGTGGCAAAATCCTACGCCTCACTCGAAGACCTCCTGGCCGACCCCAAGGTGCAGGTCGTCCATGTCACCTCACCCAATCAGGCCCATTTCCCGCAGGTCATGCAGATCCTTGCTGCCGGACGGCATGTCATCTGCGAAAAGCCGCTCGCCATGACCGCCGCCCAATCCGCCCAGATGGTCACTGCCGCCAAAGCGTCAGGCAAGGTCGCTACCGTCTGCTATAACACCCGCTTCTACCCCCTGAACCAACAGGCGCGCGGCATGGTCGACGCGGGCGAACTGGGCGACATCCGCCTTGTGACTGGCACCTTCCTGCAGGATTGGCTGGCCAAGGATACCGACTGGAACTGGCGCCTCGAACCCGAAGAAGGCGGCCCCCTGCGGTCGGTCAGCGACATCGGCACCCATTGGGTCGATCTCACCAGCTTCATCACCGGCATGAAGCCCAAGGCCGTCATGGCTGACCTCTCGACCTTCATCAAAACCCGCCAGAAGCCCGCAGGCCCCGTCGAAACCTTCGCAAAAACCACCTCCGGCAACACGATCCCCACCCCCATCCGCACCGATGACGCCGCCCTCATACTGCTCCGCTACCCGAACGGGGCCAAAGGCGTGGTCCAGACCAGTCAGGTAAGCCATGGCCGTAAGGGCACACTCGCGTGGGATATCGTCGGCGCCAAGGCTTCGGCCGTCTGGGGCGCCGAAACGCCCGACAACATGTGGATCGGCCACCGCGACGGCCCCAACCAGATCCTCCTCCGCGACCCCGGCCTGATGAACGCCACCGGCACCGCCGCCGCGAGCCTGCCCGGCGGCCATGTCGAAGGTTTTGCCGACACCTTCCACGCCTATTTCCGGCAGGTCTATGGCGACGTCGCCAAAGGCGGGCGGCAGACCACCTCGACCTGGGCCACGTTCGACGACGGCCATTACGAGATGCAGTTCTGCGACGCCGTGTTGAAAAGTGCCGCGACCGATGCTTGGGTAGAAGTCTAGGCCAAAGGGGGAACATGATGAAACTCGGACTTCTCACCGCGCCATTCGGCGATACCGACCTGATGGACGTCGTCGCCTGGGCAGCCTCAGTCAATCTCGGCGCGCTCGAAATCGCCTGCTGGCCCGCCGCCTCGGGGGAAAAACGCCGCTATGCAGGCACCTCCCACATCAACGTGGACGGCCTGACCAAGGCACAGGCATCAGACATCATGGGCGCACTCGCCGCCAAGGGCGTCACTGTCTCAGGCCTCGGCTACTACCCGAACCCATTGCACGCCGATGCCGACCACCGCGATCAGGTCATCGGCCACCTGAAGAAGGTCATCACTGCCGCAGCCATGATGGGCGTCCCTGTCGTCAACACCTTCGTCGGCGGCGACCGCACCCTGTCGCTCGACGAAAACTGGACCCGCGCGCAAGAAATCTGGCCGGACATCGTGGCCCATGCCGCCGACAACGGTGTGACGCTGGCCTTTGAAAACTGCCCGATGATCTTTTCCCGCGACGAATGGCCCGGCGGGCACAACATCGCCTACAACCCACGCATCTGGCGGCGCATCTTTGAACACTGGGGCCCCGGCGTCGGCATGAACTTCGACCCCAGCCACCTCGTATGGCAGATGATCGACGTCGCCCGCTTCATCCGCGAATTCGGCCCCCGCATGGTCCATGTCCATGCCAAGGACCTGATGATCGACCGCGATGGTCTTTATGAAAACGGCATCATGTCGGTTGGCATCGGCTGGCAGGTGCCCCGCATGCCCGGACTTGGCGATCTGGACTGGGGCATGATCTTTTCCGGCCTCTACCGCGCCGGCTATGACGGCCCCGTCATCATCGAACACGAAGACCGCAATTTCGAAGGCACCGACGCCAAGGTAAAGCGCGGATTTCTTTTGGCCCGGGACGTACTTGCCCCCTTTGTTAAATAGGCAACCCGGTTAAAGTGGAACGACCAACATCAGACTCTGGGAGGAGTAACATATGAAGTCTTGGTATCAGGGTGCAGCGGCTGCGGCCCTTCTGGCAGGTCTCGGATCGGCGGCCGCCGCCGAAGGCTATACCATCGGCATCTCGAACACCGTGCAGGGCAACGGCTGGCGCGAAGAAATGGTCTGCGCGATGAAGGCCGAGGCGCTGGCCTCGGGCAAGGTCGACAGCCTCAACATCGCCCACCGCAATACCGACGCGGCAGGCCAGCTTGAGGATATCCGCAACCTCATTCAGGCGGGCGTTGACGCCATCGTCGTGAACCCCGCCAACGCGGACGGGATCAATGCGGCGATCAAGGAAGCGACCGATGCCGGCATCGTCGTCGTGGCCGTCGACCAGGCCGTGACCGAACCCTCCGCCTACATCCTCTCGAACAACCAGGAAGAATACGCCTATGTCGGCGCGAAATGGCTGTTCGAAACGATGGGCGGCACGGGGGCTGTCGTCTACATGCGCGGCGCTGCCGGTGCCGGTGCCGACAACGACCGTGACGTCGGCTTCAAGCGCGCCTTGGCCGAATACCCCAACATCACTGTTGCACAAGAAGTCTTCACCGGCTGGCAGCAGGATCAGGGCAAGCAGCAGATCCTCGACATCCTTGCTTCGGGTATTCCGATCAATGGTGTCTGGACCTCCGGCATCGACAACGTGATCGTCGACGCCTTCATCGAATCCGAAGCCCCGCTCGTCCCCATCGTCGGCGCCGATAACGCCGGTTTCGTGGGCCAGCTTGCCAATGTCGAAGGTCTGGTCGGTGCTGCCGTGACGAACCCCGGTTCGGTCGGCGGGGCCGGTGTGGCGCTCGCGCTCCAGATCCTCGAAGGCCAGATGCCCGCAGCCCAGACCGTCCTCGTGACGCCCGCGCTCTGGGCCAACAACACGGACGAAGGCAAGGCGCTGATCGCCGCCGGTCAGAACCCGAACCTCGACCCGGAATGGCCGGTCTCGGTCTCGATCCCCGGCTGGACCACTTACACGATGGAACAGGTCATCGCTTGCAAGGGACCGGGCGAATAAGCCTACCGGGCTGAACCAAATGCGGCCCCCGGTCCAAAGCCGGGGGCCGTTTGTCACGACAGGGCAGGCACGGGCTTTATGCTGCAGACACAGACGGACCTGCCGATCCTTGACGCGCAGGGCATTGCCAAGCGTTTCGGGGCCGTCTCGGCCCTGCATGACGCCTCCCTGACCGTGGCCAAAGGCCAGGTCGTGGCGCTGATGGGCGCCAATGGCGCCGGCAAGTCCACGCTGGTCAAGATCCTGACCGGCGCGCTCCGCCCCGATGGCGGGCAACTGAAAATCAACGGCACCGACCGCCGCTTCGCCTCGCCGGGGGCGGCCCGCAAGGCGGGGCTCGTCCCTGTCTATCAGGAACCCTCACTGATCCGCGATCTTGACGTCTTGCAGAACCTGCGCCTTGGCGACACGCCCGTCGACCCCTTCCTGCACTGGGTCGCAGCCCTCGGCATCACCGACCTCGACTTGCGCGACATGGCAGGCGATCTGCCGCTGGCTACCCTGCGCATCCTCGACCTCGCGCGCGCGCTGGCCAGCAGCCCGGATGTGTTGCTCCTTGACGAAATGACCGCAGCATTGCCCTCCGATCTTGTGGAAAAGGTGCTCCGCGTCGTCCGCGAACAGGCCGATGCGGGCCGTTCCGTCATCTACATCTCGCACCGCTTCACCGAGATCGCCCAGCTTTGCGACCGGGCCACCGTCCTGCGCGATGGGGCCACCGTGGGCGACCTGCCCATCGAACCGGGGGTCGAAGAACGCGTCGTCGAACTGATGCTCGGCGCCAAACTCACCCCCGCCCGCATCGCCACCG
>JBGSWJ010000593.1:0-6804 GCA_041752495.1 Rhodobacterales bacterium
CCTGCAGATGCGCTTGACGTTCTCGCCCTTCGCGCCGCCCTGATGACCCGCGAAATCGACCCCGCCGACCGTGCGGCGGCAACCCACGGCGCGGCTCAAACCTTTCCCGTCCGCGCCGCCGATCTCATGCCCGCATTGCAGGGCCCCGCCCTTGGCGCCAGGCTAAAGGATCTCGAATCCCGCTGGATCGCCTCGGGCTTTACCCTGACCAAAGACGCCCTTCTCGCCTGAAAAGTGCGTTCCTTGGGGGTGCACAGTACATTTTTGGGGGGTGACAGCACGGAAAGACTCGTCTATCCGGATCATCGGACAACACGGAGATTGCAGTATGCGCAACGGGATTTCAGATCGTCAGCCTTGCTGACCTGACCGATCCCGTCCGGGCGGTCAGGTAGCACCCCGCCCCACCCCATACTGCCGTTTCCGCGCTCACCAAGGAGCGAAGTCCATGTTCCGGTTCTTTGAAAACCTCGTCGATCCCTACCATTCCTATGAACAATCAGACGCGCCCCCAAACCGCCTCTGGCCGTTCATGCGCGAATACATCCGGCCGTTCCGCAGGATCTTTGCCGCCTCCATGCTGTTGAAGGCCATCGTCGCCTTCGGCGACATCGCCATCGTCTGGTATGTCGGACGATTGATCGATTATCTGGCCGACACCACGCCCGCTGCCTTCTGGGCCACCCACGGGACCGAGGCGGTCATCGTCGCGCTCCTGATCCTTGTTGTCCGCCCGCTCATCGCCTTTGGCGATGTCGCGCTCTTGCACAACACGATCCTGCCCAACTTCGGCACCCTGATCCGCTGGCGCGCCCACCGCCACGTCCTTCGCCAGCCCGTCGGCTGGTTCGAGAATGATTTTGCGGGCCGCCTTGCCAATCGCATCATGCAAACCCCGCCCGCTGCGGGCGAAGCCGTGTTTCAGGTTCTCGACGCCGTCACCTTTGCCGTATCGACCCTGATCGGCTCCATGATCCTCTTCGCAGGGGCCGATCCCTTGCTGCTGATCCCGCTTATCATCTGGGTCTTCCTCTACGGGTTGCTCATGCGCTGGACGATCCGTCGCGCCGGGCCTGCCGCCACGGCCTCGTCTGATGCGCGCTCGGCCATCACGGGCCGGGTCGTGGACAGCTATACCAACATCCACGCGGTCAAGATGTTCGCCCACCACGACCGTGAGATCGGCTACGCCCACGAAGCGATCGAGAACGCGCGTCAGGCGCTCTTCCGCGAAATGCGGATCATCACGATCATGGATTCGACCCTGACCATGCTCAATGGCTTCCTGATCGTGGGCGTCTCCGGGCTGGCGCTCTGGCTCTGGTACACCGGCGCGGCCTCGGTCGGTGCCGTCGCGGCGGCCACCGCGCTCGTCCTGCGGCTCAACAACCTCACCTACTGGATCATGTGGGCCACGACGAACCTCGTCCAGAATCTGGGCGTCGTTGTCGAAGGGATGCAGACCATCGCCCAGCCCATCACGCTGGTCAACGCGCCGCAGGCCAAACCCCTGACCGTGACCAACGGCCAGATCGACCTGATCGACCTTGACCACCGCTACGGCCGCAAGGCCGGCGGCCTTGGCCCCGTCACGCTGACCATCGAACCGGGCCAGAAGGTCGGCCTCGTCGGCCGTTCTGGCGCTGGCAAATCGACCCTCGTCAAGCTGATCCTGCGGTTTTACGATCCCGACGCAGGCCGCATCCTGATCGACGGTCAGGATATCCGCGACGTGACGCAGGACAGCCTCCGCTCCGCCATCGGCATGGTTCAGCAGGATACCGCCCTCCTCCACCGTTCGGTCCGCGACAACATCATGTACGGTCGCCCCGACGCGACCGAAGCCGACATGATCGCCGCCGCCGAAAAGGCCGAAGCGCATGATTTCATCCTCAAACTCAAGGATGGAGAAGGGCGCTCCGGATACGAGGCGCAGGTCGGCGAACGCGGCGTCAAATTATCCGGCGGTCAGCGCCAGCGGATCGCACTGGCCCGGGTCATCCTGAAAAACGCCCCGATCCTTGTTCTGGACGAGGCGACCTCGGCCCTCGATTCCGAAGTCGAAGCCGCAATTCAGGAAACGCTCTATCGCATGATGCAGGGCAAGACCGTCATCGCCATCGCCCACCGCCTGTCCACCATAGCCCAGATGGACCGGATCATCGTGATGGACGACGGCCGCGTGATCGAGGACGGCTCGCACGACAGCCTGATCCAGCAGGGCGGCATCTATGCCCGCCTCTGGGCGCGGCAGTCGGGCGGCTTCCTCGGCGACCAGATTGTCGAAGACGCAGCGGAGTAATCGTCATGGCCCTGCTTGAACTGGGTCTCATTTGGTATGCCGGGCGTCTGGTTGACCTGATGAACGCAGGCCCCGCCACCTTCTGGCAGGACAACGGGGGCGAGGTGCTGGTCGCCGCCCTCCTCCTTCTCCTGATCCGCCCGCTGATCCTGGCCTTCAACGCCATCGTCCTCTTCTCGGGCATCTCGACGAACATGGTCATTCAGGCCCGCTGGCGTTCACATAAACACATGCTGGGTCAGCCCGTCGGCTTCTTCCAGAACGACTTTGCCGGTCGTCTGGCCAACCGCGTCCTGAACGTGGGCTACGCCGTCGAAGACTCGTCCTTCCTCCTGTTCGAGGCTTTCTTTCAGGCCGCCGTCTTTGCGATTGCGACCCTGATCCTGCTTTCGGGCATGAATATCGTCCTCGCCCTGCCCATGGCGCTCTGGATCGCGGCCTTCGTCGGCTTCGTCCTCTGGTATGCCCCCCGCGCGGGCAAGGCGTCTGAAAAGAACAGCCATGCCAATTCCCGCGTTACGGCGCGGGTGGTGGACAGCTATTCCAATATCGAAACCGTCAAACTCTTCGCCCACGCCACCCGCGAAGAACGCTTTGCCCGCACCGCCATGCGCCGCCACCGCCTGCGGTTTGGCGCATTGATGCGGATCTTTGCGGCTCAACAGGGTGCCATGGCTCTCTTTAATTCTGCCGCCATGCTCCTCGTTATCGGCCCCGCTCTCTGGCTCTGGTCGAACGGCAACCTTTCGGTGGGCGAGGTTGCGGCAGCCGTCGCCATGGCGCTCCGTCTCAACACCATGACCGGCTGGATCATGTGGATGACGGTCCGCACCTTTGAACACATGGGCACCATCCGCGAAGGGCTGCAAAGCATTGCCGTTCCCCAAACCGTCACCGACGCCCCGAACGCCCCCGCGCTTCAGGTCACCAAAGGCGCCATCGCCTACAAGAACGTGACCCACCACTACGGCAAAGGCTATGGCGGCCTGAACGGCATCGCGCTTTCCATCGCCCCCGGCGAACGGATCGGCCTTGTCGGCCGCTCGGGCGCTGGCAAGTCCTCACTCGTCAATCTCCTCCTCCGCCTCCGCGATGCCGAAGGCGGGGTGATCGAAATCGACGGCCAGAACATCACCGCCGTCCGGCAGGATTCCCTGCGCGCCTCTATCGGCGTTGTGACGCAGGATTCCTCCCTGCTTCACCGCTCGGTCCGCGACAACATCCTCTACGGCCGCCCCGACGCGACTGAGGCTGACCTGATCCGCGCCGCCGAAAAGGCCGAAGCGATGAGCTTCATTCCCGACCTGCGCGATGCCGCCGGGCGCAAGGGGTTTGACGCACTTGTCGGTGAACGCGGCGTGAAACTCTCTGGCGGACAGCGCCAGCGCATTGCACTCGCCCGCGTGATCCTCAAGGATGCCCCCATCCTCGTTCTGGACGAGGCCACTTCGGCCCTCGACTCCGAAGTCGAAGCGGCCATTCAGGAAACCCTTTACGGCATGATGGAGGGCAAGACCGTGATCGCCATTGCGCACCGCCTCTCTACCATCGCCCGGATGGACAGGATCGTCGTGCTGGATCAGGGTCAGGTTGTCGAAGATGGCTCTCACAATGCCCTCCTCGAACGCGGTGGTCTCTATGCCCGTCTCTGGTCCCGCCAGTCAGGCGGTTTCATCGGCGATTCACTGACAGACGAGGCCGCCGAATGACATCACGCCCGGCGCTCAGCAATGGCTTGCTTCTGCGCCTGGGCGGTCTTGTGCGCCCATTTGACGACGACATCACCCCGCCCCCCAACCGCCTCGCCCCGTTCTTTGCCTGGGCGGTCAAGGGCACCTGGGGCGTTCTCCTTGTCGCAGGCGTCATCTCGGCCATCGCTGGCGCCGCCGAAGTCTTTGCCGCCATGCTTCTGGGTCATGTCATCGACGCGGCCCAGGCCACGGGCCCGGAAAACCTCTGGTCCGCCAACAGCGGTCTGCTCATCTTTGCCGCCGTCTTCCTGATCCTGATCCGCCCATTGTCCTACGGCCTTTCGGCCGCCTTTCAGGGCATCGCCATCAGCCCCAATCTCAACGTCCTTGTCCTCTCGCGCCTGCACCGCTGGACGATGGGCCAGGCCATCACCTTCTTTGACAACGATTTTGCGGGCCGCATTGCGCAGAAACAGATGCAGGCCGCCCGCGCCCTGACCGAAGTCGTGGTGGAAACCCTCAACACCGTGATCTTTGCGCTGGCTTCGATCCTGGCCACGATGATCCTCGTCCTGTCGATCGACTGGCGCATCGGTGCCGTCCTCGCCCTTTGGCTCGCGGCCTACCTCCTGTTCATCACAAACTTCCTTCCCCGCATCCGTGCGCAGGCCGAACAGCGCGCCGCCTCCCGCGCCGTCGTCACCGGTCAGGTGGTCGATACGATCACCAACATGCGCACCGTCATCCTTTTCGCACATACCGAATTCGAAGACGAAGCCGCCGTGGAAGCCATGCGCGACTACCGCGACCGGACGATGACCTTTGGCACCGTCTCGACCACCTTCCGCCTTTACCTCATGGTTATCGCGGGCACGCTTCCCGTCCTCATGGTCGGCCTCACCCTCATGCTCTGGTCCCAGGGCGCCGCAACGGCAGGTGACATCGCCTCCACCGGCACCGTCGCCCTCCGCATCGCCCAGATGACCGGCTGGGTCAGCTTTTCGCTGATGAGCATGTATGCCAATGTCGGCGAGGTTGAGGATGGCATGCACACCCTGACCCCGCCCTACACCCTCACCGATAAACCCGGCGCTGTCCCCCTCGCCAGCGCCGAAGGCATTCAGTTCGATGACGTCACATTTGCCTATGGCCGCAAATCCGGAGGCGTGTCGCACATCAACCTCACCGTCCGCCCGGGCGAAAAGATCGGCCTTGTCGGCGCTTCGGGCGCTGGCAAATCCTCGCTCGTGTCCCTGCTTCTTCGCCTCTACGATACCGAAACAGGGGCCGTCCGCATCGGCGGTCAGGATATCCGCGATGTCACGCAGGAATCCCTGCGCCGCCAGATCGGCATGGTCACGCAGGAAACCGCGATGTTCAACCGTTCGGCCAGCGACAACATCCGCTACGGCCGCCCCGACGCCACCGATGCCGAAGTGCAGCAAGCCGCGAAAAAGGCAGAAGCCCACGAATTCATCCTTGGTCTGGTCGATTACAAGGGACGCACCGGTTACGACGCCCACCTTGGTGAACGCGGCGTGAAACTCTCGGGCGGGCAACGCCAGCGGATCGCGCTCGCCCGCGCCATGCTTAAGGACGCCCCGATCCTTGTTCTGGACGAGGCAACATCGGCCCTGGACTCCGAAGTCGAAGCCTCGATTCAGGCCGCTCTCGACATCGCAATGCAGAACAAGACCGTCATCGCCATCGCCCACCGCCTGTCCACCATCGCCCGCATGGACCGCATCATCGTGCTGGATCAGGGTCGGATTGTCGAAGAAGGTACTCACGACGCCCTTCTTGCCCGCAACGGCCTCTACGCTCGCTACTGGAACCGCCAATCCGGAGGATTCCTGCGCGCCGAGGCCGCAGAATAATGCGCATCGTTTCAGTCACGCATCACGGCATGGGTCGGGCCGAAGATGGAACCCCCGTCCCCCGCACCCTCCCGGACGAAGAGATCGAACTCCTCCCCGACGGTCTTGCCCGCATCCTCACCCCTTCCCCCCGCCGGGTCTCCGCACCTTGCCGCCATTTCAAATCCTGCGGTGGCTGCACGATGCAACATGCTGACGACGCCTTCGTTGCCGACTGGAAAACCGGCATCGTCGTCCGGGCCTTGGAAGGGCAGGGGATCACCGCCGAAATCGCCGGGATCGAAACCTCACCACCCCACTCCCGCCGCCGCGCCAAACTCTCGGGCCGTCGCACGAAATCCGGCGCCATGGTCGGTTTCCACGCGCGCGCCTCTGACGCCCTTGTCGCGGTCCCGGACTGCAAGCTGCTCACCTCGTCCCTGACCGCCCTCCTTCCTGCCCTCGAAGAACTCACCCTCCTCGCCGCCTCCCGCAAATCCGAGGTTGGCCTCACCGTCACCGAAAGCCGCGCCGGTCCCGATATCCTGATCGAAACCGACAAGCCCCTGACCCCGGCCCTGACGCTCGACCTCGCCCGCCTCGCGGAAACCCATCGCATCGCCCGCCTCGTCTGGAACACTGACCCCGTCGTCACCCGCATGCCCCCCGCCCAGCGGTTCGGCCGCGCCGACGTCATCCCTCCCCCCGGCGCCTTCCTTCAGGCCACCGCCCACGGCGAACAGACTCTTCTCTCCCACGTCCTCAAGGCGACGGAAAAGGCCACCCGTATCGTCGATCTCTTCGCGGGCTGCGGCACCTTTACTCTCCCCCTCGCTGAACGCGCCCAGGTCCACGCCGTCGAAGGCGAAGCCGCCATGCTCTCCGCGCTCGACAAAGGCTGGCGCCTCACCCCCGGCCTGCACTGCGTGACCACCGAAACCCGCGATCTCTTCCG
>JBGSWJ010000594.1:0-8613 GCA_041752495.1 Rhodobacterales bacterium
GTGCCGGCGCCGGCGCGGGCAGGTCCCCCTTCACCGCAGGCGTCTGCCGCATCAGCAGCCGCACGATGGTGACCAGCTCGTCCTTGATCTTGCCACGCGGCGTCACCCGGTCCAGCATCCCGTGATCCAGAAGATACTCCGCCCGCTGGAACCCCTCAGGCAGCTTCTCGCGGATCGTCTGCTCGATAACACGCGGCCCCGCAAAGCAGATCAGCGCATTGGGTTCCGCAATCTGCACATCCCCCAGCATCGCATAGGACGCCGTCACCCCACCCGTCGTCGGATGCGTCAGCACCACGATATAGGGCAGGCCCGCCTCCTTCAGCATCTGCACCGCCACCGTCGTACGCGGCATCTGCATCAGCGACAGGATTCCCTCCTGCATCCGCGCGCCCCCAGCGGCGGAAAACAGCACGAGCGGCCGCTTCAGCGCAACAGCCCGTTCAGCCGCCGCAATGATCGCATTGCCCACATACATGCCCATCGAACCGGCCATGAAGCTGAAGTCCTGCGCCGCCACCACCATCGGCGTCCGCCCCACCTCACCCTCGGCGACCAGCATCGCTTCCTTTTCGCCAACCGTCTTCTTCGCCTCTTTCAGCCGGTCGACATACTTTTTCTGGTCCCGGAACTGCAAAGGGTCGGCAATCGGCTCGGGCACCTTCACTTCGACAAAGACCCCGCCGTCAAACAGCGCCTTGAACCGCTCACGCGGGGTAATCGCCATGTGATGCCCGCAGTTGGTGCAGACATGCAGATTGTCCGACAGTTCGCGGTGAAACAGCATCGTCCCGCACTCGTCGCACTTCGTCCACAGGTTCTCGGGCACCTCGCGGCGCGAAAAGATCGAATTGATCCGCGGACGGACGTAATTGGAAATCCAGTTCATGCGCTGCCCTGCCGTTGCTGATCGGGAAATAGTCCCGCTCCCCCCGAAATGCAATCACCACAGGCGGCCCCCACCTTCCGGCGATGGTGCCACGCCCCCTCCCGGCCTGCGCCTCACTCGGGCCACATTGCCCGGCGAACCTGACGGAATGACGAAAGGCGAACCAATCCTGACAGGCGCAGACATGACCGACATCACCGACATGCACCAACAGGTCGAACTCCGCTTCCGCCGCAACATGCTGGCTGCCGGCCGCAATCCGGCCGCCCCACGCGCCTGGCTCAGCTTCATCGCAGGCACCGGGCTGACCGCATGGGCCTTCTCGGCCCTCTTCGGGGCCGCAGGTCCGGTGTTCCTCTACCTCCCCGCGGTCATCGCCGGGCTTTTCTGTTTCTCGGTCCACCGTTCGGCCCTGATCGAACCGCATCGCGCCCAAGCGCTGACCGATGTCCTTTCCCTCCACATCGCCCGGCACCGTGCCGCGCTGACCCGCAATCTCTCCCGCGCCGTCCGCCGCAATGATTTCGGCACCGTCACCGCCGACAAACGCCTCGCCGTCGTGACCGAATTTCTCGATGCCATCCAGGCCCCCGCAACCCTCATCACGGCCGAAGACGCGCTGCCCCTGATCGAATCCACGCTAGGCGCCCTCCGCGATGCCGATATCTCCCGCAACGCCGACCTCGACATGGTCCCCGCAGACGCGAAACAGTTCGAATACTGGGTCGCCGATCACCTCACCCGGGCCGGCTGGACAACCCGCGTCACCAGCGCCTCTGCCGATCAGGGCATCGACGTCATCGCCGAAAAGGACGCCATCCGCATCGGCATCCAGTGCAAGCTTTACTCCACACCTGTCGGCAACAAGGCCGTGCAAGAGGCGATCGCAGGCAGCGGCTACTACGGCCTAGACGTGGTCGCTGTCCTCTCCAACGCGCCTTTCACGAAAAGCGCCATTGACCTCTCCCACGCCACCGGAGTCGTCCTGATGAGCAACCACGACCTTGCCGACCCCGACCGCAAACTCCTCCCCCGCAGCGCCGCCTGACGCCCTTCCCGCAACAGCCAGCGTACCATAACCCGTCCTTCCGGTCCCCCGCTTCTTCTGGTCCCAAATATCCCGGGGGGTCGCCGCAGGCGACGGGGGCAGAGCCCCCTCCGACCCCAATCGTCAAACGCCGACCGGCCGCAGGATTCACCGGTTCTTCACGGCTTCAGGCCATTCTCAGGCGACCAAAAAGGTAAAAGATGACCAGTTCCCTAACGCACCGCCCGAAAAATACCGACGTAATACCGACGTAATACCGACGCGATACCGACAACACACCGACACCCCCAAAACGGCAGGAAGGGTAGAAATAATACCACAATATCAAACCACTAACCTACCACCAAAGCGATGTCGCGCGTCGCGCGGACGACCACCCCCCACATTTTCCCCGTAACACTCCCCACCCCGCCATGGCATGATCCCGTCGATCCAAACCGGAACCGCCATGCCACCGGATTTCCACGGCGCCAAAGCCGCCATCCTCATCGGTGAAAACCTCCTCGTCACCCTCCGTGACGACCGCCCCGACATCCCCTTTCCCAACCTCTGGGATCTCCCCGGTGGCGGCCGCGAAGGCGATGAGACGCCGGAACAAACCGTCCTCCGCGAAATCCGCGAAGAAGTCGGCCTCACCATCCCCGAACACTGCATCATCTGGCGCCGCGCCTTCCCCTCCGTCTCGGGCATTCATGCTCCTGGCTGGTTTTTCGTCATCCGCCTTCCCGCCACAGCCGAACAGGACATCGTCTTCGGCGACGAAGGCCAGGGCTGGCGCCTGATCCCGCCCAGCACTTACCTTAGCCAGACCGACGCCATCCCCTTTCTGCAGCACCGCCTGCGGACAAGGCTCACCGAAAATCCATCCTGATTGCGCATCCCCGTTTCAGGCCCCATATTCTGCGGACATGATCAATGAGATTGGCAAAATGAACATTGAAAATCAGCTGGCCGACCTCGTCGGCGGGAACATCTTCCTGATTCTCCTGGCGATCTTCATCATCCTCTGCATCGCCAAAGGCGTGCGGATCGTCCCCCAGTCCGACAAATTTGTCGTCGAACGCTTCGGCCGCCTTCGCGCCGTTCTGGGGCCCGGCATCAACTTCGTGATCCCCTTTCTCGATCGCGTGGCCCACAAGGTCTCGATCCTCGAACGCCAGCTTCCCACCGCCCATCAGGACGCGATCACGACCGACAACGTGCTGGTCAAGGTCGAAACCTCGGTCTTCTACCGCATCACCGAACCGGAAAAGACCGTCTACCGTATCCGTGACGTCGACGCCGCCATCGCCACCACCGTGGCGGGCATTGTCCGCTCCGAAATCGGCAAGATGGAACTCGATCAGGTTCAGTCCAACCGCAACGAACTCACGCAGAACATCCGCGAACAGGTCCGCGCCATGGTCGATGACTGGGGGATCGAAGTGACGCGGGCCGAGATCCTCGACGTCAACCTCGACGACGCAACCCGCGCCGCGATGCTGCAACAGCTTAACGCCGAACGCGCCCGCCGCGCCCAGGTGACCGAGGCCGAAGGCCGCAAACGCGCCGTGGAACTCAACGCCGAGGCCGAGCTTTACGCCGCCGAGCAAGAGGCCAAGGCCCGCCGTGTCCTCGCCGATGCCGAAGCCTATGCCACCACGACCATCGCCGGCGCCATCCGTGAAAACGGGCTCGAGGCGGCGCAGTATCAGGTCGCTCTGAAACAGGTCGAGGCGCTTAACAAACTCGGCGGCAATGCCGGGTCGCAGACGATCATCCTGCCCGCCAATGCGATGGACGCCTTCGGTGATGCGTTCAAGATGCTCAAAGGAAAACTGTGATGTCCCATCTCTGGACTGAATGGTGGGTCTGGCTTTCTGCCGGGATGGTCCTCGCCATCCTCGAAGTCATCATCCCCGCCTTCATCTTCCTCGGCTTCGCTCTGGGCGCCGCCGCGATGGGGCTTCTCCTTTTGACCGGCATCCTTCAGGTCACCCCGGCGGTGTCGCTGGTCATCTTCGCGGTCATGTCCCTGATCGCCTACGTCGCCCTGCGCGCAGTGTTTGGCCGCCACGAGGGCCAGGTCAAACACATCGACCACGACATCAACGAGAACTGACCAAGGGCCAGGTTCACCCCGCCGGCAACCACGCCAGCGGGGTCGCGCGTCGCGCGGACGAGCGCCCCCACAACAACAAAATGGCGGCTGCCCCACCGGACAACCGCCACTTTCTGCCGATCTGGCCCCGCTCAGTGCAGAACAGCATCCTGAGGCTTCGGCCGGTTCGATCCTGACACGCGGCTCCCCACGATCAGCCCGTCCACCCCCGCCGAAACGGGGATGGTGTCGCCGTCCAGCACTTCACCGGCCAGGATCATCTCGGCCAACTGGTCCTGCAGCGCCCGCTGGATCACCCGCTTGAGCGGCCGTGCTCCGAACACCGGGTCATAGCCCTCATCAGCCAGCCACTTCCGCGCGCCATCATCCAGATCAAGCGTGATCTTCCGCCCCGCCAGCCGCTTTTCAAGCCGCTGCAGCTGGATGTCGACGATCCCGGTCATGTCGGCCCGGCCCAGACGGTCAAAGATGATCGTCTCGTCCAGACGGTTCAGGAATTCTGGCCGGAAATGCTGCCGGACCGCTTCCATTACCTCGGCCTTCGCTTCGGACGCATCCGACCCGTCCGGCAACAGGCTCAGCGCCTGCGCCCCAAGGTTCGACGTCAGCACAATCAGCGTCTGCTTGAAGTCCACATGACGCCCCTGACCATCAGTCAGAACACCGTCATCCAGCACCTGCAGCAGCACGTTGAACACGTCCGGATGCGCCTTCTCGACCTCGTCGAACAGCACAACCTGATAGGGTCTGCGTCGCACCGCCTCGGTCAGAACGCCGCCTTCCTCGTACCCGACATAGCCCGGAGGCGCACCGATCAGCCGCGCCACCGCATGCTTTTCCATGAACTCCGACATGTCGATGCGGACCATTGCAGAGTCATCGTCAAACAGGAACTCGGCCAGCGCCTTGGTCAGCTCGGTCTTGCCCACGCCGGTCGGCCCCAGGAAAAGGAAGCTGCCCAAAGGCCGCCCCTCGTCGTTCAGACCCGCCCGAGCCCGGCGGACAGCATTGGACACCGCCCGCACGGCCTGTTTCTGGCCGATCACGCGCTTGCCGATCTCGTCCTCCATGCGCAGCAGCTTGTCCCGCTTGCCTTCGAGCATCCGGCTCGTGGGGATACCCGTCCAGCGTTCGACGACCTCGGCGATCTGCTCCGGCCGCACGGCTTCTTCAACCATGCGCCCGTCACTATCCGCCTCGGAAGTCGCCAACTGCCGTTCCAGCGACGGTATCACCCCATAGGACAGCTCCCCGGCCTTGGCCAGATTGCCCTCCCGCTTGGCGATCTCAAGGTCCGCCCGTGCCCGTTCCAACTGTTCCTTCAGCCCCCGCGCCGACTCGAGCTTGTCACGCTCGGCCTGCCACTTGGCCGTCATCGTCGCAGACTGCTCCATCAGGTCGCCCAGCTCTTTCTCGAGCTTGGCAAGCCGGTCCTTGGACGCTGCATCGTCCTCTTTCTTCAGCGCCTCGGCCTCGATCTGCAGCTGCAGGATCTGCCGGTCGATCGCGTCCAGTTCCTCGGGCTTGCTGTCCACTTCCATCCGCAGACGGCTCGCCGCCTCGTCCATAAGGTCGATGGCCTTGTCCGGCAGGAAACGGTCCGTGATGTAGCGGTGCGACAGCGTCGCAGCGGCAACAAGGGCCGAGTCGCTGATCCGCACCCCGTGGTGCAGCTCATACTTTTCCTTGATCCCGCGCAGGATGCTGATCGTGTCCTCGACCGTCGGCTCCTCGACCATGATCGGCTGGAACCGCCGCGCCAAAGCCGCGTCCTTCTCCACATACTTGCGGTATTCATCGAGCGTCGTCGCGCCCACGCAATGCAACTCACCCCGCGCCAGCGCAGGCTTGATCAGGTTAGCCGCATCCATCGCACCATCCGCCTTGCCCGCGCCAACCAGCGTGTGCATCTCGTCGATGAACAGGATAACCTCGCCAGCCGCCGCCGTGATCTCGTTCAGGACGGCCTTCAGCCGTTCCTCGAACTCACCGCGATACTTGGCCCCCGCAATCAGCGCGCCCATGTCGAGCGCGAGGAGCTTTTTGTTGCGAAGCGATTCCGGCACGTCGCCATCCACAATCCGCAGGGCCAGCCCTTCGGCAATCGCGGTTTTCCCGACGCCGGGTTCCCCGATCAGGACCGGGTTATTCTTGGTCCGGCGCGACAGAACCTGCATCGCGCGGCGGATTTCCTCGTCGCGACCGATGATCGGGTCGATCTTGCCCTGCTCTGCCGCCTCAGTCAGGTCGCGGGCATATTTCTTCAGCGCGTCATAGCTGTTTTCCGCACTCGCGGAGTCTGCCGTGCGGCCCTTGCGTACTTCCTTGATCGCCGCATTCAGCGCCTGCGCATTCACGCGGCCCGCATCCAGCGCGTCCTTGGCCTTGGACTTGATCATGGTCAGCGCCATCAGAATGCGCTCCACGGGAACGAAACTGTCGCCCGCCTTGGTCGCAATCTTTTCGGCTTCGTCCAACACCTTGACGAGCAAGCTGTCCGTATAGACCTGCCCCGCATCGCCCGTCACCTTGGGCTGTTTCGCCACGGCCAGATCGACCGCCTCGCGCACACGCGCCGCGTCACCGCCGGATGCATTGATCAGGTTCGCCGCCAGCCCTTCGGTATCGTCCATCAAGGCCTTGAGCAGATGTTCGGGCATCAGCCGCTGGTGGCTTTCCCGCATCGCGATGGTCTGGGCAGCATTCAGGAAACCGCGCGACCGTTCCGTGAACTTTTCAAGGTTCATGGGTATTCTCCTTTGCTAAAGCGCCCGGGTGTCCGGATGCCCGCAGAGGCGGCACACCCTTTTAGTCGGGCCTCGTCAGTTATCTGGGGCTCGCAAATGCGTTGCGCAAGGGCAACAGTCGGGAAATTCGCCCACGGTCAGCCGATCCGCGTCAGCGCCTCGCGCATCGCCAGAACGGCATCGGCATCCGTCTCGCGCCGCGTCTCGCCCGTGAAACCAAGGGCAACCGCACGCGGGTTCTGAGGAAGGGCGATGGAACACGAGGCATGAATCTGCGTCACCGGCAAAAGCGCCAGAAAACTCCCCACATTATCGGCTGTGATCCCCGATCCCGGCAAAATCTCGATCCGCCCGCGCGCCCGGTCGCACATCGCCTTGATCCGGCCCAAGGCATCGACCGCCCGCACAGCGCCGCCTGATGTCAGGATACGTGTGAACCCCAGCGCTACGGCGGTTTCAACCGCCTCGACCGGATCGGGCGTCAGGTCGATGCAACGATGCAGCACCTTGTCGACCGAAGGATCAATGTCCTTGAGCAACTCTTTCAGCACCTTGGAATCAAGCCGCCCGTCCGCCCGGTTCGCGCCGATGACAATCCCTTGCATCCCGAGTTCAAGGGCATCATCAATCTCGCCCTGCATGTGATCCACTTCTTCCTGCGTCCAGACAAAATCGCCTGGACGGGGCCGGATCATGGCGACGGCGGGCATTTCCTCGCCGCCCGCCAAAGCCATCAGGGAATAGGTCGGCGTCAGTCCGCCAAGAGCCAAGGCTGAACAAAGCTCGACCCGGTCCGCACCGCCATCAATCGCCGCCATCAGCCCATGCGGGCTGTCGACACATACCTCTAGCAGGATATCCATCCGGTCCTCCGATTTTGCAGCAGACTTGACACCCCGCGATCCCGGTCGCAAGACGCCTCCAACCCGCAAAGGATGATACCATGTCTGACGACCGCCTGATCGTGGCCCTTGACGTGCCCAACGCCCTCGATGGTCTGAAACTGGCCGAAACGCTGGGCGACACGGTCTCTTTCTACAAGATCGGCCTCGGCATGCTGACCGGCGGCGGCCTCGCCCTTGCCCGCGAACTCAAGGACGATATGGGCAAGCGCATCTTCCTTGACATGAAGCTCTTTGACATCGGCGCGACCGTTGCGGCCGCGGTCCGTGGACTTGCGCAATTCGACCTCGATTTCCTGACGGTCCATGGCGACCCCCACGTTGTCCGTGCGGCCAAGGATGGGGCAGGGGCCTCTGGCCTCAAGATCCTTGCCGTCACGATCCTGACGTCGCTCGACCGCGCCGATCTGGATGACTGTCTGTATCGCGAAGGTTCCGTCGCCGATCTGGTCCGCGAACGCGCTGCCCGCGCGCTTGCCGCCGGGGCAGATGGCGTCATCGCCTCACCGCACGAAGCAGCACTTATCCGTGCCCTCCCAGAGGCAAGCGGCAAGCTGATCGTCACCCCCGGCGTCCGGCCCGAAGGTACAGACCCGGGCGATCAGAAACGTATCACCACGCCCTTGGCCGCGATCGCTTCGGGTGCCGACCACATCGTTGTGGGCCGCCCCATCTGGCAGGCCGCCGATCCGCGCAAGGCCGCGCAAGCGATCATCGCCTCGCTTACCCCAAGCGGTCCGCTGCAATAGGTTCTCGCACTCCCGCAAACAAAAAGCCCCCGGCCGCGCAGGCGACCGGGGGCTTTTCTTGTTCAGTGATAAGCCTCAGCCGATGGCGAGCATCACGCCCGCAACAGCCGCGCCCGCGCCCATGACCCGCGCCACAACGGGGCTGCGGCCCAGAAGCAGCCCAAGACCGACACCGCC
>JBGSWJ010000595.1:0-9538 GCA_041752495.1 Rhodobacterales bacterium
GCCGCGTCCGCCACCCCGTAACTCGCCAGCGTCGCCGCCCCGCCCAGCTTCTCGTGCAGCCAGTCAAGATCGGCCCGCAGCCCGGGATCATGCGCCGTCGGGTCGGTCAGGAACAGGCTGAACATGAAGTCATGGTTCCCCTTCAGAACCACCCATTCCCCCGCCCGTCCGGACCCGCGCCGCAGATATTCGACAACCTCAGCACTCTCAGGCCCGCGGTCCACCAGATCGCCCACATGAACGACAGGCGCATCCATGTCGCCGGTCCGGCGCCGGTCCGCCGCGATCCGGGCATGCGCCGCCTGCAGCCGGTCCAGATGCCCGTGAATATCCCCGATGGCATAAGTCCGCATCCCGCCTCGTATCTTTCTGCCCGGCGCCCGGCTCACTGTCCGCCCGCACCTCGCGCCGATGCAACCCAAATCCCGCGATCCAACCGGGTTTGCCACAGTATGCTACTTGCCTGCATCGGCTTGCAGTCATTTTCATCCGCTTTCGCCTGCGGCGCGTATACAACGAATTGGACGGCGCCCGTGACGTGCGCAAAGTCGCAATGTCATGAAAGGTCGTCTCATGTTCCGCGCCACAGCCCTCGCGCTCGCAGCCCTCTTCACCCCCGGTCTCGCAGCCGCTCAGGCCCCCGAACGCCCGCAGGGCTTCAACTACGGTCTGGCCTTTGTCGCCAACAACAGTCCCTATGCGGACGGCGGCTGGGAATTCACCGGCCTGCCGATCCTGAACTATGTCGGCGAAAACTGGTCCATCGGGCTTCTGGACGGCCTCCGCTACGGCATCGTCAACAATGATGATTTCAAGCTCGACCTCGTCATCGCGCCCCGCGTCTATCAGGTCATCGTCGACAGCGCCGGCGACCCGCTCGAAGGCGTCGACCGCGGCCCCTCGGGCGAAGCGGGGATCGCCGCCGAATACCAGATCACCGGCCTGACCCAGTTCCGCCTTCGCGCCGTGCAAGAGGTGACGGGCGTCAACGGCGGGCAAGAGGTTGTGATGGAGCTCCGTCAGATGGTCTTTGCGGGCTACCTGCCGGTCTACCTCGGCGCGGGCGCCACATGGCAAAGCGCCGATCTTTCGCAATACGCCTGGGGCGTCTATCCTGACGAGGCGACATCCACCCGCCCCGCCTATGCCCCCGGCAATGTCTGGATTCCCAATCTCGCCATCGGCACCTTCATTCCCCTGAACGAAAAGACCAGCGTCATCGGCGCGCTGCGCGTGGACTTCCTCCCCGACGCCATCGTCGATAGCCCCGTCGTCGGTCAGGACCGCACCACGAGCCTATTCCTAGGGGTGACGCGCTCGTTCTGACCCATGGACGATCCATACCTGCTTCTTCCGAGCTTCTTCTGGCTCTAAATATCCCGGGGTCCGGGGCAGAGCCCCGGGTGCCAGCCACATGCGCAGACCCTGAACCCTAAAGCTCAATATCCGGCAAGCTGTCGAACGCCCGCTTCAGCGCATCGCCCCAACCGAGCGAGATCTGCTGAAAATAGGGATCATCCCATTTCACCCGCCGCGAGAGTCCCAGCTTCAGCGAATCCCGCTCATAAATCTGCATGTCGATGGGCAGACCGACCGACAGGTTCGCCTTGATCGTGGAATCAAAGCTCACCAGCAGCAGCTTGACCGCCGCCTCGAACGACATGTCCGGATCAAACGCCCGCACAAGGATCGGCCGCCCGTATTTCGTCTCACCGATCTGCAGGAACGGTGTGTCGAGCCCCGCCTCAATAAAGTTCCCCTCCGGGTAGATCAGAAACAGCCGCGGCTCCGACCCCTTCACCTGCCCGCCCACGATGATCGACGCGTTAAAGGTGCTGTCGGCCTTCTGCCCGGTCTGGGCATGCATCCCAATGACCTCTTTCAAGGTCTGCCCCACCAGACGGGCCACCTGATACATCGACGGCAACGTCAGGATCGACGGGTTCCGTTCCCCCGGCGCCTTCATCCGCTCGTCAATCAGGCTCACCACCGATTGTGTCGTGGCAAGGTTCCCCGCCGTCAGGATCGTGATCGTCGTCTCACCATCCGCCGACCACGAAAACATCTTGCGATAGGTGGAAATGTTATCGAGCCCCGCATTCGTGCGGGTATCTGACATGAACACAAGCCCCCGGTTCAGCCGCAGGGCCACGCAATATGTCATCTCGAACTGCTCCGCCTACTGCTGCTGCACCGCGACCGTCACGGTCAGCACCTCCGCCCCCGAACCAAGGCGCATCCCTGATACCGGGGCTGCCTCGGCATAGTCCAGCCCCGTTGCCACGCGGACATAGCGCGTGTCGGGACTGATGCAATTGGCCACGTCAAATCCGACCCAACCCAGGTCGGGGATACAGGCCTCGGCCCAGGCGTGGGTCGCGTCCTGATCCACCCGCCCGTCCATCATCAGATAGCCCGAGACATAGCGCGCCGGCACCCCCATCGCGCGCGCCGCCGCGATGAACACATGCGCCTGATCCTGACAGACGCCCTCTCCGGCGGCCAGAACCTCCTCTGCCGTCGATTTCACATGGCTGCGGCCAGCGGTGTATTTCACCGCCTCACCCGTCAGCGCCATCAGATCATGCATCCGCTTGAGAACATTGGCCTCGCCGCCCACGGCCCGGGCGAGTTTCTGGGTCGCCGCCCCCGGTTTGGTCAGCGCGGTCACCCGTTCGAACATCCACACGGGCATATATCCCGCATGCTGCCCCACAACCCCATGCGTCTCGCGCACCTCAACCTCGCCCGCGCAGGTCACCGTCACGGCCCGCGTGCCCGCATCAAAGCTGATCAGGTCCACCGTATTGCGGTGGCTGTCCTCAAAGGTCAGCTCCTTCTTCCCGCCCTCGACCGTCGTCGTCCAGCCGATCACCGACTGGGCCCCGTGCGACTTGGGCGTCAGCCGTAACTGCTGCAACGCATAGGGGACCGGCTGGTCATACACGTAACGGGTCGAATGGGATATCCGCAGGCGCATCAGACATAGAACCTGTAATCGACTTCCATCTGCGCGCCCAAGGCCGAGGTCGCCCGCAGGAAATCCTGAATGTATTCGTGCAACCCGCCTTCAAAGATCGTCTCGATCGATGTGTCGAGCGTCACATCGTTCAGCGCATCCGACAATTCATGCGACGGCAGGCGGGTCCCGTAATCCATCGCCAGATACCCCAGATTATCAGCCAGCTTTTCGGCACAAAAGGCCAGACTGCGCGGCATACGCTTGTCCAGGATCAGGAACTGCGCAATCTCCCTTGGCCGCGCCTCCTGCCCATAGGTCAGGCGAAACCCGCCCTCGGCGGATACCGACCGCAGGATCGTTTCCCACTGCACGTTATCAAGGTTCGATCCCACCGCCTGCGCCGATGGCAGCAGCACCCAGTATTTCACATCCAGAATCCGCGCCGTATTGTCGGCCCGCTCAATGAACGTCCCGATCCGCGCAAAGTTGTAGATGTCATTGCGCAGCATGGTCCCCGCCATCGCGCCCCGCACAAAGGCCGACCTTTGCCGGATGATCGTCAGAACCTGCGGCAGGTCACGTTCATTCACCCGCTTGGCCAGTGCCTCTTTCAGCACCATCCAGCATTCGTTGACGCTTTCCCACACTTCCCGCGTCAGCGCCGTCCGCACAAGGCGGGCATTGTTCCGCGCCGCCTCGACCACCGACAACACCGATGACGGGTTGGCCGGATCGCGCAGCATCCAGTCGATCGCATTGTCTTTGGTCACGTCCCGGTACTTCTGGTTATACCCCCAAAGCACCGCCGCCGTCTGCAACACGCTCGTCCATTCGTCATCTGCCGAGGACCGCGTCAGCGCAATCCGCTGCCCCGCCTCGACCAACCGGGCCGTATTCTCTGACCGCTCGAGATAGCGGAACATCCAGTAAAGCCCGCCCGCCGTCTTGCCCAGCATCGTCATTCTTCCAGCACCCAGGTATCCTTGGTGCCGCCACCCTGCGACGAGTTGACGACAAGCGACCCCTTCTTCAACGCCACCCGCGTCAGCCCCCCCGGCGTGATCGTGACCCCATCCGGCGACACCAGCACATAGGGCCGCAGGTCCACATGGCGCGGCGCAAGGCCCGCCTTGGTCAGGATCGGCACGGTAGACAGCGCCAGCGTCGGCTGCGCGATATAGTTGCCCGGTTGCGCGCAAAGCTTGTCCCGGAACGCCGCGATTTCCTTTTTGGACGAGGTCGGCCCGATCAGCATCCCATACCCGCCTGACCCGTGCACTTCCTTGACCACCAGCTCCGCCAGATGGTCCAGCACATAGGCCAGCGCGTCGGCTTCTGAACAGCGCCAGGTCGGCACGTTCTGCAGGATCGCCTTTTCGCCGGTATAGAACTCCACGATATCGGGCATGTAGGAATAGATCGCCTTGTCGTCCGCGATCCCCGTCCCCGGCGCATTGGCAATCGTGATGCCCCCCGCCCGGTAGACATCCATGATCCCCGGCACACCCAGCGCGCTTTCGGGTTTGAAATTCAGCGGATCAAGATAGTCGTCATCCACCCGGCGGTAGAGCACGTCAATCGGCTGATACCCTTGGGTCGTCCGCATCGCGACCCGGCCATCCACAACCCGCAGGTCATGCCCCTCGACCAGCTCCACCCCCATCTTGTCGGCAAGGAAGGAGTGTTCGTAATACGCCGAGTTATAAATCCCCGGCGTCAGCACCGCGACCACAGGCGCCCCCTTGGTCGCCGCTGGCGCACAGGCGGCCAGCGACCGGTGCAGCATCTTGGGATAGTTGCTCACCGGCTTGACCCGGTTCTTGGAAAACAGCTCCGGGAACATCTGCAACATCGTTTCCCGGTTTTCGAGCATATAGCTCACCCCGGACGGCGTCCGCGCATTATCCTCAAGCACATAGAACTGATCGTCCCCGGTGCGGACCAGATCGACCCCCACGATATGGGTATAGACTCCGCCCGGCGGCGACACGCCGATCATCTGCGGCAGGAACGCCGCGTTCCGCGCAATCATCTCGACCGGAAGGCGGCCCGCCCGGATGATCTCCTGCCGGTGATAAATGTCATGCAGAAACGCATTGATCGCCCGCACCCGTTGTTCGATCCCGCGCGCGAGCTTCTGCCATTCGCGGGCGGCGATGATGCGGGGGATGATGTCAAATGGGATCAGACGCTCCGCCGCCTCGGCCCGGCCATAGACGTTGAAGGTGATGCCCGTGAGGCGGAATATCTCCTCGGCCTCAAGCTGCTTGCGCTGCAGCCGCGCCGGGTTTTCCGCCTTGAGCCATTTGTCGAACTCGGCATAGGGCGGGCGCAGACCTTCGTACATGACCTGGGATTGCGCTTGCCCCCCGTCGCCCTCGGGCCCCTGGGTCTGGCTCTGGCCGAAACTGCGGCCCCACATTTCATCGAAAGTCTGTGTCATGCAGGAAAGCTTACCGGGCTTTTCAGCCGCCACAATCCCTCCCGTCATCGGGCCCGCTTTCTCCCCGGCATGTGCCGCTTTTTTGGGCGGCGCATGGCGGCGGCCTTGGCTCCGGTGGGGGTCGGCGACGGTGCGCAAGACGCGCACCCTACGCAGATACCTCCGCCTATCGCTGCGGTCCCCGCCCGGACTGCACAATGCCCCCAGGTTTCTTTGTCTTCCAAATACCTCGGGGGGGGGCCGCAGGCCGGGGGGCAGCGCCCCCCTCCGACGCAGGCCCGCGCCACTGGCCCCTCAATGAAAATCCCGGCTCTTCGGAATGATCCGCGCATCCCTTGGATGCCCCCGGTTCGGTGCCGACATCGGATTGGCGAGCGGGTTCCCCAAAGGCCGGTTCACCTCATCTGCATGTGCCATCGCGTTGGAAAACCCGTCCGGCGACAGCCGCAACAGCGCGTCCGACCGGTCCTCCAGACGGTCGGCCACCACATGGATGATCTCCACATCCCGCTGCACAACCCCGTGGATCACCAGCAGCCGCGACTGCATCACCACCTTGCGGAAGGCCTCCATCACCTTGGGCCAGATCACCAGATTGGCCACCCCCGTCTCATCCTCGAGCGTGATGAAACACACCCCCTTTGCACTCCCGGGCCTTTGCCGGATCAACACCAGCCCCGCCAGCTTCACCTTCTGCCAGTTCCGCGTCCCCGGCAGATCGGCACAGGCGATATAGCCCTGCTTTGTCAGACTTTTCCGCAGGAACGCCATCGGATGCGCCTTCAAGGACAGCCGCAGCGTCTGGTAATCCGCCACCACCTGTTCGGCCACCGGCATCGCGGGCAGGGGGACGGTCACCTCCTCCCCCTCATCCCGCGTATCCCGGAACAGCGGCAAGTCCGGCGCATCGCGCAGGCCCTTTGCCTCCCACAAGGCCTGCCGCCGGTCGATGAACATCGACCGCACCGCATCCGCCTCGGCCAGCCTGCGCACCACCGCCGATCCCACCCCGGCGCGGGCGCGGATATCCTCCAGATCGCGGTAGGGCTCCTCCCGCGCCGCCATGATCCGCGCGACAGCCTGTTCCTGCATCCCCCCGATCTGCCGCAGCCCCAGCCGCACCGCAAACCCGCCCGTGGAAATCGGCTCCAGCGACGTGTCCCAGTCCGAGAAATTCACATCCGGCGCGCGGATCACCACGTCATGTTCGCGCATATCCCGCACGATCTGCGCGGGCGCATAGAACCCCATCGGCTGGGAATTGAGCAGCGCCGCGCCAAACGCGCCGGGATAATGGCACTTGAGCCAGCTTGACACATAGACGAGCAGCGCGAACGACGCCGCATGGCTTTCAGGGAAGCCATACTCCCCGAACCCCTTGATCTGGTCGAAACAGCGCTTGGCAAAATCGGGGTCATAGCCGCGCGTCACCATTCGCCCGACCATCTTTTCCTCGAGCTTGCCGATGGTCCCGGTCGACCGGAACGTCGCCATCGCCTTGCGGAGTTCATTCGCCTCCTTGGGCGAAAACTGCGCGGCCTCAATCGCGATCTTCATCGCCTGTTCCTGAAAGATCGGCACGCCCAGCGTCCGGCCCAGGATGTTCTTCAACTCCGCCGGATCATGCGGCGCACCGGGGGACGGATAGACCACCGCCTCCTCTCCATTCCGCCGCCGCAGGTAAGGATGCACCATATCCCCCTGAATGGGGCCAGGCCGGACGATGGCCACCTCGATCACCAGATCATAAAATTCGCGCGGGCGCAGGCGCGGCAGCATGTTCATCTGCGCCCGGCTTTCGACCTGAAAGACGCCCACCGAATCCCCCCGGCAGAGCATCTCGTAAACCCGCGCATCCTCCTTGGGGACCGTGGCCAGATCATAGCGCCGCCCGTAATGCGCCGCGATCAGGTCAAAGCATTTGCGGATACAGGTCAGCATCCCCAGCGCCAGAATATCGACCTTGAAGATCCCCAAGGCGTCGATGTCGTCCTTGTCCCATTCGATGAAGGTCCGGTCCGGCATCGCCCCGTTGCCGATGGGGACCGTCTCGGTCAGCGGCCGTTCGGTCAGGATGAATCCGCCCACATGCTGGCCCAGATGGCGCGGCATCCCGATCATCTGCTGCGCGATCAGGATCGTCCGGCGCAAAACGGGGTCGGACAGATCCAGCCCCGCCTCCTTCACATGCCCTTCACCCACATCCTTGCCCCACGACCCCCAGATCGTCTTGGCAAGCGCGCCCGTGACATCCTCGGACAGGCCCATGACCTTGCCCACCTCGCGGATGGCCGACCGGGGGCGGTAATGGATCACCGTCGCACATAGCCCGGCCCGGTCCCGCCCGTATTTGCCATAGATGTGCTGGATGACCTCCTCGCGCCGCTCATGCTCGAAATCCACGTCGATATCGGGCGGCTCCTTGCGCTCTTCGGAAATGAACCGCTCGAACAGCAACTGATGCTGTGCGGGGTCCACCGCCGTGATGCCCAAGACATAACAGACCGCCGAATTCGCCGCAGACCCGCGCCCCTGACACAGGATCGGCGGGCTGGCCACATCACGGGCAAAGCGGATGATGTCATGGATCGTCAGGATGTACCGCGCGATGTCGAGCTTGGCGATCATCGCCAGTTCCTTTTTCAGCACGGCTTGCGTGGGCAGTGGCACTCCGTCCGGATACCGCCACGCCGCCCCTTTCCAGGTCAGTTCCTCCAGATACTCCTGCGGGCTGCGCCCCTCGGGGATCACCTCGCGCGGGTATTCGTATTTCAGCTCGTCCAGACTGAAGGCGCAGGCATCCGCCACCGCCCGCGTGGCCCGGATCGCATGGGGCCATTCCGAAAACAGTCGCTGCATTTCGGCAGGCGACTTCAGATACCGCTCTGCATTGGCCTCAAGCCGGAAACCCGCCTCGGCCAGCGTGGTCTTTTCCCGGATGCAGGTCATCACATCCTGCAGGGGCCGCCGCGTGGGCGCGTGATAAAGCACGTCATTGGTGGCCAGCAGGCTGAGCCCGTGCTTCGTGGCCAGCCGGTCCAGCCCGTTGATCCGCGCCCGGTCATCGCCGCGATAAAGGTAACTCGCCGCGATATGGCCGAGCGTGGGAAGCCGCTTTTTCAGCCGGGGCAGGGCGCGGGCGAAACCTGTCACGTCTTCTGCCGGCACGGCGATCAGCATGATCCCCTCACAGGCCCCCGCCAGATCGTCCAGCGTCAGATCACAGACCCCCTTCTGCTGCCAGTTCCCCTCCCGGTCCTGCATCCGCCCCTTGGAAATCAGCCGCGACAGCCGCCCATAGGCCTCGCGGTCCACCGGATAGGCCAGAAACACCTCTCCCGAAATCAGCGCCAGCCGCGCCCCGATCAGCGGCCGGATCCCCGCCTTCTTTGCCTCACTATGCACCCGCACCACGCCCGCCAACGTATTAAGATCCGCCACCCCCAGCGCGTCATAGCCCAAGGCCCAGGCCTCGCGCACAAGGTCCACGGCGTCGGATGCGCCGCGCAGGAAGGAAAAACAGGTGAACAGCCCCAGTTCGACGAAATCCGCGCGCGGATTGGGCGTCATCGTGCCGTCGTCTGGCAGGGTCCAGCGGGGGTGTTCGTGGTCGTTCTCAGGCATGGGGCGCGGCCCTTGCCCGGCTGGGGAAGGGGGGCTCTGCCCCCCGGCTTCGCCTCCCCCCGGGATATTTCAAACCAGAAGAAGGATCAGAAGAAGAGGACAAGATCCAGCCCCCCGTTGACCCGTAGAGGTCGCGGGGGGGCCTTCTCCTGGTGCGGTCATCGGCGTCCCCGCCTGTACCGCGATACAAGTTTCCCCTGATTCTGGTTAACTCTTCGTTGCTTCTTCTGGTTCTAAATATCCCGGGGGGAGGCGAAGCCGGGGGGCAGAGCCCCCCTCTACGATTGCAACAGACGCGCGGCCTCATCCGAAAGCCCCATGCACAAACCAGCGCGGCGTATCGCCCCGCCCATCCCCCATCACGCCGTCGCGAAAAATCCAGTAGCGCTGCCCCCGGTGATCCTCGATCCGGTAATAGTCGCGGAGCCGCGTGCCGGGGCGGTCGCGCCACCATTCGGGTGCGATCCGTTCGGGGCCTGCAAAGCGGGTCACGCGATGGGTCAGGCGGC
>JBGSWJ010000596.1:0-2491 GCA_041752495.1 Rhodobacterales bacterium
GCCGTCGCCATCCAGTCCGCCGACCTGGCCCAGCCCGACGCCCCCGCTGCCGTCTTTGCCTCGGCCATCCGCGCCTTCGGCACCATCGACGGCCTCGTCAACGCTGCAGGCCTTACCAACCGCGGCGGGTTCGAGGATGGCACGCTTGAGGATTGGGAGGCGCTCTATGCCGTCAACGCCCGCGCCCCCTTCTTCCTCATGCAGGCCCTGATCCGCCACCTCCTCGACCGTCAGGCACCGGGCGGCATCGTCAACATCACCTCGATCAACGCCCATTGCGGCACGTCCGAGCTTTCCATGTATTCCGGCTCCAAAGGCGCACTCGTCACGATGACCCGCAACGCCGCCAGCGCCTATCTCCGCCACCGCATCCGGGCGAACGCGATCAACATGGGCTGGGCCGACACCCCGGGCGAACATATGATGCAGGGCCAGATCCTCGGCAAAGGCCCCGGCTGGGCGGCCGAGGTCGCCGCCCAACTCCCCCTCGGCCGCTTCCTCAAGGCCGAGGAGGTCGCAGCCCAGGTCATCTGGCTCCTCTCGCCCCAGTCCGGTTTCCTCACCGGCTCGGTTACCGATCTGGAACAGCGCGTGCTGGGCGCCCCCTGATGCGCCTCTCTGCCACCAACCTGCCCCCCCTCCGCGCCCCCGCCTATGACCGCGCGGCCCTAAAACCCGGCATCGTCCACCTCGGTCTTGGCGCCTTCTCGCGCTGCCACCTCACCGAATACACCGAAGACGCCCTCGAACACCGCTTCGGCCCCTGGGGCATCCGCGCCGTCAACCTGCGCCCCCCCGCACTTGAACCCATGCTCGGGCCGCAGGACCACCTCTACATCCGCGAACTCCGCCAAGGCCCCGCCCGCGACCGTCGCGTGATCGGTGCGATCTGCGACGCGCTTACTGTGTCGGACGCTGCTTCACTGGCCAAAGCCCTGTCATGGATCACTGACCCTGCAACCCGCGTCGTGACCATGACCGTCACCGAAAAGGGCTACTGCCACATCCCCGCCACCGGCGATCTCGACCTGACCCACCCCGACATCCTCCACGACATCGCCCACCCCGAAACGCCCCGCTCGCTCCCCGGCGTCATCGTCGCGGCCCTCGCAAAGATACGCGCCGCAAGCCATACCCCGCCCGCCTTTCTCAGCTGCGACAACGTCCCCGCAAACGGCCGCACCCTCGCCACCGCTGTCCTCGGCCTCGCCGCCCAGACCGACCCCGTGCTCGCCGGCTGGATCAGGGACAACGTCGCCTTCCCCGACACGATGGTCGACCGCATCGCCCCCGCCACCAAACCCGCCGACATCGCCGCCCTCGCCGCCGAAACCGGCACCGAGGACCAAGCCCTCGTCATCGGCGAACCCTTCCGCATGTGGGTGATCGAAGACGACCCCCGCCTCCGCCTTCCCGCTTGGCACGCGGCAGGCATGATCCTGACCAAAGACGTCCCCGCCTATGAGGCGATCAAGATGCGCGTTCTGAACGGCATGCAGACCGGCCTCTCGCACCTCGCCCATATGGCCGGCCACGTCACCACCGCCGCCATGATGGCCGACCCGGTCTTCTCCGCCTTCGCCCGCCGCACCATAAGGGACGAAGTCACCCCCACCCTCCCGCAGGCCAAAGGCATCGACCACGCCGCCTATCTCGACGAGTCGATCCACCGCCTGACCAACACCGCGCTGGAACACACCACCGCCCAGATCTCCACCGACGGCTCCCGCAAGATTCGCCAGCGCCTCCTCGAACCGCTCCTTGCCGCCCGCCATCCCACCCCGGGGCTCGAAATCGAGGTCGCAGGCTGGATCGAACACGCCACCCGCTTTGCCCAGACCGACATGGCCATCACCGACCCCATCATCCCCGATGTCGCCCGCATCGTCCGTGACACCGGCAACGACCCCTCCCGCACCGTCCCCGCGATCCTTACCCTGACCGAAGTCTTCCTCCCCGCCCTCACTGCGCAACCGGGCCTGACCGACCGCCTCACCGCCATCGTGCAGGCCCTCCGCACCCAAGGCCCGCGCGCGGTCATGCAGGCCCATCTCGCAACCTGACTTTCCCGCTATGGCCCCGCCCCCGCCCGGTGCTAGGCTCTCCCCAAAGACCGCAGATCAGGACAGATTCCATGACCCTCCGCATCGTCGGCATAAATTTCGACCATTTCCACATGGGCGATCTCCTCCGCGCCGTCCACGACCACCCCGGCGCGGAAATCGCAGCCATCTGCGACACCGACCCCGCCCGCATGGCCTCTGCCATCGCCAACTTCGCCATCCCGGCCTCACAAATCTTCACCAACGTCGACGCCTGCCTTTCCGCGACCAAAGCCGACCTCGCCATCCTCTGCCCCGCTACCGCCGATCACGCGGCCTATGTCGAAAAGGTCGCCCCCCACGGCATCGATATCCTCGTCGAAAAACCCTTCGCCGCGACGGCGGCCGAGGCCCGCCGTATGATCGCCGCCCAGGCCGCGACCGGCCAC
>JBGSWJ010000597.1:0-3234 GCA_041752495.1 Rhodobacterales bacterium
TGCCGAACCACGGCGCCTAAGCGCCTTGTTGTACTCGGGCCAGTTCAGGGTCTTGTAGGGTCGATCTGTTCGGTCTGCTCATCCAACCCAGCTATCACCCTGGATTCACGAGATGAATCCCTCACGGGATTTGTGCAACAGAGCCGCGCGACGTCAGTCGACGATGCCCAAGTTGCCTGCGGTTCGTTGGCAAATTCGATTGATTCTGTCTTCCAATCAAGCTCCCTGCGCCTCGGCAATCCCTGCCCGCCCTTCCGGTGTTCTTGGCCCGGTGCTTTTGCCGCCATGAAACTTGCATCGCCGCTTGCCGGGTTCGCTCTTGTTTTGGCAGGCTGCGCCCTTCAGGGTCTTGCCCCCGCATAGCACCCGCAGTCGCTCCGCCCGGTCAGCCTCGCGCGCCGTCAATGCGTCCAAGCGCCTTTCCAGATCGGCCTGCCTTGCGGTCTCTATTTCCTGACATGGGTTAAGACCCCATCTCCCGCGCGCGCGTTCATGTCCAATAATGCCGCAGAGGGGCCCAGGCCCGGCGCCCGCGCCATACGGGTAACGGCTCAGCCATGCGGGGCAAGTCGGGCCTTGGCTTCCCAATAGCCAACAGCATCCCGACCAATTCCAGCGCGATGGGCAAGCGCGATATGTGACAGGCCAGCGGCCCTGCGATGTGCCCGCAATTCGGCCCCTGTCATTCACTTGTAACTTTCGAGAACATATCCACCTGTTTCCTGTTAACCTTGGTTAACGTGATGCGACCAGACGCTGGTCTGGAACGGAGCTAATCATGACGAGAGTCTTCGGCTTTATCTCGGTTGCTGTTCTGTTTGGAACAGTCGCGAGAGCGGATGAATGCCATCCGAGTTACCAAGATGTCTGCGTCCCCCTTGCCAGTGACGTGGATTGTGGAGGAGGCTCTGGAAATGGCCCTTTTTATGTCAGTGGACCTCTCCGCGTGGTAGGTCCGGACGTCTATGACCTAGATCGTAACGGCGACGGGATAGGCTGCGAAAGAGGCTAAGTGTCCTTTGGATGGAGCCGCCTTTGCCTTGCAGCCGCTTTGCGGCACCCTTCACCACAGAACCGGGCATCCGCGCGCCGCCAGAGCGGCACCGGTTCGCGGCACGAGTAGCAAAGCCAGCCGCCTCGGCAGAGATTGCCAAGGATGCGCTTGGCCCTTGCCATTCGGGCCGTGCGGTTGCCTGACATGAAAGTTTGTACCAGCACAGAGATAGAGCCGGGGTCAGCATCGCCCAGCTTCATGCCATCGGGGTCAGGGCCTGCCATGCTGATTTCCTTTGGTTTTCTGAGGGGCGTCATCCAGGTTAAGCCCTTGGGCTGACAGGTACGCCGTTTGATTCACCAGGGTCATGTGCACGACCCTCTGTTGGGTCAGGACCAGCCTGCTAAGGTCGCCGGGTCTCGTTCGATCCGCGCAGCCTGTTCCGGCCAGACGTTCAAGAGCCAGCAGCGCAGGGCCTCGGCCTTGGCGGTTTCGGTCGAGACGGTTGCGGTATCGGCCCGCGCTGGCCACGGACCGTCGCATGCACCCGGGTCGATCTCAGGCGAAGGTTGACTAGAAGGAAAGCGGACCGAACGTTCCAAGGACAAAACCGCAGGCCAGCAGCGTAAGCCGCATGCGCAAAACCGCTTGACTGGCACGAACCCGTTACCGAAGTCCTGACCTAGCTGTAGGGCCGTCTGTGTAGAGAGGCCGGTGTTCGGCCAAGTTTCAGGATGCCAATGAAAAGGTCCAAGAGATAGGAATCTGACAACTCGGATGTGGATGCCATGCCGCACACTCTGTCCAGTCTCCACGAAACCATGTTTCGCAACGGACCGCACTGACATGAATGATCCGGCCTCTGGTCAGATCATGGGCCGCGAAGTTTGGCACCCGCCCGTCACCCCTCGATCGAAATCACGCGCCGGATCTCGGTCGTCTTGATCCCGATGGCAGAGGGCGTCCTGACGCCGGGCAGCACGGCGACGTCGAACAACTCGTCCACCACGCCCTCGATCCGGACCCATTCTACGGCATCGCCGCTGTCCAGATCGATGACCAGCAACCCGCAACGCGGGTCGGCGTCGTGGCGCTGCAGCGCGACGTCAAGGGGTAGGCCCTGAAAGGTCTTGTTCTCCCTTGGACGGGACAGGCCCACGATCGCATAGCGCCCGGCAAAGGCCAGGCCGCGTGCATAGCCAGGGCAGAAGGTGACCGGATGGAACCGGCCCGTCCCGGTCTCGACCCAGCCGAACTCTCCGGTGCCGGAGTTCAGGAGCCACAACCGTCCGCCATACAGACGCGGCGAATGCGGCATGGAGAGGCCCTCGGCCACCGTCGCGCCGCTTTCCACATCGATGACGATCCCGCCCGACACGCGCCGGTCGCGCCAGCCATCCACGATGTCTGACCGCGAGACTGAGGTCACATAGGCCGGCCGCGTTCCGTCCATCGCAAGGCCGTTCAGGTGGCAGCGATCCTCGGCGGCAAGACGGCTGATGAAGGGCGGGCGCCAGACCGGGCGGAAGCTGTGCCCGTCCGAGACTGTGGCAAGGCAGTTGAACAGCGTGTTGGCAAAGACGGGCCGGTTATCGGACCCGATGCCCATGTCGTGGATATCCATATCCCCGGTGATCCATGTGGCATGTGGGGCATAGACCGCATCGTGCATTCCCTGCCGCTCCCCCACGGGCAGAACATTGTCAAAGCGGAACACCTGCACCTGCGTGGCCAGCATCAGCATCCGCCCGTCCGCCGAGACACCCAGCCCCATCGCCCGGGGGAAGCTGCGTTCAAAGACCGAGAGTTGGCCATCCGGCTTCACCCCGAGCAAAAAGAGCTTGCCTGCCTGATAGGTCGTGAAGGCAAGGCTCGCCCCCAGCGACCCGAGCCAGGCCGGAAACCCGCGCGAGGTGCTGAGCGCAAAGGCTGGCTCTGTCATTTTGCAAGTGTCCATTGTTTGCGGTTTGCGTTCCATCATTGTCGGTCAAGGGCATTTCTACAATGGCTTCCCGTCAATTGCTGTTCGGCTGACCTTTGGTCTGAATGCATAACTACTGCATTGCAATTCGTGTCGACGCCAAAGGTGAGATTTGATAATCTATCGTGGTATTGTGGGTTAGTTTCGGTTTATTTGAGCATGAGTGCATTTGGCAGCGAACTTGATCTGTCGGCCCTTGATGGGGTAATCCCCCCCGGAAGTAAGGGGCTGCATAAGTAGAATTTTCTCGGCAAGATGA
>JBGSWJ010000598.1:0-1928 GCA_041752495.1 Rhodobacterales bacterium
CGGCAGACTTCAGGTTGTCGGGCACCACGGCCCGGGGTGCGCCACCGAGAAAGGTGAACATCCGCACATGGGCAAGGATCCAGTCCTCCAGCCCTTCGGTTGCGACCACCTCGGCATAGGTGAAGTTCGATGCCCCCATCGCTGCGACGAACAACTTCATTGCGTGGACCTCGCCAGTCCCCGGATCGGTCACATCGATCGTATCGCCCGCAAAGTCGACGAAGACCTTCTCGCCGCCCACATGCGTTTGGCGCATCGTCGGGCGGACCCGCCCTTTCCAAGCCTCGAAGTGCGTGCAGAACCACGTGTAGGCAAATCCATCGGGGTGCGCGGCGCGATACTCTTCCCAGAGCAGCAGCCGCGTAACGCCTGGGCGGCGCAGTTCCTGGTCCATCTTTACCCAGTCGGGCACGGGGCGATCCGGGTCCGGCACGGAGGGCGATGCCGGAAACAGCAGCAACTCGAGGCCGTCATCGTCCAGCCCGTCCGGCAAAGGCCAGGCCAAGCCCGCCAGCCGAGCCCGCCGCACGTAGACGCCAACACTGCCCTTGCCCAGGCCAAGTGACGCCGCAATCTGCCGCTCACTCAGCCCCTGCGCAAACTTCAACCGCAAAACATCCCGTATCCGGCGCATGTTCAATCGTCCCGTCGGCATCCTGCCCCTCCTTCATTCCAGAAGGGGCATCTATCTTCGTCTTGCCGACCCGACCTGCCCGCGATCCCGCGAAATGCGCGCCCATCATCCTCTGAAATCGCTGCCCGTCATCGCGCGATACACGCACTCGAACGTGTCGGCGGGGGCGTGGTAGATCTCGAACAGCCCCTCGACGGCTTCTGGGTAGAACACCGCCTTGTCGGTGGCGACACCAAAACCCGCCCCGCCCCGGTAGCGGCGGAAGGTGATGCCGCCGAAGCTGACCTCGTCGGCGATGCGCGACCGCAGATCGGCGGCAGCGGCGGTGTTGAGGTAGGTCTCGCGCACCTCCTTGTGCGCCACCAGATCGGCAAAGAAGGCCGAGCCGCATTCGGCACGCAGCGCGATGGCGCCCGTTGCAAGGCCGCCCATGGTATCCTCGACGCCTTCGATCAGCGCCTGGCAGCGCTTTCGCAGTGCCCCGGACGCCGGTGTGGCATTGTCGAGGTCGAAGTCCACTTCCGCTGCCGGGGCTATGCCGAACTCGGTGAAGTAGTTAATAACGGTTGCCCCGTCACGCGGGTCCTTCACCAGCCCCTGGATGCCGTTGAAAAGGTGATATTCGAAGGTGGTCTCGGCGTCGTTGCGCAGGCGGCCAAGCTTGCGGGCGACTTCGGCCTGCACCTGCTGGGTGGCACTTTCGGAACCGAAGTCGCGTACTTGCTGGATTTCCGAGGCCCAGATCACGTCCTGTTTCTTGAACTGGCGGCAGACGAAGGCGCGCACATCGCGGCGTTCTGGGGTCTGCTGGTCGTAGGCCGAACCGCGTTCGGAGAACGGGATCAGAGACAGCGTGCCGTCGCGGCTCTCGATCACCACGGTGCGCGAGCGAACGCCGCGTGGCCCGAACAGACCCGACCCGGACAGGGTGGCGGGTTTGTAGGGGATGTTCTCCAGTGCGCGCGTGAGTTCGATGATCGAGAAGGCATCGCCTTCGAAGATGTCCATGGTGGCCATGGGGTGCCTCCTGATTTGGGGATGTGGTTGTCCGGATCAGCGGACGAGGATACCGAGCGTCAGCAAGGCCGCATGGGCGGCCGCGATCTGCGGCGCGGTAGGCGTGCCGGGAATGCTGATCTCATGCTGGTTGACGATGGCGGGACCGCGGATCAGCACGACGGCATTGGTATCGCCGCCGCTGGCATCGACACTGTCCCAGAGAATGGCGGCGGCCGTCTGGGTGCCGTTCGAGGCGGCGGGATCGTGGGCCGCGTATTTGCCCGAGGCGGTGATC
>JBGSWJ010000599.1:0-6632 GCA_041752495.1 Rhodobacterales bacterium
CAACGGGGGCCGAGGTGATGGCGTCGGAAACGGATGTATCCTCACCTGCGGCGCTGGCGGCACTCGACGCGGCCGTCTCAGCGCGGTTCGGGGGCACGGATGTGCTCATGAACAATGCGGCGATCCAGTCGGGCAGCAGCCTGTTCGGCCCGCAGGAGGTCTGGGACCGGGTGATGGCGGTCAACCTTTGGGGTGTCGTCCATGGAAGCCGCGTCTTCGGCCCCGGCATGATCGCGCGGGGACGGGCGGGGCTGATCATCAACACAGGCTCAAAGCAGGGGATCACCACGCCGCCGGGCGATCCGGCTTACAACATGGCCAAGGCGGGGGTGAAGGTGTTTTCCGAGGCTTTGGCGCATGAGTTGCGGAACACCGCGCCGCAGATCACGGCGCATCTGTTGATTCCGGGGTTCGTCTGGACGGGCCTGACTCGGGGCGACCGGACCGAGAAACCGGCGGCGGCCTGGACGCCGGAACAGACGGCGGATTTCCTCTTGGCCTCGCTCGACCAGGGGGATTTCTATATACTTTGCCCGGATAATGACGTGCCGAGACGCCTTGACGAAAAGCGGATCGCCTGGGCGGCTGGCGATATCATCGAGAACCGCCCGGCCCTGTCACGGTGGCATCCGGACTGGGCCGAAAAATTCAAGGAATACATTTCAAACGCGTAGGGTGCGCATCTTGCGCACCCGCCCCCGGCCCGAGGTGCGCAAGATGCGCACCCTACGCCGGTCCCGACCCTCATTCCATGTAGAACTGTTTCGGCAGAAGATAGGGGAACTGCGTCTGCGGGTCGATTTCGACCTTCATGATCGGGGCCATCCATTCGCCCCATTTCGCATTCACGGGTTCTGCCGCGATGGCCTTTTGGGTGGCCTTCAGGTCATCGGTTTCAAAATAGCCAAACAGCGTCAGCCCGTGGCGGAAGATGTTGTAGTTGCGGATGCCGGACCGGCGGAGCGCGTCGAGCATTTCGGGCCAGATCTCGTCATGGCGCTTGAGGTATTCAACCTCGTATCCCGGCCGTACTTCCAGAACCCAGGCATATCCCGGCATGTCAGTTCCCTTTCCAGTGGTTGAAGGCGTCGCGCATGGCGATGGTTTCGGTCAGCACGTCATCATAGAGCGTGCCCATATAGCCCTGATGCACGGCTTCGAGTGCCAGCGCACCCGTGTAGCCCGCATCGCGGAGCGTGCCGAAGAGGGCGGGGAAGTTGAGCGTGCCTTCGGCAAATTTGGTCTGCAGCGCGCCGACCTTGGCCTGCCGCAGATGGATATGGGCGGCATGGGGGGCGAGGAGGTCGATTTCTTCCTGCCGGTAGCCGAGGCAGGTGAAATGGGCGTAGTCGAGTGCGAGTTTCACGCCCGTTTCGTCAATCAGACGGCGGACCAGGCTGGGGCTTTCGGCCCAGGAATGGACATGGGGTTCGATGCAGATGGTGGCCTTGTAGTCCTTGGCCACGTCGAGGAGGACGGCGAGCGACTGGGCCGACGTGCGTGCGGCGTCGTCGCGGGATTGGCCGGGGTTCACGATGCCGGGGAGGATGAAGACGGTCGGTATCCTTGCGGCATCGGCAAAGGTCAGGGCCTGGGCCAGATCGCGGGCGTTGTCGTCCACCGTGCCGGGAAGGGCGAGGTTGCGGCCGGCAAGGCCGTCACCGAAAAGGTGGTAATAGTTGGCGATGTCGATGCCCAGACCGGAAAGGCGCGCGGCAGCGGCCTTGGGGTCGTTCAGGATTTCGGCCTTGTCGAGCGCAGAGCGGTAGAAAAGGCCCAAGTCGAGCGCCCCGATGCCCAAGGCCTTTGCGATGGCCGCAGCCTCGGGCAGGGTGCAGGACGGGAACGACCAGGAGGTGACGGAGAGGTGCATCATGCTGCCCCGATCCTTTCCAGCCGCCCGGAGGCGGCGGAGCGGTAGAGGGCTTCGATGCACTCGGTGACGCGCGCACCGCATTCGCCGTCCGAGGCATTCTCGACGGCCTGCCCTGCGCAGAGTTGCGCGAAGATGCGGACGGGGAGGCCGCCGTCGTAATTGGCTTCGAGATCGTTCAGGGGCACGCATTCGTCGGCCGTGTCGTGTCGGCGAAGTTCAAGGCGGGCGGGGAGGTTGGAGAAGTGGATCATCCCTTCGGTCCCGTAGATGCGAACGTCGGTATGCATGCCGACGTGTTTCGGCACGGTGGAGGCTCCGGAGATGGAGACGGTCGCGCCGTTCGTCGCGCGGGCGATGGCGGCGTCGTAGTAGTCGACCCCGGCGGGGGATTTGACGTCCATGCAGAAGACGCTGTCGAAGGTCAGATCAGTCACATAGACGAGCCAGGCGAGCGAATGGCTCATCTGGCCCCAGGCATAGCCGCCGGCCTTTTTCGGGTCGGCCCAGGTCGAGGCGGGGGGGCGGAAGAGGTGGTTGGCGGTTTCCTTCATCGGCTTGCCGGAGAAGAGATCGTCCAAGGGGGAGCCCATCTGGCAGACGACGTGGCGGACCTGCCCGATCTTGCCGTCGCGGACCCATTGGGCCGCCTTGTGCGAATAGGCGGTGAAGTTAAGGCCGGTGGGGACCATGACCTGCTTGCCCACGCGGAGGGCGGTGGCCGCGATGGCGCGGCCGTCGGCGGCGGTCGTGGCCATCGGTTTTTCCACCAGCACATGGCATCCCGCCTCTAAAGCGGCAATCGCCGGGGCGGTGTGGGCCACGTGGGGGGTGCCGATGATGACGCCGTCGAGGCGTTCCTTGGCCAGCATTTCGGCCACGTCGGTGTAGCGGCCGGTGATGCCGAATTTCTCGCCCGTGATCCGGACCCGTTCGGCGTCAAGATCGCAGATGGCGACGACGTCGGCATCGGGGCTGGCCTGAAGTTGCGGGATGTGCATGAAGGTGGCCCACCAGCCTGTGCCGACGATCCCGATGCGCGCTTTCATTTCGGTGCCCCCTCTTGTGCGATGGTGGATTGATAGACGTTCTGCATGTGAAGTTCAGCGGCCTTTGCCGCACCTTCGGCATCGCGGGCGCGGAGGGCGTCCAGCAAGCGGCAATGGTCGCGGTAGCTGCGGTCAAGGACGCCTTCGGTCTCGGACGCGCGTTTGCGGAATTCGAGGCCGAGGACGTTCAGGCTTTCGCCGATGCGTTTGAGGAAGGAGTTGCCGCAGCCTGTCCAGATCGCTTCGTGAAAGGCGAAGTCGGAGAGGCGGAAGGCGCGGGCGTCTGACAGCGTTTCCTTTTGCGCGGCGAGGATGGTGGAGAGCGCATCAAGCTGGGCGTCGGTCATCGCGATGGCGGCGCGGCGGGCGACGTCGGATTCGATCAGCGACCGGGCGTCGTAGAGTTCGCGGATATTCACGTCTTCGAGCGAGAGGAAGAACTGGATCGGCCCGAGGATCGCGTCGGCGTCAAGGTTGGTGATATAGGCGCCGCCGCCTTGGCGCGAGCGGACGACGCCGAGGATGGAAAGGCCCCGTATCGCCTCTCGCACGGAGGGCCGCGAGACGCCGAGGGATTCGGCCAGATCGCGTTCGGGGGGAAGCTGGTCGCCGGGTTTCAGGGCGCGGGCGGTGACCATGTCGAGGATGCGGCGCGCGACCATTTCGGCCACGCTTTCGCGGACGATGGGGGTGTCAAAGGCCGGGGGCTGGTCGGTCATGTGACCTCTTTCGCCCGGGCCTTGGGCAGTTTGATGCGGGGGACGAGGACGGAGGCGATGAGGAGAAGGCCCACGACGCCCGTCTGAATGTGGCCGGTGATGTTGAGGAGCGCCATGCCGTTGCGGAGGTTCAGGACGATCAGGATGGCGAGGAGCGTGCCGACGAGCGTGCCGGTGCCGCCAAAGATCGAGACGCCGCTCAGGAGGACCATCGTGATGATGTCGAGTTCGAAGCCGTTCGCCACATCGCCCCGGACCGCGCCGACGCGGGCGGCAAAAAGGAGGCCCGCGAAGGCGGAGACGAGGCCGGACATGACGAAGATGACGATCTTGACCCGGCCCGTGTCGATGCCCGCGAAATCGGCGACGTCGCGGTTCGTGCCGATGACATAGGTTTTGCGGCCAAAGCCCGAGCGTTGCAGGACGACGTAGAGGACAAGGAAGAGGATGACGAAGGCGATCAGGCCAAAGGGGACGGGGCCGATCAGGCCCTTTTGGCCAAGATCGTTGAACCATTGGGGGAAGTCACCGATGCCGCGGTCTTCGACGAGGACTCGGGCAAGGCCGCGGTAGCCGATGAGGGTGGCCAGCGTCACGACGAGCGAGGGCAGGCCCACGCGGGCCACAAACCAGCCGTTGATGAAGCCGCCGACAAGGCCGATCAGGAGGCAGATGGCGATGGCCGCGACGGGATTCACGCCCTGCTGGAACATCCAGCCAAAGGCGCAGGCGGAGAGGCCCATCATGGAGCCGACGGAAAGGTCAATCTCGGCATTGATGATGACGAAGGTCATCACAAGGGCCACGATGATCTTTTCGATCGAGAGCATGAACAGGTTCATCTGATTGCCGACCGACAGGAAGTTTTCGGTCAGCGAGGCGTTCATCAGGATGATGAAGATCAGGACGACGAGGAGGAAGCCTTCCCAGCTTTGGAGTTTCACAAGGCCAGCCTTGAGGGCGTTCATTTCGCGGCCTCCTTCCGGGCTTTTTCCCGCCGGACGCGGAGGGCGATCAGGCGGCGCATGAGGATGGCGTCAACGGCGACGGCGGTGAGGATGAGAAGGCCAAGGACCGCCTCGCGCCAGAATTCGCTGACGAGTTCCCAGCGGACAAGGGAAGTGTCGATCAGGTCAACAAGGATCGCGCCGATCAGTGCGCCGATGACCGAGCCGGAGCCACCGTTGATGGCGACGCCCCCCACGACGGCGGCGGCGACGGATTTGAGTTCAAAGCCGAGGCCCGCGACAACGGTGATGTTGCCGAACCGGGCAAGGAACATGAACCCGCCAAGGCCCGCCAGCGCCCCTGCGGCGACGAAGGCGGCAAAGATCACGGCCTTCTGGTTGATGCCCGCCATTTCGGCGGCTTCGGGGTTGGAGCCCACAGCGAAGAGCTTGCGGGCAGGGCGCAGGCGCGAAAGGGCGAGGTGGACGGCGAAGACGATGATGAGCGAGGTCACAAAGGCGGCGCGGAGTTCGACGCCTGCAATGGTGAACAGCGGCACGTTGGGGAATTCGACGAGCCATTTGGGGAGCGCGTCCGACGTGATCGATTTGGCGTCGGAGTATTCGACAAGGAGCGACCGGAAGATCGCCATCGTGGCCAGCGTCACGATGATCGAAGGCACCCGGGCATAGGCGACGAGAAGGCCGTTCACCACGCCAAAGCCTGCGCCCACGACCATCGCATAGGCGGCGAGGAGGAGCGGGTTGATGTCGGGGTTGTTGGTGACGAGCGAGCCTGTGGCGAAGGCGGTAAAGCCCACGACCGAGCCGATGGAGAGGTCGATATTGCGGGTCAGGATCACCAGCGTTTGCGCGCAGGCGATCAGCGCCATGATCGCGACCGAGGAGGAGACGCGGTTGAACAGGCGGGCGTTGAAGTAGTTTTCGATCTGGCTGGCAAAGAACAGCACGGTCAGCGCCAGCACGGCTAGAAGCGCCAGAATCCGCAGGGTTTGCGGGCTGATACGGTCGATCCAGCCCATCAGACGGCCCCTTCGAATTGGCCAAGGGCAAGGCGCATCACGCTTTCCTGTGTGGCGTCGGCATGTTCGATGATACCCATCTGCCGCCCTTCGCGCATGACGAGGATGCGGTCGCCCATGGCCAGAACCTCGGGCAGGTCGGACGATATGACGATGGCCGACCCGCCCTGTTCCACAAAGGCGCGGATAAGGTCGTGCACCTCGGCCTTTGCCCCTACATCGATGCCGCGTGTGGGTTCGTCAAAGATCAGCAGGTCGGGTTTGAGTTCGAGCCATTTGGCCAGCATCACCTTTTGCTGGTTCCCGCCCGAGAGCATCCCCACGGCCAGATCGACGTTCGGCGTGCGGATGTTGAGGCGCTTGCGATAGGCCTCGGCAATCCCGCGTTCCCGGCGACGATCGATGATGCCTGCGGGGGAGAGGATGTTGAAAAGCGTGGCCAGCGTGATGTTGGACCGGATCGGCATGGGCATGGCAAGGCCAAGCTTGCGGCGATCCTCGGACACATAGGCGATCCCGGCGGCGATGGCCTGTGCGGGGGACGTGTAGCGGACCTGTGTGCCTTTGTAGGTCACGGTGCCAGCCGTGGCGGGGCGGATGCCAAAGAGGGAGAGGGCAACGTCCGTGCGCCGGGCCCCGATCAGGCCCGCCATGCAGAGGACTTCGCCCTTGTGCAGATCAAAGCTGACGCCCCGGAAGATGTCTTCGCAGGCAAGGTCCGTGACCTTGAGGATGACTTCGGGGGTGGCGTGGCTGGGCGCTTTCTTGAAGTAGTTGCCCACCTCGCGCCCGACCATATCGGCGATGAGGCTGTCGGGCGTGACCTCGCCCACGGGTTTGGTGGAAATGTGCATCCCGTCGCGGATGACGGTGACGCGGTCGGCGACCTCGAAGATCTCCTCGAGCCGGTGGGAGATATAGACAACGGCCACGCCCTGCGCGGCGAGCGTCCGCGCCACGCGGCGGAGTTCGCCCGCCTCGTGCGCCGACAGCGACGCGGT
>JBGSWJ010000600.1:0-19346 GCA_041752495.1 Rhodobacterales bacterium
CCCGGCACGCGCCGCCACCGCCCCGGCCTCGGCGGTCTCGGCATTGTTCTCGGCCGTTTCGGCATTGGTCTCTGCAACGAGGGCCGCATCCCGCGCCACGCGGGCTTCGTCGCGATAGCCCTTGGTCTCCTGGACGAGGGACGGGGTGATGACGATGTCGGACGCCTGATTGATCAGGTCGGCAAGGTTTTCGGTTGGTTGTTCAGGCACAGAGACACGGACATGACTGCGGCCTGTTGGACCCGTGTAGCTGGCCGAGTATATCCCGGGATAGAGGCTGACCGTCAGGTCGCCATTCACGTCAGCCGTCGCGGTGACGGGATCTGCGACGATGACCTTGCCCTCCTGACCGACGATGTTCTGCCGGGAAAAGACGAACATGGCGCCGGGCTTGAGCGCATTGGAGATGTCCCGGATGTTGCCGGTGACAGTGCAGGTGGACATGGTGGTTTCCTCTCAGGCCAGTTCGGCGCGGAATCTCATTGGCATGGTGGGCAAAGGCGGGGTTACTTCGATCCAGTATCCCCCAGCCGCAGGAACGGTGATCGCTGCCCCCGTGACCGTGGTGATGCTGCTGCCCTGTGTGGCCTCGATCGTGGTCCCCTCCGGCGCGTCCGGCAGCATCACGGTAAGGCCGGACATGACGGGAGCTGCAAGGACAGGGCGCGGCATCCACTCGCCCGAGACCAGCATCAGGCCCCAGGCGTCAGCGATGGTTGCGGCAGGGATCTCAACCTTGCCTTCTGGCAGCTCCGGTGCAGTTCCCACCTGCACCGGACAGCCCATAGCTCCGAGTTCAGCGTAGATCATTTGGTCGTCTCATCTACTGTCAGGCAGGCCTCTCGCAGGGCCGTGGTTGCTGATGCGCTGTCGACGCTGGCGCGCAGCCGGTAGCCGTAGGCCTCGAAGGGACCGGCAAGGGTGCCGGTATCGCGGAAGGTGTTCCACGCCGTCCCGGTGATGGTCCACGTCCGCTCAACGGTCCATGCAGACCACGGATCTCCGACAAAGTCTTTCAACCGGCTTTCAAGCGTGATCGTCAGTGTCCGGCCAGATGGGGCACGGGCATCGAAGGTCAGGGACCGCTTGAATATCTTGCCCTGCCCCATCGCTGGCAACGTCTGGGCCGCGTACTCTGTCGGTGTCGTCGTCAGCGCCGTGGGGCCCGCATAGACATCCTGATAGAGCGTCGTCACGGCACCGGATGCGAGCAGCTCACCCGTCACGATGGCCCGCATGTCCGGCGCGTAGAAGCGCACGGCACTGTCCGTGACACTGGCATTGACGCGCCATGACCACTTTGCCATGACCGCGCCGACAGGCGAGATGACCGTGTCGTAGCGCGTGATGACGGATGAACCGGTCACCACGCCAGGGTTGTCGATGATGTCCGTGTCAATCGGGGCCTCGTCTTTGTCGTACCACTGGATGACGGCATAGCCCTCGAACTGCGTCCCGCCGATCCGGTTGACCTGATAGAGGCAGAAGTAGGCCCGCAGCGGCTTGACGGTGAACAAGAGGCCCGTCGAGATCTTGACGCCGGTCCCGGTGGTGACGGTGCGCCTGACTTCCCCGACACTTCCAACCCCGACCGCCGTGGTTGGCGTCAGGACATCAAATTCCCCGCTTCCAGTGGACCAAGCATCCGCGTCCATGATGTCATTGTCAGGGACGAGATTATTTGCTTCCGACCGTGCAAGGCGGGAGGCGCGGATTTCACCAAGAGCGATCTGGTCGTTCTTGATCTGGCGTTGGCCGATCAGCTCGGTCGTGATGAGCGACCGCAGATCTGGAGCATAGAAGCGGACGGCGCTGTCCGTGTTGTCGGCAACGACAAGCCACCTCCACTTTGCCGAGACTGCATCTGACGGCGCGGTCGCAAACGCGGCGCGCGTGATAACCGATGATCCCGTGACGATGCCCCTGTCATCAATCTGGGTGGCCGAGATATAGGTGCCGTCCTTGTCGTAGAACGCGATGTCCGCGCAGGCATCGAACTGCGTCCCACCGATCCTGTTGATCTGGTAGGTCGCATAGTAACTCCGACCCGGCTTGACGGTGAACGGCAGGCCAAAGGAAATCTTGGTCCCCGTTCCGGTCGTGACCGTGCGCCGCACCTCGCCAATGCTTCCAACGCCGACCGCTGATGTGGGTGCATAGAGCGTGAACTCACCACTGGCCGTCGACCAAGCGTCCTCATCCGTCAGATCATTGTCAGGGACGAGGTTGTTCGCCTCCGACCTGGCCAAGCGTGAGGCACGGATCGAGCCGGGGGCGATGTCCTCGTTGCCGATATAGTCGCCCGTGGTCGTGACGCTCGTCCAGCTCGTCCAGTTGGCCGACTTGTTGGTCACATACTTGGCGCGGACCTGATACTGCGTGGCCGGGACAAGCCCTTCGCTGATCTCATCAGACCCTTTGATGAGAGGCGTTGTGCCGCTGGCGACATTGCGGCCAGTCGCCTGAACCCGCACCTCCCATTTCACATCTGTCACCCCGGGAACCGGAGTCGTCCAGCTTATGGCGATACCCGGCTTCCGAGGGGCGTCCGCGCTGTCCCGGATGCTGAACGCAGCGACGGACCACCCCGCCACTGAGAGGGCCGCCGGCTGCACCTTGACGGCCGAGGGCGCTGTCGTGGCGATCTCATCGCCCACCACCCAGCCATAGTCGCCGCTGTCCTTTTCGCGGATCGAGAATGTCGTGCAGAGCGTGCGAGGGTCCAAGACCTTCTGCGCGATCTCGAAGTCCTTGCCAGTGTAACCGTTCCGCGTGCTGGTCCAGTCGATGACCTCGAGCGGATTGATCAGATCACCCTCGGGCGGCAGCGGGATGTTGTGAACCCGCATCCGGCGCGCGTCTTTCAGCCAGCCCTGCATGAGCTGCTGGACCTGTGTCTTGTTCGGCGCCGCAGGCAGGGTCAGGTCGCCAATGAGGATCTGCCCGCCGTCTTCCGCCTGTGCCGTTGTGTCATAGCGCGGCGGCGCTTCCCGGGCCGTCCAGAGCTGGTCCGGATCAGGGTAGGTCGCATGGACGCCGTTATAGGTGTTTTCCAGCGGCGGGAAGGGATCGAGATCTTGCGGTTGTGACCGCAGGATGTCGTCATCCGTGATGTATTTGACCGGCATGGCAGGCCCGCCGACGCGGATGTAGATCGTCCCGCCCACGTCTGCGATCTCGGCCGAGCAAGCCTTGAGCAGCTCGTCAATGACATCGAGGGGTGCATCGCCGCCAATGTCAGGCGTCCCGATCCGCACCTCATACCCGGCGATGTAGGTCTTGCGCCCAGAGATCGGCACGTCGCAGGCGTTCATCGCCGCGGCCCAGGTCGTGTAGGGCAGATCGCTGGCCCCATAGCCGCCGCCGTAGGTGTTCCCGCCGAGCATGGGGATGCCGCGCAGAATGTTGTAGACCATCACAACGGGGTTCTCGGACCATTCCCAGGTCGCCTGATTGCTGTAGCGATGCGCCCCGGAGCCACCCGCCGTGCTGTCCTTGCGCGGGTCGTAGAGTTTGATGCCCTTCACGACGAACTTCACATCGGGCCGACCGTTCCAGATCTGCGGGCTGTCGCGCCACAGGAAAGTCAGAACGGCATAAGGCACGCCACGACCAATCATGTCGGACAGCCACGGCCGTTCGGGATAGCTGCCGTAAAGCGACAGAAGATCCGCGTCCGCCGAGGTTTGGCTACCATTGTGGAACTGGCACCACGCAAACCCCGTGTAGCGTTGCGGCGTCTGGACGGTCGCCCCGTAGGTGCTGTTGATCGCGGGCGTCGTGCCGTCGCCGTCCGACATCGTGAGCGTGCCAGACGTGCCGAGGGTGCATTCGTCGCCGTCGATGATCAGGCTTTCCAAGCCTTCGACAGCGATGTCTCCGAGATCCACGACCCGGGTCAGGTAGCGGGTATCCCCGCTCACCCCATGCGACATTTCCGGCGCGACGAGATTGCCTGCCGTCATGTAGCGGCCCAGGATGAACGACTGCGGCATTTGCTCGCCAGCCGTGATCGACTGAGTCCGGACACCTCCCGAAGCGTTGTCATTGGCCGCCTGATTGGACAGGGCGACGGACAGCGCCGTGGTGGCCACCGCAACACCGAGCTGGATGGCGACATAGGCTGCCGACCCAGCAGCAATGACCGTCCCGCCAGCGGTTGCCGCACTGATGCCCCAGATGACGACCTCAGCCAACGCGGAAGGCCCTCTTGACTGCGGTCAGAGGCACGATCCCAAGACCCGCCGCTCCGATGTTGTAGACATTCGCGCCTTGCACGATCCCCAAGGCATCGCCGCCAATCCCCTCGACCACGGCAATGTCACCCACCTGCGCGAAGGACGGCGCGACCTCCTCGAAGATGCTGGCGACATAATCTATATGGTCAAGGAATCCCTTGGCCTGCACCATCCGCAGGCCCTCTGCGACCGTCCGATAGCCGCGAAACCCGCGCATGTAGTCGCGCCCCGTCATCGCCTCCACCGCCGCCGCCGTGAACGTGGCGCAGTCATGCCGCCCGATATAGAACGGCTCCCGCGCGATTGAGCGCAGGTAGTCCTTCAGGCGCTGCTGCCAGTCGTCCAGTTTCATTCTTTCATCCAGTCAGTGTCGACCTCTGCCGCGACAGCGCCGTAACGCCGGAACCGGTCACCTGACCGGAGTTTCTGCGACTGGTCGGTCTTCTTGACGGCCAGGGTGCGGGTCAGCAGCCGCATCGAGGACACGATCTCAAGGCTTACCGTGCTGCCGCCAGATCCCAGCGCCGGGGTGCTGATCGGAGCGCGGTTCAGGAAGCCTTTGAACTTGCGATCAATGTCGATGAGCAGGCCGCTCAACGGGTCCATCAGGGCAAGGTGTAATTCCACGGCGGCACCCTTGACCACATAGCCACGCACCGTGTCTTCGACTTCCGGTGTATTGGCCGAAAGCGTGATCCGCTGGGATCTGATGTCGGTGCCCTTGGCATAGACCAATGGCTCGACCTCGAACTTGCCGAGCGCGCCGTTATAGACCCGGGGCGAGCCGCCGATCGTGAAGGTCAAATCGTCTTCGCCGTTCCAGAGACCGATGGACGCATCCGTCAGCGTCCCGAAGTTCTTCGCTCCGATCCAGAGAAGCCAACGCGGCGCAACTGGCCCGCGTGCATTGAGGTGGTTGATACCGGCGCTGCCAAAGCTCATCGTAGGGTCTGCCGCAGTGAGAAGGAAAGCTCGGTGCGCACGGCCCGGCTTTGTGATGGTGGGCTATAGCTTCCGGGGACATAGACCGCTTTGAAACGCGGCCTGATCAGATCGACGTTGAACGGCGTGGAATAACCTGGTCGCACGGCGGGCGACAATTCGATGTTGCCCGCCACCCCGCTGCCATTGGCCGTACCGCCGGTGATGATCCGGTGAAACGCAAATCGGGTGGGGCTACTGTATCCCCAACCGAGATAGTCACCCTCCGTCAGAACATAGCCGACCGGCAATCCAGAGACCGTCACATCACGCATGTTCGCGTTGACGTTTGTGATCTGAGGCGTTGCCGCGCCAAGGATCGATCCGGTCTGGTCTGCTTGCGGGCCATCTCGCCAAGGATGCGTGACGAAGAACGACGCCCCTGCCTGCTGGATCAGTTCTACCTTGGCCACTGTGCGATCGAGCGTGAGATAGGTGTTGGCCCTGACGGTGATTTCCGCCCGCCAAAGTCGCGCGCCAAAGTCCGCTGGCAGCACCTCGCCGCCTGCCGTCTCGTTGAACTGGACCGCCTCGTCAAGACGAAGGGAATAAGAGGCCTTGGCGAGCCCCGTAAAAAACTGTGCGATCGAGAGGGGGAACGTCAGCGCCATCAGAGTCTTCTTGGGTCGCCATTGAGCTGCCGGAGGCGCCCGGGAAGCTGTCGGTCATACTGCTCGATAACCTCTGCCGCACCTTCATATGCAAGCTGACGAACATGGTCGTCGCCGGAGGCGCCGTTGACATTGACTATCAGCGTGATCCCGCTGCTCGCGACCTTGGCGCTGTTGCTCGCGTTCATGATTGAAGATCCGCGCGGCAGGTTGAGGATCTCGGGGCCCCGTTCACCCACCCAGGTCGGGCCGCCTTTCCAGTAGTCGGTGCCGACGGCGTTCGCGCCGATCGGCGTTCCAGTCAACGCAGTCCCCAGCATGGAAAAGAAGCCGCCTGTCGGACCGCTCATGCCCGCGAGCGACAGGACCGCACTTTGCGCCGCCACCTGGGCAATCTGATCGAGGAGCGAAACAACAGCCTGTGTTGCCGCGTCAGCCCCCTTGCCAATGGCCAGCAAAAGGGTGGTCGCCGCATCTGCGCCCTTCTCAAGTGCAGAATTGTAGTCGTTCCATGCCTCTTCGCCCTCTTTCGTCTTGGCGATCAACTCATCAAACCAGTCAAGCTGCTGATCTTGTGATCCGCTTGTCCCGCTACTAGTCGATCCACCGGTCGAAACAGGCTGAGGCATGCGACTCGCGTCGAAGGGTGAGACCGTTCCAGCGGATTGTCTGAGCTGTTCCTGTTGTTCGGCAATTCGACCAAGTTGAGCAAGCTCAGCATCATAACGAGGATTACGCGGGTCATAAATGACACCCGTCGAGGCCACGCCTCTCGCCGTAAGTGCATTTGCAGCGGCCAGACTGATGTTCATGTTCTGAGCCAAAACCGCCGCAGCATTTGCAGCAGCAGCAACTCCACTCGATAGATCGAGTGCCGCGAACTGCATGCCCTGCAGGACGACATCAAGAAGCTGCTGGCCGAGCGTTCGCGCCTCATCCGTGGAATCGCGGAAGTTGTCTGTCGCGATGCCGAGTTGCGCTGCCAGATCCTGCGCAGCCGCGGCGGCAGCGGTGGGGCCCTCAGCTTCATTCACCCGAAGAATTGCGGCCACCAATTCGACAGCCTGATCACGGGTCGCTCCGAACTGAGCCCCAATCTCATCTATCGCGGTTTTCGCCCGTCCGAGGTTCTCCATTTCCGATCGGACACTGGCAATCTGGGCCTGCAGCGCCACCATGTCAGCTGTGGTGCCGTCAGCCAGAAACCCGCCATTCTGCAGGGCTTGGGCTTGCGCTGTACTGAGCTCGTCGAATTCGGCCTGCAGTTGGGCCAAGGCATCGACCTGCTGCAAGAACCCTGCCGACGACATGCCACCGAAGTCACCAAACGCGGACAGCGCACCAGAGCGCGCTGTTGCCAGCGCCTGCTGAGTCTGGACGGTCGCGATGTCTTTCTGGACCTGCAGAAAGGCACGGGCCTGTTCGGTCTGCAGGCCATAGGACTGGAACAGGTCACCAGATGAGGCCGCCGCGCGGGCTTCATCAAGCCGACCCATAGCATCTGAAAGTGCGTCGATCTGATCCTGAAGGGTTTCGGCCTTTTCGCCATTGTCCCGGAAGTAGGCGGTCAGAAGCGGCACGCCGATGGCCACACCGGCCCCGATCACCGCACCAAGTACACCAAACCCACCAATAAGCTGCGGCAGTTGCTGCGCCAGGGCCGTCGAGACCGCCGTCCCGGCACCAACCTGCACCGCAAAGTCACCCACCTGAAAGGCCGCGTTCTGGATCTGGCCTTGATAGGCTTTCATCCCACGCCCGCTTGCAGCAACGACGCCACCAAAGGTGTCGAGCCGCGCCCGCGCTTGCTGGATCACAAGGTTGGCCTGCTCCTGAGTGGCCGCACCCATCTTGACGGCACGGGTCGCGGCTTCGACGGCCGCCTCATAGCGACGGGTCGCGGCATAGGCAGGATCGATCGACGACCGCAACTGGTCGAAGGCGCGTTCTTCCTCGCGCAACGCGTCCTCAAAGGCGTTGGCGCTGTCGACCGCCGACTTCTGCGACAGCGTGATGCCATAGAAGGTCTGCTTGACCCGGTTCGCAATCTTGTCCGCTTCGGACGTGACCTGGCTGCCGCCTTGGGTCGAATAGCGAACCGTGAACTTCTTCTCAGACATCCGACTGTTCCTTCATCATCCGGTTCATTTCACGGGCAGCCACGGCCTCGATGCCGGGCAGCCATTCGGCGAGAGCCACTCGGTTGACGCCCATCGCCGCAGCGAGGGCAAAGACAGCGCCGAAGTCGAAACCGACCACGGCCCCCTGGATCACCCGCAGCTGGTTTCGGGCCCGCAGCACCAGTTCCCAGACCTGCCGTCCTTCAAGGGTCTCCAGCCGGGTCTGGCGGCGGGGGCATTCCTTGCACACTGAAGAGCAGGCTTCGCAGTAACTTGCACCCCCGCCGAAATGCCATTCGGCAAGGGTGTTCAGGCGTTTCCCTCAGTCACCACGATCAAGGCCGGGTTCACGAACCGCGCCTCAAACGCCAGAAACATCGGAAATTCGTCCATCAGCGCATCAATTGCCTCGGGAGAGACATTGAGGGGCGCGCCATCATCACCTTCGACACCAGTCCAGCCGATGATCGCTTCTCGCGCCACGGCCTTCGCGAAGGCAAGGCGGCCTCTCTCTTCGGATGCTGCGATTGCCGCACCTGCAGCCAGAATGACGGCCGTTGCGCCTGGACGGACTTCGACCTTGACGCCATGGCCAAGGTCGATGACGCGGGGACGGTTACTCAGGTTCAGACGCATCAGTAGGACGCCACAGTGTTGGTCAGAACTGCCGTGCAGAGCCGCGCCGGCGACACGGCCCGGGCGGCCTGCCAATCGAAGGTCACCTGCACACCACCCGGCCCCTCGATCGGCGTTTTCGGCTGGGGCAGATAGACGGCGTGGGCGGTCAGTTCGAACTTGGCGTTGGCACCAAGATCATAGGCGAATTTCAGTTCGCACGGCGTGCCGTTGATGGCCTGAGTGATGAGTGTTGCGCTGTCGAAACGTGCAACCAGAGATCCGCCCAGACTGGCAAGCATCGGGTCAAATCCATCGACATTCCCGTCGGACCGGATGACCTCGACCGGATCGAGGTTGTTGCTGTAGTTGATCTCGGCCGAGATGATGCTTCCAAGGGCAGACCCGTCGCGGGTGATGGCGCCGTTGAAATGTCCGAAACGGGTATAGGCAAGTGCGGTCGGCGTTCCGGCAGCGGTGGACCCGGCAACGGTTTCCTTTTGGGCCATGAGTCCGACGGTACTGGTCAGGAGACCGGAACGGGCCATGGACCATGACATGCTGTTGAGCATCACGCCGGAGTACATGGCAAACCGGGGCACCTCGGGCATACCAATCTCGATCGACATGCTCGGCAGCGCCCAGGACCCGGAATTGAAGGTGTGGACCTTTGGCGTCGTTCCCGTTGTAACAGGCGCACCGAACGCGGCTTTAAGCCATAGCCCCATGTTCTCGACATCGACCGGGATGACGAGGTCACCATCGGCGGTGATGGCGTCACGCTGCGGGGCAAGGGGGTCCCTGCCGAACCCCAACATCTCGTTTTCGATGAGCGGGCGGACCGCCCCGAGTGTGCTGGAGGCGAACGGGACCGTCCGGAAACCCGACCCCGGGGTTGTCCCGTAGACACTTTCAAATACCATATTGGCCTGCGCACGAGCGCCGGTTTGACGTGCCATGGTTAGGCTCCTCTTGGGTTATGACAGGGGATCTGCGGTCCAGAAATGCAGGACCACAGGAATGGTGGCGGCCTTCATCGTGTCGGCTCCTTCGAACGGCAGATCAGTCGATTCCGCCGCCTCGGCCTCAATCCAATCCACGAGGCCGCCTAAGGTCCGATTGGACGTGATGAGGGTTCCGATGAGCATGCGCAGGTCATCAAAGAGCATGTCACGATCGGCAGTCCCCGGGACAAACAGCTCGATCCCTGCGCGATGCTCATAGTGATACCGCAGCGGCGAAATGGTGATCTCGGGCTCTCCAGGATCACCGTCACGCAGGATGACAAGGCCCTCACGCGACACTTCTGTCGGCAGAACCTCACCGCGCACCACCGTGGCAGTCGTGCCGTTGGTCAGAACATCAAGCAGTCCTGTCAGGATCGATTCCAGTTTTGACGGCATGATCACCTCCAGAGCGCTGCGATGCGGCCCGGCAATTCCGCCGCGATCCGGTCTGCCGAGCCGATCAGGTCGAGCTTCTTTTTCAACTTCGCTTGCGGAACGAGCGTGAAGATGACGATCGAGCGGTTCCGGAACGTTCGCGGTTCGACCAGCTTGTTCCCGCCACGCGCCCGCCGAGAAACCATGACGTTTCCGGGTGCCTTGCGCCCCTCATCTATCAGGAGGGCCGTCCGACCTTTGCGATAGACAAACCGCAATTGCCGTCCGTTTCGCTTTTCCCATTCCGGCACGGTCATCTTGCGACCACCGGTGCCTTTACCAGCTGCGGCAGTTGGAATGGCGAGCCATGAACCGCTTTTCGATCTGATCAGCGCGCCCTCTTCATGGGCCGCAGTGATCTTTGGTGCTTTCGACCAGACCAGAGCCCACGCACCGACCGATGGCTTGGCAGGGTTCTGATAGGCGTTCGACTTGACCGTGTTGGCGAGCCGGTTGCCGAGTTTCACCCCAGTAATCTGGGCCCTCCAGCGGGACTTTGTCTCCCGTGCAGCCCACTTCATGGCTGTCAGAGACGCGGCATTGCCGCGTTTCATCTCGGCAGTCAGATAGTTTCCGATCTCGGTGCCGACCTCTTCGAGGTTCGTCTTGACTGCGAATCCCATCAGACCGGACGCAGATTGATCGACCAGATCAGGCGGCGCAGATCCCTGCGAGGGGCACCCTGCAGCGCGAAAAACTCGGATCCGATCTGCACCCGGTCGGGTGTGGCGGGACTTGGAACATCCGACACTCGAACATCAATGACCGTGGTTGCTTGCTGCACTCTGGCCTGTGCAAATTCCTGCACCTCATCGGGAGCCCGCAGGATCACACGCACTGGAAACCCGGGCGGCACGCCAGCTGGCAGCCAGAAAGCGTCCGCCGCCATGTTCGGATCGGCAAAGATCGCGTCGATGGCGGCGGAGAAGGCGTTCATGATGATGTTACGGCGTCAGCGCCGTAGGAGCCGACCCGTTGAGCCGGATGCGGCCCGTGGTTTCACCGGCACCCGAACCGACAGCGGCAACGGCCACGCCGAGGAAGATGTTGCCGGTGGTGGTGGCGGTGGTGGCCACGAGCGTCGTGGTGCCGACGCCGTAAATGGCCTGACCGACTGTCCAGGCCTGTGAACCAGCTTTGGTCACATCGAGAACACCAGTCACCTGCATCTGCACCTGTGCGCCGCTGGCAACCGCTGCTTCTGCAGCACCCGCAAGCAGGCCTACCCGGAAAAGCTGGCCCGAAGCCAATGCGGCCGGGGCGGTAACGGTGATGCGTTCACCGTCCTGAACATAGTTCTTCATGATTTCTGCTCCGCAGAGATGAAAAGATGGGGGGGGAACCGGGCAGCTCATCCGCCCGGAATGAACCGGCCTCAAGCCGGGATCAGATCAGGATCAGGCGCCGGGGCTACGGTACATCGTCCGCCAGTCAAGCGGCGCTGCAGTCGCATCGAGCCGGACCTTCATTTCGACACCATCCGACGACCAGGCGGTCATCTGTTCGAGGTAGGGCGCATCGTTGCCGTCCAGATAGGCGACTTCGATCGTGTCGTAGGCATTGGGATCGGCGGACAGATACCAGGCAGTCGTCGAGTTTGCGTCAAGGCGGGCATCGACAATCAGCTCGGCGAAGTTGGCCACCGGGTTGACGGCGTGTCCGCGCGATGCGCCGGGATCAACGGTCGAGTTGATCAGCTGGCGCGCGGTCATTTCGAGCGCGGCCGGGACGATCAGGTACTTCGGTCCGACGTTCAGTGCCGAGCCGTTGTCTGCCTGCACTTTCATCGCGGCGATGGCCGTAGCGACCGATGACACCTGCAATGCCGAACCCGCACCCGACGCCTGCAAGTTGCCGTGCGCGGCGTTGAAGAGGGCAACAGTATCAGACATCGTCGGGTTGCCGGTCAGGATCGCGTAGACCAGGTTGCCGACTGTGCGCTTTGCAGCACGGCCCAGACGGCGGGGCATGTCACCGAAGAGGCTTAAATCATCGTTGATGATCGCCTGACGGCTGATCTTGAGAATCCGGCCGTAGGTGGCCAGCGCGATCAGTTCGCCACGATCACCGATCGTGCCATAGGTATATTCGGCATCTTCCTGCATCTGCGGCAGTGCCGCAAAGACACCGGGGCCGACGCGACGGGTCTGCTTGAAATCCGACAGGACGCCCTGACGGGTGAAGAGCGGATAGTTTTCGGCGGCCTCTTCCCAGCCCTGCAGCGCACCCTTGCCCATGACATTGGCCAGGATGTTCGAGAAGTCGGACACCGTGTGCGAGCCAGCCATGGTGAAGGCGCGGCCGATCATGTCGCGCTTGTCGGAGAACCGCTCGCGGTCGCCGCCCATCATCAGGGCTTCACGGGCCAGTTCTGACAGCGACAGCGACGAAAACTCGTTGCGCTCGCCGCCCTTCAGGCCGGCCTTCTTCATCAGGGCCAATTCGGCACCCTGCTTGAACTTGTCCCGCGCATCGACGCGGACCTTGGCCGTGGTGCGGCCCGTTTCGACTTCGCTCATTTCAGCCTGTTCCTTTTGGTGGCGGGTCACTTCTTCCAGGGCGGCATCGACGGTGATGCCGCGCCCGATCATGTCGGCCGCCAGAGACACCGGCAGCTTGGCAAGGCTCACCATCGTGGTGATGCCCCGCGCCCGTTCCCGCTCGCGCAGGACTTGGGACTGGGCCACGGCCTCGGGCTGGACGGTCTCGACCGTCTCTTCCTCGGCGTCCGTGGTTTCTTCGTCGACGGAGACTTCCTCCGCCGATGTGGTCGGAGATAGGTTCTCCATCTTTGTCTCCTTCAGGGACTTGCGGGGTGTGCCCGCGATCATGGCCATGATGGCCACCTGTTCCGGGGCGCACCCCAGACTCTTCGATGCTTCGCGCAGTTCTTTTGGCGCGTTGGCATACATGCGGTAATCGAACCGGGCGGCTGCAACGGCGGCGGCGTCGGTATCGACGGAAGTGGCAAAGCCCAGATCCACGGCCATGGGACCATCAAGGCCCGTTTCGGCCCTCATGATGGCCCGGGCTTCATCGCGGCCCATCCCGGCGCGGAAGGCATAAATGTCAGCATAGGCGCCCGAGAGGACCCGCAACAGTTCAGCTTCTTTCAGGTGATCTTCTTCGGTGCCGCGCCCCATCGTCCACGGCTGCGCCGGATCGTGGATCAGCATGAACGCACCGCGCCGCATGATAATCTCTTCCCCGGCCATGGCGATCAGAGACGCGGCCGAGGCGGCGATCCCGTCGACCACGACGGTCACCTTGTCGGGATAGTCGACCAGCATCGTGTAGATCGCCTGACCTTCACTCGCGATGCCACCGCCCGAGTTGATGCGGACTGTGATTGGCCCGGTCATGTCCGACAGTTCATCGCGGACGGACTTGGCGGTGAAATAGTCTTCATCCCAGAACGACCCGCCAACGGTGCCGTAAAGGTAGAGTTCATTGTTGGACATCGATGACTCCGTTGTTCGGTTGTGCAGCGCTCGCGCCGGTGTTGCGGCCGTCGCTGTCGAAAGCCGCGCCGATGACGTCCGCGCTCGCGTTGTCGGCGGCAATATCTTCCATGACCCGCTCTGGGTCGTAGCCCAGCTCGCGGATGACGCTGGAACGGCTGGCGAATCCGGCCTTGACCTTGTCGCGCAGCGCGGTGATCTCGCGGTTGGGATCGATCAACGGCCGGTTCGGCGGCACCCAATCAAGTTTCACGGCAGCCGCCGCGTCCTGCTGGATCAGCCGCCAACCTTCGACGGCCCATGCCCCGATCGGCTGCAACATCTGAGGGATCAGCATCAGCATCTGCCAGGCGGCGACGTTCCGATCCATTTCAAGCCGCCCCATGCGACCCGAGCTGAAGTTCACATTCGACAGATCGCCCGACAGCGCCTCATAGGTGATCCCCATGCCGGCCGCGACAGACCGCAGAACGGACCGCGTGAATTCGTCATAGCCTTCGACACCGGGCGGCACCGCAAAGCGGATGTCTTCCCCCGGCGAGAGGTTCTGGATGCGCCCCGGAATGAGACCGCCGCTCAGGTCGGCTACATCGGTTCCGGTAGGCTCACCATCGACAGTGACGCGGAACGCGGCAAAACAGGCGGCGATCTTCTGACGCATCAGCTGCGCATCTTGATGATCGGCCAGATCCTGCAACGTCAGGGCGATCGGCGCGAACCACGACACCCCACGATTCTGACCGGGCCGGTCCTGCCGGTACACATGCAGCACTTCCGAGGCCGCGATCCTGCGGCTTTCGAACCGCAAAGACTTTTGCCAACCCGCACCCGGATGCTCTGACCACAGCCAGTAGGCCACACGACGGCCGATCGCGTCATACTCGATTCCGTGATCGATCTTCGACCCGTCCGCCCGGGTCTCAATCTTGGTGTTATCCAGATAGTCCGGCTCCAGCACCTGCAGCTGGAACGGCAATGCAAAGCCGTCACTGGCAAAGCGCCGGCGCCGGCGGATCAGGACCTCGCCTGATTCCACCACCGTGTTCGTCGCAAGCCTCTGCAGGCCGTAAAGGTTCGTCCGGCCGTCGGCATCGATGTCGGACGTGTCGAAGTGCTGCTCGATCACCCGCAAGACGGATTCGCGGACGGCTGCGTCTTTCGTGACGATCTTTGGAATGATCCCGTTGCCGACCACGTTGGATGCGATCACCTGCTGGGCCCGGACAGCGAACGGCGTGTTGCGCACCATGTCGCGCGCCACGGCCGCCAGACGCTCCCGCTGCGCACCTGCCGCATCGGCATCCGACCGCACCGGCTTCCATGAGTTTGCCCGGTTACCTGTCGTGGCCGCGTCATAGCGCATGACAGCCGCCAGAGCGGTGCGGTTCCGTGCCCGTTGCAAGGCAAGGCCCGGCGCAAACGCACCGATCATCCGGTCCAGAATGTTCACCTGATCAGATCCCGCGATCAAAGGTCGGGTTGTAGTAGTTCTGCCGCACCCCAGCCCGCGCCCGCACGACCAGAGCCCGCGCCTTCATCAGGTCATCGATTGAGCGATACTCGACCGTCTGGCCGTCATAGGTCACGCGCAACGCACCCGAGGCGATGGCTGCATCGAGCGCGTCAAGCTGCGCTTGGGAGAAGCTGATAGCCAGTCCTTTCTGGGCTTGATCCAGTCGCTGCCCGGGGGCTGCGGACTGGGTTTCTGTTGCGTTTTGGCAGGTGCGGGTTTCGCATCGCTCTGTTCCACGATTGCAACCTGACCGTCGAACAAATCAGGCTGGGCCTCTTTCGGTGCAGCACCGCGTTCAGCTTCAAGGGCTTCCCACTGGGCATCGGTCAGGCTGGTCCAGCCCTTCCGCCGGGCGGCTGCCTCAGCATAGAGGAGCGTGTCCAGCCCCTCGTTGCGCCGCCCCGGTTCAGCCAGCTCCCACGCGCTTGTCGTCACTCCCGCTCGGCTGCGCTTCAGCACACGGACCTCCGCCGTGATTTGGCGGAAGTATTCGTCGCCGAGCCCGCGAGCGATGTGGACATAGCCGCGATCTAGCGGGTCATCCTTTTTCAGCCAGCCGTAGAAATCGGCCTTCAGCTGGCTGACGTTCAGCATGAACGCCCGCTTCTGCGACCGCTTGGCCTGCCCGTCTGACCGCCGCTCAAACTTCATCGGCTGCAGGACCGGGCCTGTCGCCGTGCTGGCCCCCTTCACCAGGATGACCCGGCTCCACGGATGCCGCTTGGCATAGGCCCAGACGGCATCTGTGAAGGTGCCAACGTCGATCGCCATCATGTCGAGGCCGATCTTCAGGCCCCGTTCGGTACGCCATTCTGCCTTGAGGTAGGCGTCGAGCGCATCCCAGCAGGCTTGGTCCGAGATCGGATGCGGGATGACGACATAGTCGACGGCCCACCTTTGGTAGTTCTTGCCAAAAGCCACGATGTGGATCTCGGTTCGGTCGTCCTGACAGTCGACACCGGCCGCGAGGATCAGCCCCCGCGCCGGCAAGATCGTCCGGGGCAGCACGTCTCCGTTCGACGGGTCTTCCACCCGGTCCCGCAGCGCCGTCCAGTCGGGCCCGGCGCTTGCCTGTTCATAGGGTAGGCCCAGCACGTCGTTGTAGAACGTCTGCTCGGTTTCCGCTTCGACCTGCTTGGCGATGGCCGCTTCGGTCTCATGGCTCAGGGCCAGCGATTGCCAGCCCATCGTCTTGGCATAGTCCACCGCAATCGAGGCCCAGTCCCGCTGTGGTGCATAGGCCCGCCAAAGGTGAAAGCCCGGATGTTCACCCCCGGGTCTTCCCGCGATCCACTGTCCCTGCCTTACCATTGACAGCTTGTCGGCATGCTCGATAACAGCGCCGCAGGCATCGCAGGTGAAATGCGCCGCGTGCAGCCGTTCCGGATCGATGTTCCGGCGAAAGTTGTCCCATGTCAGCGGGGCCATGTTGCCGCAATGCGGGCAAGGCACATAGAACTTCCGCTGATCGCTCCGGTCATAGGCCCGGGTGATCCGGCATGTGCCGACGATACCGGGTGTAGATACGCGCAGGATCTTTGCATCCTCGAACCCAGAGGCCCGGCTTTCCGCCAACGCCTCGGGATCACCGAAGGCCGTCATTTCAAACTTGGACAGATCGTCCATCACCACCAAGCGGCGGGATGTGCCGGTCAGGTCAGCAGGCGAACCCGAGGAAGCAACCTTGAGCGACCCGTTCCGGTCGATGGTCTCCTGGTTGAACTTCGCGTCCTTGTTCTCCCCGCGCCCCTCGCCAAAGATGCGGCGAAGCGCCGGAGCCTGCCGCCGCATCGGCAGCCACTTGTTGTCGACCCATTCCGTCGCCGACGGCTGGGTTGGATGAACGACAAGGCTGTCGAGCGGGGAGTACTCGTGCCATGCTGCAATCGTGGGCTGGATGACCGAAACGGTTTTCCCCCATTGGGCAGAACCCCGGATCGTCACCTCCCGCGCCGGATGTTCGGGCGACAGGACCTCGTGGATCTCCTTCAGAAACGGAAAGAGGTCGATCCGGAACGGCCCCGGCATCGGCGACCGCTGGTCGAAAACGATATTCTCTTCGCACCACCGTGTGATGTCCGGCGGAGGAGGAGGCCGCATCGCAGCGGCGATGGCCTGAGCGACCGTGGCCTCAGCAGACGTCAGGAAGCCCATCGTACTTAGTGAATTGTGCCAGAGAGAATAGCACCGGCGCGCACCATCAATGCCCGTTGCGATTCCGAAAGCATTTTCAGACGGAACTCTCTGTCGTGTTTAGATTCCGTTGTGTTGAAGGTACCAAATTGGGGCCGTCCTTCATCCGATTTGTGGGCAAGATGGCGTTGCGCCGTAGGTCCGACCTTTGCCGATCCTGCAGTGGTTTCTATGCGGAGTGCATACCAACCAGGACCGCGTGGACCAGCCAGTTCTGCATCCAACCAGACACCCTTTGGCGTTTTTCGCTGAGAAGGAACCCAAGCGTAATGGGCTTTTCGATGGTGAAGGGCTTTGGGCTGCGATGTACCAGAGCGCTCTGCCTCACCTCTTTCGACTAGCAATCCAGGAACAAGGTCGACGTTTGTCCACGCTGTAGCAGCTTTCCCTGTCAGCTTCCGGACCTTAGCACAGTGCAGGACGTTACCTTTCTCACGGCATTCAATCGTCATCCCGGGCGTATTCAGGACGGAAAACACCGCAGCCACATAATGGGAAGCCGACTCTGACCCGTGGCTAGCAAAGCTTGGGACAATCAAACTACGGGACAACTCATTTTTGTAGCCATTCGGATAAACTTCCCCAGCGAATTTGGGCTTATATCCATATAGAAACACTAATCCGCCAGGTTGAGCTTTATAGACGAACACGCTGCCGTCTTGCATCTGCGTGCATGCGTGTACCGCGTCAACAATCTGAACGATTACGTTTCTCGCAGGCAGATTTGATGTCACTGGCTTTTCTGCATTTGCAGACTGCCGTTCTGCCCGACTGGCTGCCAACTCCCATAATTTTCCGGACACAACAATCTTCATCGCAGATGCACAGAAAACCGAGAAGGACCTATCTTTCTTGCATACTGCTTTTGCGGCAGACAGCATCAGTGGTGTCATTCACTTCTCCATCGCGCCCGGCCTGCCAAGCCCGGAACGCGTTAGGGGTCCACAAAAGCGGACACCGGGCGCGATGAAGCCCCGTTGTTCCGCGCTCACCACCCTTGGCACGGTGGAAACTGTCTAGAGATCGGCCTGCTTTTCGATGTCGGTCAGATCGACCGTTGCCGCCTGGTCTTGCAACTGACCCGCCCGCGTGGCCCGGTGCTCCCGCCAGACCGTCAGCAGATGCTGGCGGACCGTCTTGTAGTCCACGCCCAGTTTGTCCGCGACGAGGCGGGCGCCATCGCGCAGCGCGTTCTCGAACTCCGAAACCTCTTGGGCTATGAGCCGCGCCGTTTGCCGCGCGGCCTCGCTCGCCAGCACAAGAGTGCCCTCTTCGACGGCATTGTTCCGCTGCAAACGCCGCGCTTCCTGCTCGACTTTGAGCGCACGGGCGAGTTCGTAACGGCCCGGGTCATCGGGACCGAGTTCAGTTGCACCAGCTCCTGCGCTCCTTGCGGGCTTCCGAAGCGGAAGGTCGTCATCCTCGTCGTCATCGACCTGCGCTTGCAAAGTCGCGATGACCTTGCGGGTGCCTGCCCCATTCCCGAGCATCTGGCCCTGGTCGAGCTTCCGACCTAGTGCTTGCAGCACCAGGCCGAGATCAAAGCGCCGCGCTCTGCCATCGCCTGAATAGCACCCTTCCAGCTTCCCCTGCGCCACATACTGGCTGATCCGTCCTTTGGTCAGCTTCAGCTCTCTGGCGAGGTCTGTGGTGTTTAGCGTGCTCATGGCTCCGGTTAGGCAACCCTTAGGTTTACCCCTTTGCGGTTTAGGCTTGTTGAGAAGTTGAGGCGGGCGAACGTAACGCGCCTACGCCCCCGTGTACGTCCGGACCCCGGGAAGGACCCGAAGACCCCCAAAAGAAGCGCCCGGTCAGGTACTACCTGCCGGGCGCAACTTTGGATCATGTCAAAAGAGCTACTTCCGGTTGACCCTACCTGTCAAGCATCAAGATGCAGAGGCTACACCAAGGCCATGCGGTCGAGCGCATTCGTCAACACCAGCCTTAGGCTGGCGATGCTGGCGGTTCTCGCTGACCACCCATGTCGGTCCAATACTTCGGAGAGCGTACGGCCCTCGATGCAAACCGCATCGACCAGGTCACGCACCCGGATCACTTTCCGACCCCGATCGGCATGAGCCTGCGCTCCACGCGGCGACAGCGCCACCGCTTGACCTATGGCATCACGCAGACGGGCCAGCTGGTCAGCGCGGGCGATCACGCCATCGATCC
>JBGSWJ010000601.1:0-5568 GCA_041752495.1 Rhodobacterales bacterium
GCCGGCGGCGCCGAGATCGACGACGTCGGGGATGAGGAGCGCCTGCGCGGCGATGCCGGTTTCGGCCATCTGGCGTTTGAGGCGTTCGTAGACAAGGCGTTCGTGGGCAGCGTGCTGATCGACGATGACGATTCCGGTGTCGGTTTGGGCGATGATATAGTTTTCGTGGACCTGCGCCTTGGCTGCGCCGAGGGGAAGGTGATCGACCTCAGGGCGCGCGGCTTCGCTTTCGATGCGGGCGCTGGGGACGGCAGTTTCGGCAAAGCCGGGGGCTTGGGCGAAGTAGGAAGACGCGCGGGCGGTGTAGGAGGGGCGGTCCATCTGGTAGATGCGGCCCGGCGCGGGTTCGGCGCGCATGGCGCCGAGGGTTTCGGTCGCGATGGTCGTTGCCGTGCGATGGCCAGAGCCGGCCAGGGCGTGGCGGAGGCCGGTCACGATGAGACCACGGACAAGGCCGGGGTCGCGGAAGCGGACTTCGGCCTTGGCGGGGTGGACGTTTACGTCAACAAGCTGCGGGTCGCAGTCGATGAAAAGCGCGGCGGCGGGGTGGCGGTCGCGGGAGAGGAGATCGTGATAAGCACCCTTGAGCGCGCCGATCAGGAGTTTGTCGCGGACCGGGCGACCGTTGACGAAGAGATGCTGCGCGACGGCGGCCCCCCGGGAATAGGTGGGCAGCGCGGCATAGCCGGTAAGGTGATGGCCTTCGCGTTCGGCGTCGATGGGGACGGCGTTATCGGCAAAGTCGCGGCCGAGGACGGTGGAGAGGCGGCGGCGGAGCGCGTCGAAAAGGTCGCCCTGTTCGGCATCGGCGCGGAAGAGGGTGCGGTCCTCTCCCTCGGTCGCATCGCGGAGGATGAAGGTGACGAAGGGTTCAGCCATCGCGAGGCGCTTGACGGTATCGGCGACGGCCTGCCCTTCGGTCCGGTCAGAACGCAGGAATTTCAGCCGGGCGGGAGTGGCGAAGAAGAGGTCGCGGAGTTCGACAACCGTGCCTGAGGTCAGGGCAGCGGGGCGGACGGGATCGGTGCGGCCGCCGGTGACGGCGATCATGGAACCCGGAGACCCGGCGGCGCGGCTGGTGATCGTCAAACGGCCCACGGCACCGAGGGAGGGCAGCGCCTCGCCCCTGAAACCAAAGCTGTGGATGTTGAGAAGATCGGTGCCGTCGATCTTGGACGTTGCATGGCGGGACAAGGCGAGGGGGAGGTCTTCGGCGGTGAGGCCGCAGCCGTCATCCGTCACGCGGATCAGGGAACGGCCGCCGTCGGCGATGACGACCTCGATCCGGGTTGCGCCTGCGTCGAGACTGTTTTCGACGAGTTCCTTGACCGCCGAGGCCGGGCGTTCGACCACCTCGCCTGCGGCGATGCGGTTGATTGCGCCTTCGTCCAGTTGGCGGATGACCGGGCGGGCGCGGGATATGTTGGGGTCAAGGACGGTCATGCCACAAGAGATAGCATGACCGTCAGTGATTCTGCGAGAGGTTACGGCGTGGTGGTCAGACCCACGGGCTGACCGACGACGGTGAAATGCAACTGGTCAGGCTTGAGCATGTAGGCCGCGACGCGATTGATATCGGCCAGAGTGACCGCGTTGATGTAGTCGTTGCGGTTGATGACATAGTCGGTGGGCAGGTCGATCATCTGCATGCCCACGAGGATGCCTGCAATCTGGCTGTTGCCATCGAACCGGAGCGGGTATTCCCCGGTGATATAGGTCTTGGCGCGGTCGAGTTCTTCTTGGGTTACGCCATTGGCCGCGAGTTGCGCCCATTGGTCCTGAATGACGCTGATCGCTTCGGCAATCGTGTCGTTGCCAGAGGACACAGAGCCAAGGACCATTTCAGACAAGTCCTTGGGCACGAGGTAGGTGCCGATGCCATAGGTCAGGCCGCGCTTTTCCCGGACTTCCTGCATCAGGCGGCTGTCAAAGCCGGAGCCGCCGAGGATGTAGTTCAGGATATAGGCGGCAAAGAAATCGGGATCGTCGCGCTTCATTCCTGAGTGGCCGAAGAGGGCGATGGATTGCGGTGTGGGGTAGTCGATGACGGTTACGCCGCCTGTCAGACCGAATTCGACGCGCCCGGGCATGGCTGGTCCGGCTGCGGGGAGATCGCCCAGCAGATGATCCAGAAGGACGCCAAGCTGTTCGGGGGTGATGTCACCCACGGCGCCGACATAGATTCGGTCACGGGTGAGCGTGTTCTTGTGGGCGGTCAGGAGATCGTCGCGGGTCAGGCCGGCGACGCTGTCCAGCGTGCCGCTGAGCGAGGTGCCATAGGGATGGTCCGCAAAGGCCGCTGCATAGAAGGCGTCGCCTGCGATGGAGCCGGGGTCCTGCGCCTCGGATTCGATGTTGGCGACGACCTGCGCGCGGACGCGTTCGATGGCGTCGGGATCAAAGCGCGGGGTCACGACGGCCTGACGGAGGAGGTCGACGGCCTGATCCTGGTTTTCGGTCAGGAAACGGGCCGATATGCTGACGCTGTCGTCATAGGCCTGGAACGAATAGCTGGCGGCAAGGGATTCGCGGGCTTCCTGAAAGCTGCGGGCGTCCATTTCGCCCGAACCTTCTTCGAGCAGGGCCATCATCAGGTTGACGGCACCGCGTTTGCCCGGTTCGTCAAGGTTGGCGCCGCCCCGGATGCGGATTTCAAGCGAGACGAAAGGAATCTCGGGCGCCTGAACGAGCCAGGCATTGATACCGCCGGGCGACGTGACTTCGTCGATGGTGACGGCACGGGCCGAAAGGGCGGCGAGCGAAAGGCAGAGCGCGAGAACGAAGCGGATCATCACAGGTCCTCGTCATTGGCCGTGACCCACATCGTCACGGATTGGTTGCGGTCAAAGACACCTGCTGCGACGGCCATGATGTCTTCGGCGGTGACGGCCTGCAGGATGGCGGGCCAGTCTTCGACATCCTGCACGGTCAGGCCGGAGGAGAGGGCGGCACCGTAGTGCTGGGCCAGTCCTTCGACATTGTCCTTGGCGTAGATTTCCGAGGCGCGCAGCTGGGACCGGATCCGTTCGAGTTGAACAGGGTCGATGCCGTCCTGCATGAACTGGTCGATGGCGGTATCCATGGCGTCTTCGGCGGCCTGAAGGGTGACGCCTTCGGCGGGGGCGACGGTGACCGAGAAGGTTGTCTTGTCGAGCGAGATGCCGTCATAGCCTGCGCCGGTGAAAAGGGCGACCTGCGTGTCGAAGGTGAGTTTGGTTCCCAGAACCGAGGTGAAGGACGACCCGCCAAGGATTTCGGCGAGATAGGTGAGGGCTGCCGCCTCTTTCTGGTCGCCCGCGTTGCGTTCGGGGGCCAGATAGCTGCGGGTCACATAGGGCTGTGACACGCGTTCATCGGTATAGACGATCCGGCGTTCGGCCAATTGCGGCGGTTCCATCGGGCGGACCCGTTCGGGAAGACCTTCTTCGGCGGGAAGCACGCCGTAGTAGGTGTTGGCGAGCGCGATGACTTCGTCGGGGTTCACATCGCCTGCGACGACGAGGATCGCATTGTTCGGGGAATAGTAGAGATCGTAGAAATCACGAACAGGCCCCTGATCGAGCGCCTCCATCTCGTGCCGCCAGCCGATGACGGGTGTGCCGTAACGGTGGTTCATGTACTGGGCGGCCAGCATCTGTTCGCGGGCGATGGAGCTTGGGTCGGTGTCGACGCGTTCAGAGCGTTCTTCGAGGATGACCTGACGTTCGGTTTCGATATCCTCGGCGGTCAGGGCCAGATTGTTCATCCGGTCGCTTTCCATCTGCATCATCAGTTCCAGACGGTCCGAGGCGACGCGCTGATAATAGGCGGTGTAGTCAAAGCTGGTGAAGGCATTGTCGCTGCCCCCGTTCGCGGCGACGACAGTAGAGAATTCGCCTGCATCCATCGTATCGGTCGCCTTGAACATGAGGTGTTCGAGGAAGTGGGCGACCCCCGACACGGCAGGGGGTTCGTCGGCAGAGCCGGTTCGATACCAGATCATGTGGACGACGACCGGGGCGCGGTGATCTTCGACAACGACGATCTGCATCCCGTTGTCGAGGGTATGGGTCGTGACGATTTCGGCTTGGGCCAGCGTGGCCGGGACCGTGAAAACTGCGGCCAGAATGGCGTTTCGGAACATCGGCGACCCTTTCGGACGGTGATCCGCGCCACCCTACGCAGTTTGGGTCAGCCCGCAAGGCAGGGAAACCCGGACGTGAAAAGGCGTCAGTTTCCGGAGGGTTGACCCGGTCGTTCAGAAGGGTGGCGGCGTCGGGACTGCGACGCCCATGGCGAGGAACCGGGTCAGTTCAGCATAGGCGTCAAGACTTTGGTTCGCATAGGCGGGGTAGTAGAGGTCGCGTCCCAGAGGATTGAACCACTGGCCGCCACTGGCCCCGGCGCGGATAGCGGCGTCTTCCTGAGCCAGGGTGGTGCGGATGGCGGGATCGATGCCGTTGCGGGCGGCGTAGTTCACGAGTGCGGAGTCATTCACCGGCACACCGCCTGCAAAGGCGGCGGCGGGCGAGCCGCCGAGGGCGACCATGGCGTCTGCCGCAGGGTTCGGGTCGGTGATGTTGCTGCCGCCGGGGGTGGGCGGGGGCAGGGAAAGCGTGTCGGGGATGGTCAGCGGCTTGGCAGGGATGACCGCAAATTCGTCAGGACCGTCCAGCCCGTTGTCGAGGTTACGCAGACCGTCATTGTTGTTGCAGGCAACAAGAGCCAGCAGCGCCAGACATGCCAACACGGGCTTTGCGTTCATCCGTTCCCATCCCGACCGATCATGGCCTGTCTTAGCGCAGGCAAAGGGGGCCGTCCATGACCCCTGCCCTGCCACCGTCTTCAGGGCGATCCGGGCTTGGCCGGTTTCGGCTTGTTCCCGCCCGAGAAGATGACAAGGCCGATGGCCCCGGCAAAGACGGCGATGTCGGCCACGTTGAAGGCATAGGGGTTTTCGATGCCGCAGCAGGACATATTGAGGAAATCGGCCACGGCGCCGTAGAGGATACGGTCCACGACATTGCCCATCGCGCCGCCGATCAGGAGACCGGCGGCAAACTGGACGCGGGCGTTGCCGGCATCCTTGCGGACCCAGTAGATCACAAAGCCCGAGATGACGACGGCAAGGCCGATGAGAACCCAGCGCATGTCGAACCCGGAGAGAAGGCCGAAGTTGACGCCCCGATTCCAGGCCATGTGGAAGTTGAGGAAGGGCGGCCAGACGTTGACCTGGCCCTTTTCGGCAAGGCCCAGCCAATGCACGACAAGCCATTTCGTCGCCTGATCCAGAAGAAAGACCCAAAAGGCCGTCCAGACCATGAGGCGCATCGTGAAGGGCGGGGCTTTGGCCATGCTTATTGGTCCTAGTGGCGGAAGTGGCGCTGGCCGGTAAAGACCATGGCGATCCCGGCATCGTCTGCGGCGGCGATCACGTCGGCATCCTTGACGGAACCGCCGGGCTGAATGACAGCGACGGCCCCGGCGGCGGCAGCAGTCAGAAGGCCGTCGGGGAAAGGGAAGAAGGCGTCGGAGGCCACGACCGAGCCGATGGTGGGCGAGGCGGGGAGGCCCAGCGCGGTGGCCATG
>JBGSWJ010000602.1:0-19389 GCA_041752495.1 Rhodobacterales bacterium
CCCCGCAGCCTGCGCGCCACAGCCCTCCTCCACCAGCAGATTCTCGACCGCCTCGGCCCCTCGCCCATCGCCGAAGACCAGCTGATCCGCGATCTCGACACCGCCCCCCATCAGGTGGCCCCGGTCCTTGTCGATCTTGAACTACAGGGCCGCATTGCCCGGCAGGCAGGCGGCCTTCTGGCGCGTGTTGACTGACCCCAATCACAGCGATCAGGAAATATTTCTATCTTACAGATAGTTACGCCAATCCCCGCGAAACAGCGCCGCGACCGCATCCCCCGCATTGACAATCCCGGACCCCAAAGCCCATGTAGCAGGGCCTATGGCTCTCCGTTTGCTGTCAAGGATTTCCCATGCCCGTCGTTGTCGTCGAATCCCCGGCCAAGGCCAAGACAATCAACAAATATCTGGGCAGCGACTACACCGTTCTGGCCTCCTACGGCCATGTCCGCGATCTTCCGCCCAAGGACGGCTCGGTCGATACAAACAACGATTTCGCCATGCTGTGGGAGGTGGACGTCGACAGCCGCAAACACCTCAAGGCCATCGCCGACGCGCTGAAAGACGACCCCAACCTCATCCTCGCCACCGACCCCGACCGCGAAGGCGAGGCGATCTCCTGGCACCTTACCGAGGCTTTGCGCGACCGCAAGGCGATCAAGAAGGACACCGCCGTCAGCCGCGTCACCTTCAACGCCATCACCAAAGCCGCCGTGACCGAGGCGATGGCCCACCCCCGTCAGGTCGACGCACCTCTCGTCGAAGCCTACCTCGCCCGCCGCGCCCTCGATTATCTCGTGGGCTTCAACCTCTCCCCCGTCCTTTGGCGCAAACTGCCGGGTGCCAAATCCGCAGGCCGCGTGCAATCCGTCTGCCTCCGCCTGATCGTGGATCGAGAGATGGAGATCGAGGCCTTCCGCGCCCAGGAATACTGGACCGTCGCCGCCACGCTCAAAACCGCCCGCAATCAGACCTACGAGGCCCGCCTCATCACGCTGGCGGGCAAGAAACTCGACAAGTTCGACCTGAAAAACGAAACCGCCGCCGAAATGGCCGTGCAGGCCATCCGCTCCCGCGATCTTTCCGTCCTCTCGGTCGAGGCGAAACCAGCCACCCGCAACCCCGCCCCCCCCTTCATGACCTCGACCCTCCAGCAGGAAGCGTCGCGCAAATTCGGCATGGGCGCGAAACAGGCCATGTCTGCCGCCCAGCGCCTTTATGAGGCGGGCCTCATAACCTACATGCGCACCGACGGCATCGACATGGCCCCCGAGGCCGTGATGGCCGCCCGCGACGCGATCCGGGCCAAATTCGGGGAAAAATACCTCCCCCCCTCGCCCCGCATGTATAAAAACAAGGCCAAGAACGCCCAAGAGGCGCACGAGTGCATCCGTCCCACCGACATGATGCTGGGCACGGAAAAGCTGAAAATCACCGATGCCGACCAGCGCAAGCTCTATGACCTGATCTACAAACGCACCATCGCGTCCCAGATGGCCGCTGCCCAGCTTGAACGCACCACGGTCGACGTGGGCAGCGCTGATGGCCAGGTGACCTTGCGCGCCACCGGTCAGGTCGTCCTTTTCGAAGGTTTCATCGCCATCTACGAAGAAGGCCGCGACGATTCAGTCACCGATGACGACGACGCCCGCCTGCCCCAGATCGCCCAAGGCGAACCCGCCGCCAAGGAAAAGATCACCCCCGAACAGCACTTCACCCAGCCGCCCCCCCGCTATACCGAGGCGACGCTGGTCAAGCGCATGGAAGAGCTCGGCATCGGCCGCCCGTCCACCTATGCGTCCATCGTGACCACAATCCAGGACCGCGACTATGTGGCCAAGGACAAAGGCCGCCTCATCCCGCAGGACAAGGGCCGCCTTGTGACGGTGTTCCTCTCCAACTATTTCCGCAAATACGTCGAATACGACTTTACCGCTGACCTCGAAAACCAGCTGGACGAGGTCAGCGCGGGGGACGTCGCCTACAAGGATGTCCTCACCCGCTTCTGGCGCGATTTCTCGGCCGCCCTAGCCGAAACCGCCGACCTCCGCATCGGCGAGGTGCTCGACAAGATCAACGAAGTCTTAGAGCCCCACCTCTTCCCCGCGAAAGAGGACGGCTCCGACCCCCGCCTTTGCCCCAACTGCAATGTGGGTCGCCTCTCCATGCGCACCGCCCGCTCGGGTGGCGCCTTCATCGGCTGCTCGAACTATCCCGAATGCCGCTACACCCGCCCCTTCGGCCCACCGGGGATGGAGGAAGCCGGGATCGGCCCCGACGGCCGCCTCCTTGGCCATGACAACGGCGACGCCATCTCGCTCCGCGACGGCCGCTTCGGCCCCTACGTCCAGCGGGGAGAACCGACCGAGGATCAGCCCAAGCCCCCCCGCGCCAGCCTTCCCAAAGGCTGGCAGGCCGCCGACATGGACCTTGAGAAAGCCCTGCAGCTCCTCAACCTCCCTCGTGAAATCGGCCCCCACCCCGATGACGCGGTGATGATCGAGGCCGGGATCGGCCGCTTTGGCCCCTACGTCAAACATGGGTCGACCTATGCCAACATCCGCGACGTGGATGAGGTCTTTACCATCGGCATGAACCGCGCGGTCGAGGTTCTGGCCCTAAAGGCCGCGGGCCGCGGCGGACGCGGCACCTCCGCCCCCGCGAAGGCGCTGAAAGAGTTGGGCGATCACCCCAACGGCGGCGCCATCGCCGTCATGCCCGGCCGCTACGGCCCCTACATCAAATGGGACAAGGTCAACGCCACCCTGCCCAAGGATATGGCGCCCGAGGATGTGACGCTCGAACAGGCGATCGAGATCGTCAACGACAAGGCAGGCAAGGGCGGCAAGACCAAGGCCAAGGCTGCCCCCAAAAAGGCCGCCGCCAAACCCGCAGCCAAGACGGCCACAAAAGCCGCCAAGGCCCCGGCCAAGAAACCCGCCGCCCGCAAGCCGGCCGCGAAAAAGGCTGCAGAATAGGCAAATCAGCCTTTCACGCGCGACAGAGCCCCCGCATTTGACAATGCTGCACTGCCGCGTAATGTCCTGCCACGCTCCAGGGGGGAAGACGCATGAAGAAAGTCTACAAATCCGCAGCCGAGGCGCTCGACGGCCTCCTCCATGACGGCATGCTCATCGCCGCAGGCGGGTTCGGCCTTTGCGGCATCCCCGAACTGCTGCTGCAGGCGATCAAGGACGCAGGGACAAAAGACCTGACTTTCGCCTCCAACAACGCGGGCGTGGACGATTTCGGCATCGGGATCCTCCTGCAGACGCGGCAGGTGAAAAAGATGATCTCCTCCTATGTCGGCGAGAATGCCGAATTCATGCGCCAGTATCTCTCCGGCGAACTAGAACTCGAATTCAACCCGCAGGGCACGCTGGCCGAACGCATGCGCGCCGGCGGCGCGGGCATCCCGGGCTTCTATACCAAGACGGGCGTGGGCACGGTCATCGCCGAGGGTAAGGAACACAAGGAGTTCAACGGGGAAACCTATATCCTTGAACGCGGCATCTTTGCCGACCTTTCCATCGTCAAGGCCTGGAAGGCCGACGCCACCGGCAACCTCGTCTTCCGCAAGACAGCCCGCAACTTCAACCCGCCCGCCGCCATGTGCGGCCGCACTTGCGTGGTCGAAGTCGAAGAGATCGTACCCGTCGGCGCGCTCGACCCCGACCACATCCACCTGCCTGGCATCTATGTGCACCGTATCATCCAGGGCGACCATGAAAAACGGATCGAAAAGACCACAACCCGCAAGCGGCAGGAGGCATAACCATGTGGGACCGTGAGCAGATGGCCGCCCGCGCGGCGCTCGAACTCAAGGACGGGATGTATGTCAACCTCGGCATCGGCATCCCCACGCTTGTCGCCAACTACATCCCCGAAGGGGTCGAGGTGACGCTCCAGTCCGAAAACGGCATGCTCGGCATGGGCCCCTTCCCTTATGAGGGCGAAGAAGACCCCGATCTCATCAACGCGGGCAAGCAGACGATCACCGAACTCCCCCATTCCGCCTATTTCGATTCTGCCACCTCCTTCGGCATGATCCGGGGCGGCAAGATCGCCATGGCCATCCTCGGCGCGATGGAAGTGTCGGAAAAGGGCGATCTCGCCAACTGGATGATCCCCGGCAAACTGGTCAAGGGCATGGGCGGTGCAATGGACCTTGTCGCTGGCGTGGGCCGCGTCGTCGTGGTGATGGACCACACGTCCAAACACGGCGAATCAAAGGTCCTGCGCGAATGCACCCTGCCCTTGACGGGCAAGGGCGTCGTCGACCGCATCATCACCAACCTCGGCGTCCTCGACGTCACCCACAAGGGCCTGCACATCGTCGAACTGGCCGACGGCGTGACCGAGGCCGAGTTCCGCGCGGCAACGGAGGCGACTCTTGTCTGACGAACCTGCCGTCCGCCGCGAACAGGGTGAAACCAAGGGCCGCTACGTCATCACCTTCCCCGAAGGCGAGGCGGAACTGACCTACTCGATCCTCACGCCCACCCGTATCATCGCAGACCACACCGGCGTGCCCCCCGCCCTCGAAGGCCGGGGCATCGCCCGCAGGCTCCTCGACGCCCTCCTCGCCGACGCCAGGACAGAGGGCTTCACCATCGTGCCCCTGTGTCCTTAAGTGAACGCCCAGCGCAAGAAACACCCCGAATGGGCCGACCTGTTTCAGGTCTGACCTGCTGACAATACTGAAAAGATCCCGCAGCTTCTTCTGGTCCCAAATATCCCGGGGGGGCCGCAGGCGGGGGGCAGAGCCCCCCTCCACACTCAAAGATTATTCACCGCAAACACACAACCATCGCTGATCAGATCCGGCGGCGTCTGGCACAGCCCCCGCGCCACGGTCCAGGCCGCCAACACCTTGGGCACATAGGCCCGCGTCTCGGCATAGGGCGGCACACCGGAATTGTCCCGGATCGATCCCTCGCCCGAATTATACCCGGCGATAACCAGAATGGGATCGCTCTGGAACTCGCCCATCAGGAAATCCAGATAGGCGACCCCGCCCATGATGCTCTGCGCAGGCACCAGCCGGTCCGTCACTCCGAACCGCTCGGCCGTTGCGGGCATCAGCTGCATCAGCCCCGCCGCCCCCGCCGAACTCACCGCATCCGCCCGCCCCGCACTCTCGACCGAGATGATGGCCAGCACCAGCGCCGGAGAGACCTTGGTCCCCACCGTCGCCCGCAGGATGTCCGTGCCATGCGCCCGCGCAATATCCTGCATCATCTGCATCCGCGGTGTCGGCACCTGCGATCCGTCGGGCGCATTGGCGATCTCCTCCACCGCCGGCTCAAGCCGCCCCGGCCCCGAATCCGCCATTGCAGGCGATACCGCCGCCCAGAACCAGTCATAGGCCGACGGCGCCGGGATCGAGCTTGTGGCCTCGGCAATCGCCGCCGCAATGTTCGATTCGGTCGCATCGTCATTGGCCGGCGGGTCCAGATCATCCGGCGGGTCCGGCGCCCGGATCGCGCTCGGCGCTTCGGGGTCGATCTGCACCGTGATCCGGTTGGTCGCACCCGCCCCCGGCACGCTCACGCGGCGAAAGGTGAAGTCCGGCTGAATCCGTTCTTCCTGCGCGACCACGACGGTCGCACCAAAAATGGCGACGGCGGCTGCCATCGTTCCAATGTGACGCATTTTTTCGCGCCTTTATGCCTGCCTCAGGTTTTCCTGCTGGGGGCGACTATCGCAAATTCCCGCCCCCCCGCATAGCGGCCCCGCGAATCTCTGCCCGAAATTGCGGTGCTTTCGCCACGTTTCAGGTTTTCCGCGACCGGACCCATCGCCAGACAAAAAATTATTCATTGCAATATCAGTGTCTTGCGCGAATTCGTAAAGAAACTTGAAATCCCGCAAAAATGCTCTGGACGCGCCCCAATCGTGACAAACTCCGACGGCTATATCTCTCCATCGACGACGGGGATCGGACCACAACATTCGAGACGAACCGGCGCAGCGATAGAAACCAGAGTGACCCACTAGGAGAGACCACCATGCTGAACTTCATCAAAAACTTCCGCGCTGACGAAGACGGCGCAGTGACCGTTGACTGGGTCGTGCTGACCGCCGCCATCGTCGGCCTCGGCATTGCCGTTCTGACCACCGTTTCGGGCGGTGCCGAAGATCTCGCCGGCGACATCGGCGACGAACTGACCGCGATCGATCCGGGTGCCGGCGTCTGATCCAGACACCGCCGCAAGGCAAAGGAAAGGACGGCGGTCTCGACCCGCCGTCCTTTTCACCAGACCTGGGCCAGAATCACCCCTCACCGGGGAATCAAGCCAGGCGCCACCGGCAAAACCGGTCGGCCAGAAAATACTGACAATTCGACAGACATGAACAGTCCCGCACCGTTTGGGCGACTGTTGACGAACTTTGTGCCAATGGCACCGAAGAATCGTGAAAACCCCCGGAATTGGCCCAAGACGGCCAAAATCTGGCCCCATTCCATTGCTTATATCCTCCCATCGACGACGGGGATCGGGTCTCTGACCAGCCCGAACTGATCCGGCGCGGTAATTGCAACCCCGAGTAAATCCCTGGGAGGGAATAACATGCTCAACTTCCTCAAGAACTTCCGCGCAGACGAATCCGGCGCCGTGACCGTTGACTGGGTCGTGCTGACCGCAGCCATCGTCGGCCTCGGCATCGCCGTCCTCACCACCGTGCAGACCGGCGCCGAAGACCTCGCCACCGACATCGGCGACGAGCTGACCGCGATCGACCCCGCCGCCGGCGTCTGATCCGCTCTCTGCCGCAAGGCAAGGAAACGGGCCGCGGCACTGCGCTGCGGTCCGTTCTGTTTCCGGTTCAGCAACAGGTCGTCCATCAATTCACCTCGTCCGCACCCCAATCTGACCACAATCCGGTCCTAACCTTCCGGCGAGTGTGAAGCGCCAGGTTTCTACGGACAGGAGAGCAGATGTACACCTATCTTAAAAAGTTCCACGCAGAAGAAACCGGCGCTGTCACGATCGACTGGGTGGTTCTGACGGCCGCAATGGCAAGCTTCGGCATCGCCGTTGCCACGATCGTTTCGACAGCCGCCCGCGACCCCGCCAACGGGGTCGGCGCACAGCTGACCAATATCGAAGTCACGCCCTGATGACCTTGCGGCCCTTGCTGGAACGGGCCGCTCCAGGTTGCCAGCGTTGCGGAAAAGGGTAATGAAATGAGAGCAGTTTTTGGTTTGGTTCTGGTCGCAGGCGTAGGCCTTGCCGGCACAGCAGTGTACATGGTCCGCGGGCATTTCGAGGCGCAGGCCGCCGCGCTTGCCCGGGAACGTGCCGCCGTCGCCCAACAGGTCCCCACGGTCGAAGTCTATGCCGTCAAGCGGCAGATGACCTATGGCGAACAGATCACCCCTGCTGACATTCAGGTCATCCGCTACGCCGAACCCTTCCTGCCCGAAGGCGTCTTCAAGACCGAGGAAGAACTCTTCCCCAGCGGCGAAACCATCTTCCGTCAGGTCGTCCGCCAGATGGAACCGAACGAACCCATCCTCGCCATCAAGGTGACCGCCCCGGGCGAAGCCGCAGGTCTGACGTCAAGCCTTTCAGCCGGCATGCGCGCCTTTGCGATCAACGTGGACGTGGCCAGCGGCGTCTCGGGCTTCCTGCGTCCCGGCGACCGGGTCGATGTCTACTGGACGGGCCAGGCCGGCAACAGCAACGGGCTTGACGTGACGCAGCTGATCGAAAGCGGCGTGAAACTCGTGGCCGTCGACCAGACAACCGACGACAGCCAGGCCGCCGCCACCATCGCCCAGACCGTCACGGTCGAGGTTTCGCCCCAGCAGGTCGCAAAGCTCGCCCAGGCCCAGGCCACCGGCACGCTGTCCCTGTCGCTGGTCGGCCAGGCCGACGATACCATCGCCACGGCCATCGAAGTTGACCAGAACAGCCTTCTCGGCATCACCGAAGAAGTGGCCGCCATAGAAGTCGTCCCCGAAGCGCCGCAGGTCTGCACGATCCGCGAACGCAAAGGCAGCGAAATCATCGAAACGCCCATCGAATGCACGAACTAGGCCGCTAAAGGCGCTGTTTCAAAAGACAATCAGCAGAAAGGCGCGCCCGCCCGGCGCGCCTTTCGCACATGTCCCACAACCACCTGTTGCGGCTTATCCACATAAAGGACCACGGCCAATACATTGATTCTTGCAAAAAAACGGCCCTGCGGTCATTCTGGACCAAATGACGGGAAAAATCCCGCATCCGTTGTGATCAGAGAGGCAGGTCACATGAGCTATGACAATTTTCTGAAGGCAGCTTTGGCTGGCCTGACAATCGCGGTTGCGAACGTCCCGGCCATGGCACCGGCTGAAACCCTGACCGTCCTGACGGGCAACACCATCGCGCCCCTCAACGTGCCGATGAACCGCGCGGTCGTGGTGGAAAGCGACGTTCCCTTTGCGGAACTCTCCATCGCCAACCCCGGCATCGCCGATATCTCCTCGCTCTCGGACCGCACGATCTATGTGCTGGGCAAGGAACCGGGCCGCACGACGCTCACGATCCTCGGCCCTGATGGCGCGCTGATCTCGAACGTCGAAATCCGCGTCACCCCTGACATCGCCGAATTCAAGGAACGCCTGGAACAGATCCTCCCCGGCGAACCGATCGAAGTGCGCACGGCGAACGACGGCATCGTGCTCTCGGGCACCGTGTCCTCGATCACTCGCCTCGACCGCGCCCTTGAACTGGCCCAACGCTACGCCCCCGACCGCGTGTCGAACCTGATGAGCGTCGGCGGAACCCAGCAGGTCATGCTCCGCGTCCGTTTTGCCGAAATGCAGCGTTCGGTCAGCAAGTCGCTCTCCGCCTCCATCGCTGCACAGGGTATCACGATGGGCGGTGATCTTGGCATCTCGGCCGGGACCGGCACACTCAACACGGCAGGCGCCGTCGCCAACGCCTTTGGCGGCAACATCCCGCAAGCCAACCAGAACCAGGGCGCGGTCCTCTTCGGCTTCAACGCCGGCGGGGTCGAGGTGGGCATCCTCCTCGAAGCCCTCGAAAGCCGCGGCGTCGTCCGCACATTGGCGGAACCGAACCTCACCGCCCTGTCCGGGCAAGAGGCCAGCTTCCTTGCCGGTGGCGAATACCCCGTTCCCATCGCTCAGGACGGCGGCACGATCTCGGTCGAATACAAACCCTTCGGTGTCTCGCTCAACTTCATCCCGACCGTGCTCGACAACGATGTCATCAACATCCAGCTTGATGCTTCGGTCTCCTCGATCGACCCGTCGAACGGCTTTACCTCGAACGGCTTCACAGTCGATGCCTTCCGGACCCGCCAGACCTCCAGCACGATCGAACTGCGTGACGGCGAAAGTTTTGCCATCGCGGGCCTTCTGTCGGATGACTTTACCGATCTGAACGGTCAGGTGCCCTGGCTGGGCGATATCCCTGTCCTTGGCGCACTCTTCCGCAGCGCCCAATATGCCAGCCAGCAGACCGAGCTTGTGATCATCGTGACGGCCCACCTCGTCTCTCCGACAAGGGGAGAGGCGCTGGCCCTGCCCACCGACCGGGTCCGCCCGCCGTCGCAAAGCGATCTCTTCCTGTTCGGCCGGACCGAAGCCCCGCAAAGCGGCGGCGCCGGAGAGGTTGCGCGGCAGGATTTCAGCGGGTCATATGGCTACGTGCTGGATTAAGGCAAAGGGAGAGGGCCGATGAAGTATCTCGTGATCACTGGCACGGTCCTTTTCGGCCTCGCCGCCTGCGGACCAACCGCCCTGCCCCCCGTCAACGGGTTCGGCAATTCGACGATGAACAACACGCTGGCCCAGACCGGGGACAGCACCTACCGCGTCGAACTCGCCCAGCGGTTCGCCAGCGAAGTGCCCAACACGATCAACTTCGAATTCAACTCTTCGCAGCTTGACGCGCAGGCCCGCAGCATCCTGCAACAACAGGCCACTTGGATCCGCCAGTTCCCCGAAGTCCGATTCTCGGTCTTTGGGAACACCGATCTCGTGGGCGGGGCCCAGTTCAACTACCAGCTCGGCCTCCGCCGCGCTCAGGCCGCCGTGAACTATCTCGTCTCGCTTGGTGTCGAACGCTCGCGGCTTGACGCCCTTGTCAGCTTTGGCGACACCCGCCCGCTCGTCCAGACCGAGGCGCCGAACCGCACCAACCGCCGCACCGTGACCGAAGTATCGGGTTTTGTGGAATCCGATCCCATGGTGATGAACGGCAAATACGCGGAAATCGTTTTCCGTCAGTATGTTGAAAGCGCCGGCACCCCGGCCAGCGATCTTGTCCCCTCGGCCACCCTTGCGGATGTCGTAGCACAGTAACAGACCACACCCGTCGGATTGCCTTCGTTGCAGCCCGACGCCGTACCGGCGACAACATGGCGAAATCCCGGGCCATCGTCGCAAGAATCCAAACAATTACAGTTTTTCGGCCCCAATCTCGTCACGTTTGCCTGTGACCTTATCCCCAATGGGACCGCCCGGATCGTCTGAATGACGGACGGGCGTCAAGGCGGGGGTAACGTGCGGCCAGAACGGCTGTTTCGTTGCAATGCCTTCGCCGGACCTTTGGATAAAGGACGTGAGGCAATGAGCGCGACCGCAGTACTGCAACCGGAACCCCAGCCCATCGTGGCCTGCACCATCAGCCGCGACGTGCAGAACTTCGACCTTCTGATCGAAGACATGGAAGCAGCCCTTGGCGAAAACTGGGGCGACCTGACCTTTACCGAGGCTTTGGCCTATCTCGCGCAACCCGATGCGGCGGAAATGGAATTCGTCGCCATCGCGCTGGACAGCGACGATGAAAACGACCTTTCCCTCATCATCAACATCATCGCCGCCGCCAAGGCGCAGGCGATCAAGGTCATCATCATCGCCGAAGATGTGACCCCCGTCTCGCTCCACCAGCTTCTGCGCGAAGGCGGCGACGAATTCGTCCCCTACCCCCTGCCCGAAGGCGAACTGGCCCGCGCCATCGAACGCGTGACCGCCGAAGCGCCCGAAGAACCCGTCGCGCCCGAGATCAAGAACACGCTCAAGGCCACCGGCGACCGTTCCGGCGTGGTCATCCCGATCTACGGCATGGCCGGCGGCACCGGGGCCACGACTCTGGCCGTCAACCTTGCCTGGGAACTCGCCAATGTGGACAAGGACGCGCCCCCGCGCGTCTGCCTGTTGGATTTCGGCCTCCAGTATGGCGGCGTCTCCACCTATCTTGACCTGCCCCGGCGCGAAGCTGTGATCGAAATGCTGGCCGATACCCAGTCCATCGACAGCGACACGTTCATGCAGGCCCTGCTGGCCTACAACCAGAAACTCCATGTGCTGACAGCGCCCACTGACATGGTGCCCTTCGACATCATCAATTCCAAGGATGTCGAACGCCTCATCGAAATGGCCCGCGTCAACTTTGACTATGTCGTCATCGACATGCCCCCGGTCGTGGTGGAATGGTCCGAAGCCGTGCTTCAGGCCGCCCATATCTGCTTTGCCACGCTCGAACTGGAAATGCGCTCGGCGCAGAACACGCTCCGGCTCAAACGCGCGCTGCAATCGGAATCGCTGCCCTTCAACAAGTTCCGCTTCATCCTGAACCGCGCACCCGGGTTTACCGATCTGAACGGCAAAAGCCGGGTCAAGCGGCTGGCCGAAAGCCTTGGCATCTCGATCGAGGTGCAACTGCCCGATGGTGGCAAACCCGTCGCCCATAACGGCGATCAGGGCGTGCCGATGGCCGAAGGCATCCCCAAGAACGCGCTCCGCAAGGAAATCGCCAAACTCGCCAAGTCTGTCCACGACGTCAACACCGCCGACATTGCCAAGAACAAGGCAAAGGCCCGCGCCTGAGAGGCTGACCCATGTTTTCCAAGTTCAAGAAACCGGACGAAGCCAAACCCGCAATCGCCGCTGCCCCCCGGGCAGCGGCCTCTGCCGTCACTCCGGGCAAGCCCGTCACCAAATCCCTGATGCGCGCCATGCCGGCCAAGGCCGCCGAAGCCGCGCCCATGGACAAGGAGAAAAAGCGCAAGGAACGTCTGTCCGAGATCAAGCTCGAACTGCACAAGGCGCTTCTCGACAACCTCAACCTCGCCGCCCTTGAAAAGGCGACCGAATCTGACCTGCGTCAGGAAATCAACGCGATTTCTACAGAAACGCTGGAACAGATGGGCATCGTCCTCAACCGCGAGGAACGCCAGACCCTGAACCAGGACCTCTATTTCGAAGTGACGGGCCTTGGCCCTCTCGAAACCCTGCTCAAGGACGACTCGGTCAACGATATTCTCGTCAACGGCCCGCAGCAGATCTTTGTTGAACGCGCGGGCAAGCTGCAGCTGACCGACATCACCTTCAAGGATGAAAAGCACCTCCTGCGGATCATCGACAAGATCGTGTCGGCCGTGGGCCGGCGCGTCGACGAATCCAACCCCTATGTCGACGCCCGTCTTGCCGACGGTTCGCGCTTCAACGCGATGGTGCCGCCCGTCGCCGTGGACGGAAGCCTTGTTTCCATCCGGAAGTTCAAAAAGGACAAGCTGGCCATCGACGATCTGGTCAAATTCGGCGCCTTTACCGAAGAGATGGCTGCATATCTGCAAGCCGCGGTCGCCACCCGCCTGAACGTCATCGTCTCTGGCGGGACGGGTTCGGGGAAAACGACCACGCTGAACGCGCTCTCGTCCTTCATCGACAACAACGAACGCATCCTCACGATCGAGGATACGGCCGAACTCCAACTGCAACAGACCCATGTCGGCCGGATGGAAAGCCGTCCGCCCAACGTCGAAGGCAAAGGTGCGGTCACCCAGCGTGACTGTCTGCGCAACGCGCTCCGGATGCGTCCCGACCGCATCATCGTCGGCGAAACCCGCGGCGAAGAAGTTATCGACATGCTGCAGGCCATGAACACCGGCCACGACGGCTCCATGACCACGATCCACGCCAACTCGGCCCGCGACGGTGTCAGCCGTCTGGAAAACATGGTCGCCATGGCCGGCATCGAAATGCCGATCAAGGCCGTCCGCTCCCAGATCGCCAGCGCCGTGAACCTCATCGTGCAGGCCAGCCGCCTTCAGGACGGTTCGCGCCGGATGGTCTCGATCACCGAAATCACCGGGATGGAGGGCGACGTGATCTCCATGCAGGAAGTGTTCCGCTATCAGCGCGTGGGCCTGACCCCGGATAACAAGATCATCGGCCACTTCACCGCGACCGGCGTCCGCAGCCACTTCTCGGAACGCTTCCGTCTCTGGGGCTACGACCTGCCCGCCTCCATCTTTGAACCGTTCACGGGATAGATCACATGGAAATCTCTGCCGAACCGATCATCTACGGCCTGATCTTCATCGCCGTTCTGGTGCTGGTCGAAGGCATCTATCTCACCGTGTTCGGCAAATCGATCAGCTTGAACAACCGTGTGAACCGGCGTCTGGAACTGCTGGAAAAGGGTGCCGGCCGCGAACAGGTGCTGGAACAACTCCGCAAGGAGATGACCCAGCACATCCAGTCCAAGGGCATCCCGATCTATTCGATCCTGGCCTCCAAGGCGCAAAAGGCCAACATCGCCTTCTCGCCCAGCCAGATCATCATGATCATGTTCCTTCTGGCCGGTGTGGCCTTTGTCGGCCTCACCGTCGGCACCGCTACCGATCCAGCGATCCGCATCGCCATCTCGATCGCCATGGGTGTGGGTGGTGTGTTCATCTGGATCAACAACAAGGCCAAGAAACGCATGGGGCTGATCGAGGAACAACTGCCCGACGCGGTTGAACTCATGGTCCGCTCGCTCCGTGTGGGGCACCCCTTCTCCTCGGCCATCGGCATCGTCGCCAAAGAGGTTCCCGATCCCCTTGGCACCGAAATGGGCGTCATCGCGGACGAAGCCGCCTATGGCCGCGACATGGCCGAAAGCCTCAAGGCGATGGCCGAACGGATGGACATGCAGGACATGCGCTTCCTCGCCGTGGCCGTGAACATCCAGCAGACCGCAGGCGGCAACCTTGCCGAAATTCTTGACGGTCTGGCCAAGGTGATCCGCGCCCGGTTCAAACTCTTCCGCCGGGTCAAGGCCATCACCGCCGAAGCGAAATGGTCGGGCATGTTCCTGTCGGGCTTCCCGATCCTGGCCCTCATCACCATCAACATCATCCAGCCCAACTACTATGACGACGTGTCCCAGACCTCGGTCTTCGTCCCCGCCTGTCTTGTGGTGGCCGGCTTCCTGATCGTGAACATCTTCGTCATGCGCGCCCTTGTGAACATCAAGGTCTGAAAGGCAAACCATGCAAATCCTCGACACGATCAACGCCACCCTGATCGACATGCTCGGCCCCTTCGGGCCGCTCATGGCCATCGGCATGCTTGGCGTCGTGATGATCCTGCTGGCCCTGCCCGCGCTCATGCAAAAGGAAAAGGACCCGCTCGACCGTCTGCGCGCCCCCGCCCGCGACGTCGTCGTCAAGGACAAGAACGACAAACTCCGCACCCATCAGGGCAAGGACAAGCTCGAACGCTACTCCACCTTCCTCGAACCCCAGAACGAGAAGGAATATTCCGCCATCCGCCTGAAACTCCTTCAGGCCGGCTACAAGTCCAAGAACGCCGTCCGGATCTACCACTTCGCCCAGTTCGCCCTTGGCGTGGGACTGCTCGTCCTTGGCCTTGTCTATGCGATCTACAACTCGGCCACGGGCGAGCCCTCGACCAAGGCCACGATCCTGTCGATCCTGATCCCCGGCGTCGTGGGCTACATGACACCGAAATACTGGGTCACCCGCCGTCAGGCCACCCGTCAGGAAAACATCGTCAACGGTTTCCCCGACAGCCTCGACATGATGCTCGTCTGTGTCGAAGCAGGCCAGTCACTCGACCAGTCGATCATCCGCGTGTCCCGCGAACTCCGTTCGGGCTTTCCCGATCTGGCCGACGAATACGAAATCGTCAGCCACGAAATGAAGGCTGGCAAGGACAAGACTCTTGTTCTGCGCGACATGGCCGAACGCTGCGGCGTGCCAGACATCTCGTCCTTCGTGACCGTGCTGATCCAGTCCCAGCAGTTCGGGACATCCATCGCCGAGGCGCTCCGCGTCTATGCCGGTGAAATGCGTGACAAACGCGTCATGCGCGCCGAAGAAAAGGCAAACACCCTGCCCACCAAGATGACGCTGGCCACCATGATGTTGACGGTGCCGCCGCTTCTCATCATTCTGATCGGGCCGTCGATCTATGAAATCTACGTAACCCTTGGGGGCGGCGCACAAGAGGCTACGGGTCTGGACGAATAACCCAGGATCGCATGACGCGCCGCACCGTTCCCCTACTTGCATTGACCCTTCTTGTGGCCGCCTGTTCATCAGACGGCCTCAATGAATCTGCGGGCGGCGTCTATGCCCCCGGCGTCTCGGGCGAAGCTGATATCGACGGCCTGATCGTGGGCCATAACCTGATGGCCGCAGGCCAGTACGAACTGGCGCTCGATGCCTATACCCGCGCCGCCGGTCAGCAGGGCCTCAACGTCGATACGCTCTCGGCGCTCGGTTCTGCCAACCTCCGCCTCGGCCGTCTGGGCCAGGCCGAAGTCCTCCTGCGCCGCGCCGTCGAAGTGGACCCCACCTTTGCCCCCGCTTGGAACAATCTGGGCGTCGTCCTCATGGAACAGGGCAAGATCGGCGAAGCCGCCGAAACTTTCCGTCGCGCCTATGCAACGGATAACGGCAATAGCGACCAGATTCGCGACAACCTGCGCTTGGCCCTCGCAAAACTGGACGACCCGTTCTATACACAGCCCCAAGAGGACGAAATGTTCCAATTGGTCCGGCGTGGCGCTGACGAAATCGACACGACCGAACCGCTTTGAGGCAAGAGCAGGTATAAGGACGCAGGTCAAAATGCGCCACATCGTGAATCTCGTACTGGCCGCCTCGGCGGCATTTGGCATTGCCGCCTGCCAGCCGTCCGGCGAACAGGAAGTCGATCAGGCCCTGAACGAACTCAACGTCATCGACGAAAGTGGTCTGAATGACGTGATGATGCAGGCCGCCGACCCGGACGAGGCTGTGTCCTACTTCCAGCGCGCCGCTGCGAACGATCCCGGCCGGATCGACCTTCAGCGCGGCCTCGCGGAATCCCTGACCCGCGCCAACCGCTCGACCGAGGCCGTCGCCGCCTGGAAGATCGTGGTCGGGATGCCCGGCTTTACCCCCGACGACCAGGTCGGACTGGCCGAGGCAATGGTCCGCAACAACCAGTGGGACGATGCCGAGGCGGTGCTCAACACCATCCCGCCCACCCACGAAACCTTTGAACGCTACAAGATCGAAGCCGTCGTCGCCGATGCCAATCAGGACTGGGCCAAGGCCGACAGTTTCTATGAAACCGCCGTGGGCCTCACGACCACCCCCGCAGGCGTGCTGAACAACTGGGGCTATTCCAAGCTGACACGCGGCGATTATGACGGCGCGGAACGCCTGTTTACCGACGCCCTGCGCTATGAGCCCACCCTGTTTACCGCCAAGAACAACCTCGTCCTCGCCCGGGGTGCCCAGCGCAACTACGACCTGCCCGTCATCCCGATGACCCAGCAGGAACGCGCCCAGCTCCTTTACACGCTGGCCCTGACCGCCATCAAACAGAACGATATCTCGATGGGCCGCACCCTTCTGGTCGACGCCATCGAAACCAACCCGCAGCATTTCGAAGAAGCATCCCGCGCCCTTGCCGCACTGGACGAAACCGGCGGCGCGACCTGACGCCCATGGCCACGGGTGATCTTCTGACCATGGGCACGACCGCCTCGCAGGCGGGCTGGCTTCTTGTTGCGGCCCTGCCGGTCGGCCTTTATGTCGCCTGGTCCGACATGAAGACGATGAAGATCCCCAACCGCGCCGTCTATGCGCTGGTGGCAGGCTTCGCTGTCCTCGGCCTCATCGCCTTCCGCGATCAGCTTGATACCTACCTCTGGCGCTGGTCGCACCTCGTCGTGGTGCTGGTCCTTGGCATCCTGATGAACATCGTCCGCCTTGTCGGCGCCGGTGACGCCAAATTCGCTGCCGCCGCAGCGCCCTTCATCGCCGCGGCCGACTGGCGCCTCCTCCTCCTCACCTTCGCCGTCTGCCTCGTCGCGGCCTGGGTCACGCACCGCGTGGTCAAGCACAGCCCGCTGCGCCGCCTCGTCCCTGATTGGGAAAGCTGGACCACCGGCAAACGCTTCCCCATGGGCCTCGCCCTTGGCGCCACGCTGGTGGCTTACCTCACCCTCGCCATCACCATCGGCTGACACCGCGCGGGGTGGGTGAAACCCACCACCCCCACAGCAAGCGAGGTCGCGCGGTCCGCGCGGACAATCGCCCACGGTTGCAAAGAACATCCCCCCTGCCCCAACCCTGCACCCATTCGTCCCATCTTTCGCCACAAATCCCCCCGATAAGCGATGCATGACCGTCCGTCTCCCGGACGGATTAACCATATCGCGACAGGGTTCCCCCGATGAACATGCAGGTCTCTACCGTCATGGCCCCGCCCGCCCCCAAAACGCTCGAGGGGATGCAGCTGCCCATGGTGATGATGCGGGATATCCTGCTGAAAACCATGTTCCGCATGAACGTGACGCTGGTCTCGGATATCTCCCGCGCCATCTGCCTGCCGATCCCCGTGACACAGGAACTCGTCGACCTCGCCCGCGGCCAGAAACTGCTCGAAGCGATGGGCACGTTGAATGCCAACAACGGCAACGAAATGGCCTACCAGCTGACCGACGGCGGCAAGGCCCGCGCGCTCGATGCCCTGGCCCAGTCCGAATATTACGGCGCCATGCCCGTCCCGCTCGCAATCTATTCCGAACAGGTCAAACGCCAGTCGATCCGCAACCTCCAGATTTCCCGCGATCAGCTCATGGCCGCCATGGGCCACCTGATCCTGCCCCCCACCCTGATCGACCAGCTTGGCCCCGCCGTCAGCGCGGGCCGCTCGGTCCTCATGTATGGCCCGCCGGGCAACGGGAAATCCTCGATTTCGAACGGCATCCGCGACGCGCTGGGGGACAAGATCTATATCCCGCGCGCCATCGAATACACAGGTCAGGTCATCACCGTCTATGACCCCATCGTCCATTCCTCGGCCGAAGAGGACCTGGACGATCCCAATTCGCTCCGCCGGACCTCGGGCCGCTATGACACCCGCTATGTCCGCTGCGAACGCCCCACCGTCATCACCGGCGGTGAACTGTCGCTCTCCATGCTCGACCTCGTCTACAACCCGGTCGCCCGTACCTATCAGGCCCCCCTGCAACTCAAATCCTCGGGCGGCGTCTTCATCGTCGACGACCTTGGCCGTCAGGCCGAACCACCCCAGAAACTCGTCAACCGCTGGATCGTGCCGCTCGAAGAAAGCCGCGACATCCTCGCCCTCCAGTCTGGTGAAAAGTTCGAAGTACCCTTCGACACGCTCGTCATCTTCTCGACCAACTTCCACCCGAACGAAATCTTCGACCGCGCCGCGCTCCGCCGGATCTTTTTCAAGATCAAGATCGACGGGCCAAGCCAGGAAGATTTCCTGAAAATCTTTGCCATGGTCGCCCGCAAGCGCAAGATCCCGCTGGACGAAGCCTCGCTCATCCACCTGCTCAAGGTGAAATACCCCACGATCGACAACGTCTATGCCAACTACCAGCCGATCTTCCTGATCGACCAGATGATCGCGATCTGCAATTTCGAAGGCATCCCCTACCAGATGACCCCGGAACTGATCGACCGCGCCTGGGCCAACATGTTCGTCCGCGACGAAAAGATCGTGAAGTAACCGGCGCTAAACCGTCAATTCCTCGCCCGCCGCATCAAGCACGGCAGCCAGAGCCGCACCTTCAAACATGCCCGGCTGCAGGTCAAAGAGTGCAAGCCGCCCCACCTGTTTTACGGGGCGCAAAAGGTCCGGCCTCTGCACAAAGGCCGCAAGCCGTTCGTGATCCGATATCAGCACCGACACCCTGCGCCTTATTCCTGTGCAGACTGCCGCAAGACAGGCCGACCGGAACCGCCCGTTGATCAGCACCAGATCGGGATGGCGGAAAAACGGCTCGTCCCAGATACCCCTCGCATAGCGCATCTGTCCGTCCCCCCCGGCCAGATCGACCCGATGGATACTCGCCGCTGACGGCAGATCGGCAAAATCCAAATAGGTATCCGTCGCTCTTGCCCGCTCCCCGTCACTCTCCACACTCAGGATCAGCTTTCCCGGCATCCGCGCGCCCAATACCGTCGTGCCGCCGCAGCCATACTCCAGAATGACCTCGGCCCCGGCATAACAGCGTTTCAGCATCCAGCCTTCCTCTTGCGTCAGGCCAAGCCCCGGCGCAGCCCGCATCGCCGCCCGGTTCACCGGCGCCGCCCCCGTCAGCGCCG
>JBGSWJ010000603.1:0-4654 GCA_041752495.1 Rhodobacterales bacterium
GGGTCATAGCGCCAGCGGACGCGGGGGTTGTTAAGGTCGGCCGCGTTCGCGTGGTGCCCGTGGGCGAATTCCGCGACGACAAGGCGGATGCGGCCCAGATCACCCCGGGCGACCATCGCCCGCATGTGCCGGACAAGTGCATAGCCGGTGTAGCCGTAGTTCACGGCGCAGATCCGGTTCGCGGCGCGGGCGGTGAGGACCAGATCCTGCGCCTCTTCCTCGGTCACGGTCATCGGCTTTTCGCAGAGGACGTTGAAGCCGGCCTGGAGGAACGCCTTGGAGATTTCATAGTGGGTCGCGTTCGGCGTGGCGACAGTGACAAGGTCCACCCGGTCGGGGCGGTTCCGTTCGCCTTCCAGCATCTCGCGCCAGTCGCCATAGGACCGGTCGGGCGAGAGGCCCAGTTCGACGCCGAACGCCCGGCCTGCGGCGGGATCATGGTCAAGCGCGCCGGCGGCAAAGGTGAAATGGTTGTCGAGCCCGGCGGCGATACGGTGGGCCGGGCCGATCTGGCTGCCCTTGCCGCCGCCGATCATGCCCCAGTTGAGTTTCGTCATGTCCTGACCTTTCAGAATCCGATTGAGGCGAGATAGGCGCGGTTGGCCCGGGCGTCGTCAATGGGGGACGTGCCGCCCGAGGGATCGCAGTCCTGTTCGACGGTGCACCAGCCTTCGAAGCCTGCATCGAGAAGGAGTTGCCGGACGGCGGGGAAATCGACGTCGCCTTTGCCAAGGTTGCAGAAGATGCCTTCGCCGCAGGCGTCATAGAACCCGGTGCGGTTGGCGATGGCGCGCGCCTTGACCACGGGATCTATGTCCTTGAAGTGCATGTAGGAAATGCGGGACATGTGGCGGCGCATGAAGGCCACGGGATCGAATCCGGCATAGGAATGGTGGCCGGTGTCAAAGCAGATCTTGAGCAGGCTTTCGTCAATGTCGGACAGAAGCCTTTCGAGTTCGGGTTCGAAATCGATGAACCCAGCCGCATGGGCATGGATGCCGACGATCAGCCCGTGATCGGCCCCAAGTTGGGCCACGGTGCGGATGCGATCGACAAAGGCCGTCCATTCGGCGGTGTCCATCTGTTCGGCCTCGGACGCGCGGCCAGCGGTGGGCGCGCGGCGGGGCGAGATGGAGTCGATGAGGACAAGATGCCGGGCGCCGTGGGCGGAGAGGGCCTTGCAGGTACGAGTCGCGCCATCCCAGACGTCATCCCATTTGGCGCGATCGTGGAAAGGGCGGAATACAACGCCTCCGATCAGGGTGAGGCCGTTTTCGGCCAAGGCATCGGAGAGAATGGCCGGGTCTTCGGGCATGAAGCCGACGGGGCCGAGTTCGATGCCCTTGTATCCTGCTGCCGCGCAGTCGGACAGGACGCGGCGCCATGGCGGGTTGCGGGGGTCGTCTGCGAATTCGACGCCCCAGGAGCAGGGCGCGTTGCCGATACGGATCATGGTTCGTCCTTTCACAAATCGACCCAGCGGCCCGTGGCATGGGACTCATGGGCAGCGGCGATGACGCGGCTGACCTCGAGACCGTCGCGGAAAGTGGGCCAAAGGGAAGTGCCTTTTTCGATGGAGAGCAGGAAATCCCGCGCTTCGATGATGATCTGGTCCTGATAGCCGGTGCCATGGCCCGGCCCCTGGCAGAAGGGGAGGTAGTCGGGATGGTCGGGCCCGGTCAGGATCTTGCGGAAACCGCGCTGACCGGCGGAGTCGTCGGTCTTGTAAAGCCAGAGGGCATTCTGATCTTCCTGATCGAACCTGATCGCGCCCTTGGTGCCGGTGATTTCATAGGCATAGCCCATCTTGCGCCCGGTCGATACGCGGCTGAAGGACAGGTGCCCCATCGCGCCGTTGACAAAGCGGCACATGAATTGGCCGATGTCATCGTTGGTGACGGTCTTGGGGCCTTCGGGGCTGGGCCGTGTTTTGTGGACGGTGTCGATATCGGCGCTGAGGCGGGTGATCGGGCCGATCAGCGCAAGGGCCGCGTTGATCATATGGGGCGACAGATCTCCCATCGTGCCGTTGGACTGGCCGAAGTTGCGCCAGTGGGCAGGGGCGTCGGGGTCGGCGCCAAAGTCCTCGGTATGCTCACCCCTGAACCATGTGACGCGGCCGATCTCTCCGATCGCGACAAGGGCGCGGGCGTATTGCGAGGCGGGCGTGCGGATGTAATTGAAGCCGACCATGTTGACGCAGCCCGAGGATTCGGCGGCCGCGACCATGGCAAGGCTGTCGTCGAGCGAGGCGCCGAGCGGCTTTTCGCAGAACACGGGTTTGCCAAGGGAGAAGGCCAGTTCGGCGATGGCCCTGTGGGTCTCCTGGGGGGAGGCGATGACGACGGCCTCGACTTTGGGATCGGTGACGAGCGACCGCCAGTCGCCCGTGCCCCGCGCAAAGCCATAGGCGCGGCGGTAGCGTTCGGCCGAGACTTCCGAGGTGGTGCAGATGACCTGAAGCCGGGGACGGAGTGCTGTGTCAAAGACCGCGCCTACGGCGGCCATGGCAACGGAGTGCGCCTTGCCCATATAGCCGCCACCGACAATGCCGATCCCGATGTCCCGCATGGTGCCCTGCCTTCAAAACAAATTGCAACCGGTTGCAAAATGGAGTTACGTTGTCCGCGACGCAGGGTCAATCCTTTCCCGACAGGTCGTGGCCTGTGCAAGCAGAATGGTCGTCCTTAACAGTGAAAAACGCAGACGTGACGCCGGACAGGCTGGGCAGGGTGATGGACAGGCTTTCTCTCAATCGGTTTGTGGTGCTGGGGCGGGTGGGGATGGACCTTTATGCCGATCCCCCCGGCACGCGGATCGAGGAGGCCCGGCAGTTTACTGCGGCTATTGGCGGATCGGCGGGAAATATCGCGGTGGCCCTGGTAAGGCAGGGGGCGGAGGCGGCGCTGCTGACGCGGGTGTCGGCCGATCCTGTGGGGCGGTATTGCGTGGCCGAGTTGGAACGTTATGGCGTGGATACGTCGCTGATCCGGGTTGAAGGCGGCGAGGCGCGCAATTCGCTCGCTGTGACAGAGACCCGGGCGGTCGGGTGTCAGACGGTGATCTATCGCAACGGGGCTGCCGATCTGGCGCTGACGGTCGATGACGTTCCGGCGAGTTTTGCTGAGGTGGGCGCTGTGGTGGTCACGGGCACGGCGCTGGCGACCGACCCGTCGCGGGCGGCGACTCTGGTCGCGATGGAACGGGCCAAACGGGCGGGGGCGTTGCTTGTGATCGACATCGACTACCGCGCCTATTCCTGGACTTCGCGGGCCGAGGCGGCGCGGGTCTGTCTGGGGGCTGCGCGGCGGGCAGATATCATCATCGGCAATGATGACGAGTTCGGCCTGATGGCGGGGGATCAGGCCAAGGGGCCGTCTTTGGCGGCGGAACTGGCCAGCCATGCCAGCTTTGCAGTGTACAAGCGCGGGGCCGAAGGGTCGGTCACGTTCACCAAGGACCGTTCGTTCGAGACGCCGATCTTTCCGGTTGACGCGCTGAAACCGACCGGCGCGGGCGACGGGTTCATGGGGGGGCTATTGGCCGCCCTTTCGCAAGGCCATACAGTGGAAACCGCCGTGCAACGCGGATCTGCGACGGCGGCGATCATCGTTGCGGGCTTTGGCTGCGCCCCCGCCTCGCCTGATACCGCAGCGCTCGACCGTTTCATTGCCGGCAGATAGAGAACACTATGCACATCGCCCCCTATGACAATGCGAACCGGCCCATCGTCGATATCGACAATCCGACGGTGCCGCTGGTCTACTTCAACATCGTCAGGCTGCGGCAGGGTGAGACGTTCCTGTCCGAAGTGCCAGGCTATGAAACCTGCATCGTTCCCGCCACCGGGACGATCACCGTCGACACAGCGGGAGAGAGTTTCGCCGAAATCGGCCGCCGCATGCTGCACGTCTGGGATGGCGAACCCGAGGGGGTCTATGTCGGCACCGGCATTCCGGCGACGATCACCTGCACATCGGCCGAGGCCGAGGTCTTTGTCTCTGGTGCCCGGTTCGACACCGCCCTGCCCCCGTTTGCCATTCGCGCCGCAGACATCGACCCGATCCAGTATGGGTCGGACGACACCAAGACGCATCGCAAGATCAAGCATATCCTTGGCACCAAGTATCACGGCAGGGTTGGTCGGCTGCTTGTGTCAGAGCTTTATACCGTGGGTGCTGGTGGCTGGTCGGGCTTTCCCAGCCACAAGCATGACACGGACCGCCTGCCGGTTGAGACGCGGCATGACGAGGTCTACAACTTTCGGTTCAACCCGCCGCATGGGTCTGGCGTGCAGATGCTTCAGCGGGAGGACGGGAAGCCGGGTGACGCGTATCATATCGTCGACGGGTCGACGATTGCGCTGGATACCGGGTATCACCCCTGCTGTGTGCTGCCGGGGTATGAGATGTATTACTTCACGATCCTTGCCGGTCTGTCGCAGCGGTCGCTGGTCCAGTTCTTCCAGCCCAGCCATGCCTATCAGATTGAGACGATCCCCGGGATCAAGGACATGATCGCCAAGTTCAAATGACGCTGGCCCGGCTGAACGATGTCCTGCGCCCGTGCCTGTCCGACGGGACCGCGATTGCGGGGCTGGTCGTGCTGGGGTGGGAGGATGCACTCGCCTTTGTCCGCGCCGCCGAGGCCGAGG
>JBGSWJ010000604.1:0-7986 GCA_041752495.1 Rhodobacterales bacterium
GAGCGGCGACGGCGCCGGTGCTGGTCCCGGTGACGCAAAGCGAGTTGGCTGCTGCGGCGAACCTGTCGCGCAATTCAGCGGGATCGATCCTGCGGGGCTGGGCGGCGCGGGGGCTGATCGAAACGGGCTATGGCGGGATCACGATCAGCGATCCGGCGGGGCTGCGGGCGGTGTTGGAGCGGTAGACGGCAAACGAAAACGGGGCCGCGCGGGCCCCGTTCCGTCGTCGATCCGGTGGGATCGGTTATTCGTTGTCAGCCGACCGCAGACCCGAGGGGGCCGAGATGTTGGCGATGACGAAGTTGCGCTCGATCGTCGGCGTGACGCCTTCGGGGAGCACGACGTCATGGATGTGGATGACGTCGCCCACTTCCTTGCCGGTCAGGTCAACCGTGATGTGATCAGGAATGTCACCGGCCAGCACGTTGAGTTCGACTTCGCTGCGGACGACCGTCAGCACGCCGCCACGCTTGATGCCCGGCGCCTTGTCGGCATTGTCGAAGTTCACGTGGATGAACAGGTTCACGCGGGTCGTGCGGCGCAGGCGCAGCAGGTCGACGTGGGTGGGAAGGTCTTTCACGACGTGACGCTGCACGCCGCGGCAGATGACGCGGACGTCATCATGGCCTTCGACCTTGAGATTGAAGAGGGTCGACAGGAAACGGCCTGCCTTCAGCTTCTTCATCAGGGCGTTGTAGGGGATGTTGATCGGAAGCGGATCAGTGCCGCCGCCGTAAACGATGCCAGGTACGTCGCCATTGCGGCGAGCAGAGCGGGCGGCCCCCTTGCCTGTCCCCGCGCGTACCGTGGCGATGAGATCAGGAATCTCGCCAGCCATAGTGGTCTCCAATGTTGGGGGGCCGTCCTCCAAGGGTGTACGGCCCGGTAGAGGTTGCGCCTATAGGGGGGAACGGGCGGGAAGGGAAGGGGGATTCTCTTGGGGCGGGCGGGCTATCCCCGGGCAATTGCGCCTTGTTTGGCGGGGGTGGGGGGCTCTGCCCCCCGCCTGCGGCCCCCCCGAGGTATTTGGAAGACAAAGAAACCCGGGGTGGCGTTGGGGGATCAGCCTTCGGGGATGAGCCAGAGGGGGGCGTAGGGGAAGAGGGTGATGGCGCCGTCCCGGAGGGTGAGCGGGGCGCCGGTCAGGAGGTCGCGGTAGCGGCGGGCGGGGTCGAGTTTCAGGGCCCAGGGTGTCACGAATTGGTCGCGTTCGGTGAAGTTGAAAAGGCAGGTGACCGTGCGGTCGTCGGCGAGGCGTTCGAAGATGAAGAGGCCGGGGTGTCCGATGTCCGTGATCCGCGTGGGAATGTAGGAGGCCAGTTGCGGTGTGGCCTTGCGCGTGGCGAGGATGGCCTTGGTCCCGGCGTGAAGGCGAGCGGCGGGGGTCGTGCCCTTCGGCAAGGTTTCGACCGCGGCCCAGTCCATCGGGGGGCGGTGCATCCAGCGGCCGTCATCGGCCAGCACCGGATCGTCATGGAAGCTGTAGTCGTTCAGGAGGCCGATTTCGTCGCCCATATAAAGGAGCGGCACGCCGCCGAAGGAGGCGATGAGGGCGTGGCCCATGAGGATGCGCTTGATGGCGAGTTCGGCTGCGAGTTCGTCATCTTCGTCGAGTGCGCGTTCGAGGCCCGCGAGGCTGGCAAAGCTGCCGACGGTGCGGCGGTCGCCGGTTTCGGGGTTGGATTGGAAATCTTCGCCCCGGGCAAAGGAGCCTTCGAAATCGCCCGCATAGAAATCGGCCAGAAAGTTGCGGTGGCCCACATCCGTGATCGGGGGAAAGCGGTTGGCATCCTCGGGCGTGATGGCCCAGCCGATATCGTCATGGCAGCGGATGTAGGTGGCAAAGCAGGCGTGGCGGAAGCTTTCGGGGAAATGCGTCTTCATGACATAGGTCATGAGCCGCGTGTCGCGTGAGGCGAGTGAGGACCAGAACTGGACCATGAGGTTGTTCTGGTAGGCGAGGTTCGCGACCTTGCCTTCATGGCTGCCGGTGCCAAGGTAGGGGACAAGGTCGGCGGGGCCGACGATGGCCTCGGCCTTGTGGATGACGGCGGGGGCAGCGACGCGGGTGGACTGGACGAGGGCCTGCAGGAGGTCGTGCACTTCGGGGAGGTTCTGGCAGATGGTGCCCATCTTCTTCCACATGAAGGCCACGGCATCGAGGCGGAAGATGGTGACGCCCTTGTTGGCCAGATGCAGGATCGTGTCGAGGATGGCGAGGAAGACCTCGGGGTTTTCCCAGTTCAGATCCCACTGGTATTCGTTGAAGGTGGTCCAGACCCACTTTTTGAAATCTGGATAATAGGTGAAGTTGCCCGGTGCCTGGGCGGGGAAGATTTCGACGAGCGACTTTTCATACAGTTTGGGCAGCGTGTCGTCGTCGAACATGCGGTAGAAGGCCTGATAGAACGGGTCGCCTTCGCGGGCGCGGGCGGCCCAGTCTTGTTCCTTGGCGGTGTGGTTGAGGACCATGTCGATGCAGATGTCGATCCCTTGGGCGCGGCAGGCGCGGGCGACGGCTTCGAAGTCCTCCATCGTGCCGAGCGCAGGGTTGATGGCGCGGTAGTCCATCACGGCATAGCCGCCGTCGCTTTGCCCCGGGCGGGGTTTCAGGCAGGGCATGAAATGGGCGTAGGTGACGCCAAGATCCTTGAGATAGGGGATATGGTCGGGCACCCGGGCGAGCGTGCCCGCGAATTTGTCAATGTAGAACACATAGGCGACCATGTCCTGCGAGAGGAACCAGTCGGGGTCGATGTCACGGGTGAGGTCGAGGGCGCGCAGGTCTTCGGGGCGGTCGCGCCAATGGGTGGCGAGAAGCGCGCGGAGGCGATCCATGAGGGCAGGCACGTCATGGCTGCCGCCGTAAAGGCGGGTCAGGGGGCCAATCAGATCGCGCTGGCCGCGCTGCCAGCGGAGGTCGAAAATCGGATCGGCCTTGGGGGCCTTGGGCTTGGTGGTGCGGGCCATGGGGGTCCTTTGGTCGTGCCGGGGATCAGTCCTGCCAGGAGCCTTCAAAGTCCTTTGGGATGAGCAGGATGTCGCGGTTGACGTCGCGGATGTCACGGCGGCCGCAGAGGGCCATGGTGATATCCATTTCCTTCTGGATGACGTTGAGCGCCGCCGTCACGCCCTCTTCTCCCATGGCACCAAGGCCGTGGATATAGGCGCGGCCGATCATCGTGGCATCGGCGCCCATGGCCATGGCCTTGAGCACGTCCTGACCGGAGCGGATACCGCTGTCGAGCCAGATCTCGGTCTGGCCTTTGACCGCGCGGACGATTGAGGGGAGGACGCGGATCGTGGAGAGCGCGCCGTCCAGCTGGCGGCCGCCGTGGTTGGAGACGATGATCGCATCGGCGCCGATCTGAACTGCCTTTTTCGCATCTTCGGCGTCAAGAATCCCTTTCAGAATAAAGGGCCCGCCCCACTTTTCTTTCAGTTTTGCAACCTTGTCCCAGTCGAGCTTGGGGTCGAACTGTTCGTTCGTCCAGGAGGACAGGGAGGCCATGTTTTCGACGTTCTTGGCGTGGCCCGCGATGTTGCGGAAGGTCCGCTTGTCAGTCTGGAGCATTTCGAGCCCCCAGCCCAGTTTGGTGCTGAGGTTGATCATGTTCTTGAGCGTGGGCTTGGGCGGGGCGGAGAGGCCGTTCTTGAGGTCCTTGTGGCGCTGGCCGAGGATCTGCAGATCGAGCGTGAGGACGAGGGCCGAGACGCCTGCCTTTTTCGCCCGGGCGATGATGTTGTCGACGAATTCTTCGTCCCGCATGACGTAAAGCTGGAACCAGAAGGGGGCCTTGGTCGCCTGGGCCACGTCTTCGATCGAGCAGATGGACATAGTCGACAGGGTAAAGGGCACGCCGAACTTGAGCGCGGCGCGGGCGGCCTTGATCTCGCCCTCGGCGCGCTGCATGCCGGTCAGGCCCACAGGCGAAAGGCCGACGGGGATGGTCACGTCCTGGCCCAGCATTTTCGTTTTCAGCGTGCGGTTGGACATATCGACGGCGACGCGCTGGCGGAAGCGGATCTTGTCAAAGTCCGAAGTGTTTTCGCGGAAGGTCTGTTCCGTCCAACTGCCGGATTCGCAGTAGTCGTAGAACATCTTGGGCGTGCGCCGTTTGTGCAGACGTTTCAGATCGTCGATGCAGGTGATCACGGTCACGGGCGGCGTCCTTTCCAGCGGAAATGTCAGGTTCTTTTAGCGATGGGGCGGGAGGGCCGCAATCGCGCTTTCCTGTTGCCGGGGCGCGGGCGTCAGCGTGGTCAAGAATGAGTATTTGGGGAACAAAGTAACTGACAATGCGCTTTGGTTACTTTGTTCTTCAAATACTCATCTTTGCTGCGGTTCAGCAGCGTCTTGTTCAGGCGCTGTGCGCGCCGTCGGCCAGCGATTTCACAAAGGCCAGCACATCGGCGACCGAACGGCCTGCGGCGATTTCCGAGACGATGGCCGAGCCTACCACAGCACCGTCGGCGATCCGGGCGATGTCGCGCGCATTGTCGGGCGTGCGGATGCCGAAGCCCACGATGACGGGGAGGTCGGTCTGCGACTTGATCCGGGCGACTTCGGGGGCGACGTCGGCGGATTGGGCGGCGGCGGCGCCGGTGATGCCGGTGATCGAGACGTAGTAGACAAAGCCCGAGGTGTTTTCGAGCACCTTGGGAAGGCGTTTGTCATCCGTCGTGGGGGTGGCGAGGCGGATGAAGTTGAGGCCGGCCTTTTGGGCGGGGATGCAGAGTTCGCTGTCTTCCTCGGGCGGGAGGTCGACGACGATCAGGCCGTCGATCCCGGCTTCGGTTGCAGCGGCAAGGAAGCTGTCGACACCGCGCGAGAAGATGGGGTTGTAGTAGCCCATCATGACGATGGGGGTCGTCTGGTTGACCTTGCGCAGTTCGCGGGCGATCTGGAGCGTCTTCTCCAGCGTCTGGCCGCCCGCGAGGGCGCGCTGGCCGGCAAGCTGGATCGTGGGGCCGTCGGCCATCGGATCGGTGAAGGGCATGCCAAGTTCGATGATGTCCACACCTGCGCCGGGGAGGCCCAGGACGATCCGGAGCGAGGTGTCGTAATCGGGGTCACCTGCCATGACATAGGCCACAAAGGCCTTGCGCCCTTCGGAGCGCAGGCGTGCGAAGGTGTCGTCAATTCTGGTCATGCTGGCCGGTCCCCGTTCCTGTCTGGCGGGGTTTGCACGGATGGGGCGGGAAAATCAATGGGCGTGGTGCCCCGGCTGCTTTGGCAGGATCTGAACCGGAGGGTTCAGGCGGGCGGAGCCGGCATGGCCGAGATGATCCAGGCAGTGCCGAAGCGGTCGCGGACCATGCCGAAGCCGGGGGAGAAGAAGGTGGGTTTGAAATCGTCAATGACGGCGCCGCCCTCGGCCAGCGCATCAAAGCGGGCTTTGGCCGTTTCGACGTCTTTGGCCGATTGCATGACGGAGAAGCCTTTTTGCGCGTCGCCGTCGGTGCCCGGGGGGTAATCGGAGGCCATGAAGGTGCCGTCGTCGATGGTGACCTGACCGTGCATGATGCGGGGGCTGGTCTTCCATGCGTCCGACGCGCCGGGGCCGTCGGCGTAGCGCATCAACTGCAGGTTGGTGCCGTCGAAAACCTTGGCATAGAAGGTCAGCGCTTCGGCACATTGGCCCTGGAAGTGGACGTAGGGCATGGTGGGCATGGGGTATTCCTTTATTGCATCGGGGCCGAGACCATCCAGCGGATGCCGAAACGGTCTGTCACCTGGCCGAAACCCTCGGACCAGAAAGTCTTTTCAAACGGCATTTCGACGACGCCGCCATCCGCCAGCGCATCAAAGGCCGATCGCGCGGCGGCGGTACTCTCGAGGGCGACCATGACGGATGACCCGGCCATGGCCGGTGTGCCGCCCATGATATCGTCCGAGCCGAACAGCCAGCCGTCGCCGATCATGACCATCGCGTTCATCACGAGACCCAGTTTTTCGCTGGGAAATCCGCTCTTTGCGTCGGGTGCCTCAGACAGGTAGTTCAGGGTCGGGGCCGGTGCGCCAAAGATGCGGGCATAGGTGGCCATCGCCTCGGCGCAATTGCCCTGGAACGTCAGATAGGGAACAGCTTGCATGATATGACTCCGATTCCTGCCAAGGAGTTTCGCACAGGGCACGGTGTTTCCCAAGGGTTGCCTTGCCAGCGGGGCGTGCCCGGCCTAGAAGCGGGCCGCACCTTGGATAGGATGGATGACATGGGCTTTCGCATGGGGATTGTCGGGCTGCCGAACGTGGGCAAGTCCACCCTGTTCAACGCGCTGACGCGGACGGCGGCGGCGCAGGCGGCGAATTTTCCGTTCTGCACGATCGAGCCGAATGTGGGCGATGTGGCCGTGCCCGATGCGCGGCTGGACAAGCTGGCCGGGATTGCGAAGTCCAAGCAGATCATTCCGACGAGGATGACCTTTGTCGATATCGCGGGTCTGGTGCGGGGCGCGTCCAAGGGCGAGGGGCTGGGCAACCAGTTTCTGGCCAACATCCGCGAGACGGATGCGATTGCCCATGTGCTGCGCTGTTTTGAGGACGGGGACATCACCCATGTCGAGGGCAAGGTGGACCCGGTTGCGGATGCGGCGACGATTGAGACGGAACTGATGCTGGCCGATCTGGAATCGGTCGAGCGGCGGCTGGCGAACCTGGCGCGCAAGATCAAGGGCGGGGACAAGGAATCGCTGGATCAGCACCGGTTGCTGGAGGCGGCGCAGGCGGCGCTGGCTGAGGGGAAACCGGCGCGGACGGTCAAGGTGGCCGAGGATGACCGGCGGACCTGGCGGCTGTTGCAGCTGCTGACGGCGAAGCCCGTTCTTTATGTGTGCAATGTCGAGGAGTCGGCGGCGGCGACTGGGAATGAGTTTTCGGCGCGGGTGGCCGAGATGGCCAAGGCCGAGGGGAATGCGCATGTCGTGATTTCAGCCCGGATCGAGGAAGAGATCAGCCAGCTGGACGCCGAGGAGCAGGCGATGTTCCTGGAGGAAATGGGGCTGGCCGAGGCCGGGTTGGACCGGCTGATCCGGGCCGGATACGAGTTGCTGCATCTGCAGACATATTTCACGGTCGGGCCCAAGGAGGCGCGGGCCTGGACGATTCCCGCGGGCACGCTGGCGCCGCAGGCGGCGGGCGTGATCCACGGGGATTTCGAGCGCGGGTTCATCCGGGCCGAGACGATTGCGTTTGACGACTATGTTGCGCTGGGCGGTGAAGTGGCCGCGCGCGAGGCGGGCAAGTTGCGGGCGGAAGGGAAGACTTACCTCGTCAAGGACGGGGATGTGATGCACTTCCTGTTCAACACCTGACGGGTGGCAGGGGCTTGTTCCTCTCAGCGGTGACACCCGCTGCTGATCGACAGGGGATACCGAAAGAGTGCCGTCACCGCGCAGGCTGATGCGGGCCATCGCCCGCGTCACGCGCGTCGATTTCCGCTTTCCGACCGGGACGCCAAAGCGTTCCGGTCAGCCCCCGCCCGCCCCAAGGCGGGGGCTTTGCCCCCACCCGGGCAGGGGCTGACCTCTGGCGTTTCTTGCGGCATCGGCCCCCGGTGGATTGCGCGCGCGCAAGTGGGGAAACGCGGTGCGTTTCCTTTTCCCGCTTGGCCCTGGGACTATTCGCGGGACCGGAGCACCTGTGCGGGTTTGGCGGCGAGCGGGCGAAGCGCGAAGGCGAGGCCCGCGACGAGGGTGGCGAGGATTCCGCCCAAGACGATGCCGAGGGCCGAGGGCCAGATCACGGTGTAATCGCTGTCCATGATGAAGGTCTGGATGGACCAACCGCCAAGGATGCCTGCCGCCAAAGCCACGATGCCTGCGGCAGCACCAAGCAGGGCGGCGCGGAGGGCGAAGCTGGACAGGATGCGGCGGCGGCTGGCCCCCAGCGTTTTCAGCACAGCGGATTCGAAGGTACGGGCGGGTTCGCCTGCGGCGGCGGCGCCGATCAGGACGAGGAAGCCGGTCAGGAGCGTCGCGGCGGCG
>JBGSWJ010000605.1:0-4587 GCA_041752495.1 Rhodobacterales bacterium
GCGAGGTGCCGCCGGTGCCGGCCAATATCCTGCTGGTCAAGAATATCGACGTGATCGGGTTTTACTGGGGCGGTTACGCCAGTTTCGCGCCAGAAGCGGTGACGGCGTCGATGGCAGAATTGATGTCATGGTATGCGGCCGGGAGGCTGAAGCCGCATGTGAGCCATGTCCTGCCTCTGGAGCGGGCGGCAGAAGGGCTTGCCCTGCTGCGCGACCGCAAGGCCACGGGAAAGGTCGTGATCACGCCCTGAGTGCAACCCGCGCCCGGGCGGGTTGTTCGGCATTGTCGGACCCTGCGGCATAGGCGCGGCGGACAAGGGTGACGAGGTCGGCGATCATCGGACTGTCGGACAGGCGGTTGTAGTAGAGATTGATGCTGACCGAACGGAGTTCGGGCAGATCACCACCATGGGCGATGCGTTCGAAATCGCGCCATTCGTTGCCTTCGATCATACTGTGGACGGCGAGATCGGCGCTGACCGTCGCCTCGAACGTGCGGGGCGAGGTGGAATCGACGGCCATTTCCCAGGGGATGCCGGCCTGGTCCAGGCTTTTCTGGACAGAGGGGCGGAAGATGCAGTCGCGTTCATAGGCGAGCCGCAGGGGGCGTTGACGCCAGGCCGAGCCGCCTGGCGCGCCGATCCAGACGAGCGGGCGTGTGGTGAGGACTTCGCCGCCTTCGCCCACGCTGTCTTCGGTCGTCATCATCACGTCGATTTCGCCCTTGGCGAACTGTTCCTTGAGCAGGAGCGTGAAGGAGGAGATGAGTTGGACCTTCACGCAGGGGTAATCCATCGCGAAACGCTTCATGATCTGGGGGATCGCGGGATAGACGAGGTCGTGGGGGACGCCGAAAACGACCTCTCCGGTAAAGGACTGGGAGCCGAGTTTGGCGTGGATTTCGTCGTTCAGGGCCAGCATCCGGCGGGCGTAGCTGAGAAGCTGTTCACCTGCCGGGGTGAGCGCGATCGTGCGGCCTGACCTGTCGAAAAGGCCAAGGTCCAGCGATTCTTCGAGCCGCTTGAGCTGCATCGAGACGGCGGACTGGGTGAGATTGAGGAAACCCGCGGCGCGGGTCACGCCGCCGGATTCGGCGACGGCGACAAATGAGCGCAGCGCGGTCATGTCGAGGTTGCGCGGCATATCAATTCCCCTGATGTGTCGGCCATCAAACATTCATTTCCCTAATGACAGAGCGGGGTCCATATATCAAGCATCCGAATGTAACGCAGCCGACATATCACGAAAGTAAAGATCATGACCCGTTCCGATGTTTCCACGACGATCTCTCTTCCCTCGCGGTCCGGCGGGGGTCTGGTGGCGCGCCTGATGCAGGCGATGGGCGTCTGGCAACAGCGCCGCAAGCTGGCCGAGATGGACGACGCGCAGTTGCGCGATATCGGCGTGACCCGGGCCGAGGCACTGGAAGAGGCTGAAAGGCCGCTGTGGGACGTGCCGGCGAACTGGCTGCGCTGAAAGCGAGGGGCTGCAGGGGAGAAGGCGTTGCAAATCCGTCCGAAGTTGTCGGATTTGCGACGATCTGCTGCGGAGAGTTCTTGAATTGTCTGTCGTCCCTTCCAATATTCTGCGCAAGGTCGCCGCTGAAACGGCATGACCGTGCCAACCTTGGAGGATTCGATGGCTGAATATTCGACGATCCGCTCGACCGCCGGCATCAGCTCGGCACAGATCGATGAGGGCCTTCGCGCCCATATGAACAAAGTCTACGGCACGATGTCGGTGGGCATGGTGATCACGGCGCTTGCCGCCTGGGCGCTGGCCGGTCTGGCCGTGACGACGGAAGCCACGCAATATGCGCTGGGCAATGGTCAGTACCTGACGAATTTCGGCTATGCGCTGTATGCGTCGCCGCTGAAGTGGGTCGTGATGCTTCTGCCGCTGGGCATGGTGTTCGGCTTCAGCGCGGTGCTTAGCCGTACCTCGGCTGCGACGGCGCAGGTCTACTTCTATGCCTATGCGGCCGCTGTCGGTGCGTCGCTGAGCTCGATCTTCCTGATCTACACTGCCACGTCGATCGTGCAGGTGTTCCTGATCACGGCGAGCGCCTTTGCCGCCCTGTCGATCTATGGCTACGTGACCAAGCGTGACCTGTCGTCGATGGGCCGGTTCCTGTTCATGGGCCTGGTCGGCCTGCTGATCGCGATGGTCGTCAACATCTTCATGCAGTCCGAAGCGATGATGTTTGCGATTTCGTCCATCGGTGTGCTGATCTTTGCGGGTCTGACCGCTTATGACACCCAGACGATCAAGAACACCTACCTTGAGCACGCCCACAACGGCGACAGTGAATGGCTGGGCAAGTCGGCGATCATGGGTGCGCTGCAGCTTTACCTCGACTTTATCAACATGTTCATGTTCCTGCTGCAGCTTTTCGGCAACCGGAACTGAACTGACGAAGGCGGATCTTTCGGGGGGCCGGTGGAAACACCGGCCCTTTTCGTTTGTCCGGGGGCGTGGCAGCGTGCGGCGATCAGAGGAGGATGCGATGCCGATCATCACGCCCGAGAATGCTCACGTTGAAGTCATGACTGCGAACGACACGCCCTGCGGGCCGTCACGGATGCTGCGGTTCAGCGATACGGGCGGGCTGACTCAGTTCGGGGCGTTTGTGGAAATCCTGCCGCCGGGGTCACGGTCTTCACTATGCCATTGGCACAGGGAGGAGGACGAGTTCGTCTATATGTTGAGCGGGGAGGTCACGGTTTTTGAGGGTGGCGTGGCGACCCTCCTGCATCCCGGGCAGGCCGTCTGTTTCAAGGCGGGTGTGCCTTCGGGGCATTACCTGAAAAACGACGGGGCGGAGGAAGCGCGCTATCTGGTGGTGGGCACAAGGTTGCCTGCCGAGGTGGTAACCTATCCGGATCATGACCGCGTCTATCATGTGGACCGCACCAAAGGCGAGGAGAGGTTCACCACGTTGGACGGGCGCGAGGGGGTGGAGTCGGCCTACTTGTTGCCGGGCGCCTAGATCGCGCGGCGCATGGAGACTGCCGGAAAGTCGATGCCGGGGCCGAGGGGGACGGTGATGGGACCGATGACGGTAAAGCCCATCGCCTCGTAGAACGGGACGGCGGTCAGGGTTGACATGCAGTCAAGGAGGACGTTTCGCCCAAGTACCTGACGGTACTGATGAAACGACCAATAGTGTCAGGTTGTCATCGGGGGGTTCGTGCCATACGGGTGCCAAAGTTGAGCAGGAAGACCTGATCTGCCTCCACCACATGAAAGCTACGTCGGCTCAGGCCCTGAACTCTAATGCACTCAGGGGGGGTCAAAATTGGACTCCAAACTGGAGTGAACCCCATGGGCTGGACCACGGGGGGCGGAAGATCTGATACGCTGGACGGGCTTTGCATGGAGAAAGCGCCATGACGTCCCGAGGTCCTTACCGTCGACATTCGACACCGTTCAAATTGCAGCTCTGCCAGGATATCAGGTCCGGCGTCATTGGGCGGCGCGATGCGCAGCGAAGCCATGACATCTCGGCCAACCTCATCCAGCTTTGGCTGACGCAGTTCGACCGAGGCGAGCTGACAAATGAAGAAGCGGAAGCCAGCGTCATCGCCGAGTACGAAGCTCGCATTGCTGCGCTGGAGCGCAAGGTTGGACAGCTCACGATGGAGCTGGATCTTGCCAAAAAAACTCCCCGGATGCCGACCGTGAACGGCAGCGAGAAGTCATCCGTGATCAGCGGCCCCGCACCTGCTCAATCCGGCGGGGGTGCAAAGCCATGAACCTGCCGCGCAGCACCTATTACTATCGCGCGGCCGGCAAACCCGAAGGGCTGACCGACGATGAGCTGACATCGATCATCGAAGACATCCAGGATGAACTGCCCTGCTACGGCTACCGGCGTGTCACACATGAACTCCGACATCACGGATTCCTCATCAATCACAAGAGGATAGCACGCGTCATGCGGCTGGCCGGTCTTGGCATAAAGCCGCGTAGGCGCTTTGTGAGGACGACCGACAGCCATCACGACTCCCCGATCTTTCCAAACCTCTACCGTAATACCATCCCGGATCAGCCGGACAGGGTATGGGTCGCAGACTTCACTTACATCCGGGTGTCGACCGGCTTCTGCTTTCTCGCGGCCATTCTGGATGCCTGCAGCCGCAAGGTTGTCGGATATGCTCTGTCGCGGCGTCTCGACACGCCTCTGGCGCTCGCGGCCTTGCGCGCGGCGCTGGCAACCAGGGCTCCTCCGATGGGCTGCATCCATCATACGGATCGCGGCTGCCAATACGCATCCCAAGCCTACCGCGATGCCCTTGCGGCTGCTGGCCTCCAAGGCTCAATGAGCAGCGTCGGGAACCCTTATCACAATGCGCAGGCAGAGAGCTTCATGAAGACTCTGAAGGTCGAGGAGGTCTACAGAGCCGGGTACGAGACCTTCGATGACGTTGCCAATCGCTTGCCCAGATACATTGAGCAGGTTTACAACGCCAAGAGACTACACTCAGCCCTCGGATACCGAACCCCCGAGGAGTTCGAAACCCAATTCGTCCGCGAGGCGGCTTAGTTCGGATGCCCCCCATGGTCCAGCCCATGGGGTTCACTCCA
>JBGSWJ010000606.1:0-2621 GCA_041752495.1 Rhodobacterales bacterium
GGGTGCCCGCAGCAGCGGGTCACCATAGCCCCCGCCGCACGGCCCGATAGACACCAGCCGCTCGCCCGCACGCACCTTGCAATAGGGCACCTTCGACGGCAAAGGCCGCGCATCCCCGTTATGCCCCATCAGCGTCAACGACGCGACATGCCCATCCGCCCCCCCTGCAAAGCCCCAAGGCTGATAGGCATGCCCGTCGCCTTCAATCGAAAACCCGGCATCCGACAGGAAAGTGAACTCCCGCACCGTCCCGATCCCGCCGCGCCATTCGCCCGGCGCCATTCGGTCCTCGCGCAGTTCATAGCGGTCCACCCGCAGGGGGATATGGCTCTCGATATCCTCGACCGGGTTGTTCCGCGTATTGGCATACAGCGTATCGACCGCATCCATCCCGTCCTTGCCGAACCGCCCGCCGTAACTCCCCTCCATGATCTCCATATGCACCCAGTGCTTGCCCTCGTTCAGCCCGGAAATCGCAACCACCCGCAGGTTGCCGATCCCCGCTGAAACCTGCTGCGGCACCGCCTGCGCCAGCGCCTTCATCACCGTATCGGCCAACTGGTTCCCCGGGCAGAACCGCGCGATGACAGGCGCCGGGAACACCGGGTTGGCCAGGCAACCCACCGGCGCCGTGATCGTGATCGGACGCGTCAGCCCCGAATTCTGCGGAATGTTCCCGTACACCACGGAATCGAGCAATATCGACCGGATCGTCAGCCAGACCGCGCAATCCACCGTGCCAACCAAGGGCATGTTGATCGGCTTGTCGGGGAGTTGCGGCGCAGTCCCCGTCAGGTCCACCTCCATCGCGTCGCCCCGCACCCGCAGCGTCACCGCGATGGGCAGGTTCCGCCGCGCCGGATCGGGATCGTCCAGATACCCGTCGATATGCGTGACCGCCGCATAATCCCCGTCGGGCAGCGCCCGGATCGCATCCCGCATCAACCGTTCGGAATAATCCATCAGATCCTCATAGGCCGCCATGATCACAGGCAACCCATACTGCGCCACCAGTGCCAGATACCGCTCCGCCCCGATCCGCGCCGCCTTGATCTGCGCCTCCATGTCACCGACCACCAGCGCCGGCGCGCGGATGTTGGCATTCAGGATATGCCAGACCGGATGCACCTTCTCGCCCCGGTCATAGACCTTGATCGCCTTGAACTGCAGCCCCTCGGCATAGGTATCCACCGCATCCACGATCCCGCAGGATCCCGGCGACAGCGCCCCGATATCCAGATGATGCGCCGTCGTCACCGACCAGCCGATCAACGCGCCGTCCAGAAACACCGGCACGCAGAACGCCACATCCGGCCCGTGGCTCGCCCCGCCATAGGGGTCGTTGTGCATGATCACATCGCCCTCGCGGATCGGCTCGCCCCGCGCGCCCATCACCGCCACGATATTGCGGATATAGCCCGGGATCGGCCCCGACTGCAGCGGCGTGGACATGCGGCATTCGCACATCTGCCGCCCCTCGGCATCGGTCAGCGCCGCCCCGAAATCCTCCGACTCCCGGATGATGGACGAATAGGACATCCGCATCAGCTTGTGCCCCATCTCGATGGCGATGTTTTCCAGCGCCCCCTGAATGACCGCCCCGGTCACAGCATCAACACGGCTCATTGCGCACCTCCGATGGTGAGGATGATGGACCCCGAAGGGTGAACCCGCGCCACCGTTCCCGGCGGCACGACAGTCGTCGTATCCTTCTGCAGGATGATCGCCGGGCCATGGAACGGCGCATCCACCGGCAGCCTGTCCCGCGCATAAAACGGCGTGTCAAAGGTGTTAAGCGTCCCGCTCACGCGGAAAACCGTATCCGCCCGCCGCACACAGGCCCCGTCCAGCGTCCCGCCCGCCGGTGCCTTCGTCGCGCCCAGTTGCGGCATCGCGCCGCTGCCGATCACCCGCAGATTCACGATCTCGACCGGGTTCTGCGGAAAGGCATGGCCGTATTCCGCCGCATGCGCTGCATGGAACGCCTCCAGCACGCCGGCCATCGCTGCCGCATCCACCCGGCCCATCGGCATCGGCACTTTCAGCTCATACCCCTGTCCCACATAGCGCAGATCACCCACCCGCGCCCATGTCACATCGCCCAGCGGGATATGGTCCGCCACGAACTGCGCCGTGATCCCCTCCAGCATCCCGTCGAAATCCGCGTTGATCCGGTCAAGGTTCAGCGCATCCGACACCTGAAACAGCGTCCTGACCGCATCATACTTCAGGTCCGTGGTCAGCAGCCCCATCGCCGACGTGATCCCCGGGAACGGCGGCACGATGACCTCCGGAATGCCCAGCATCGCCGCCACCTCAACCCCGTGCAGCGGCCCCGCGCCGCCCATCGCGACCAAAGCGAACCCGCGCGGGTCGATCCCCTTCTGGATCGTCCGCGACCGGATCGCATTGGCCATGTTGGCGTTCAGGATCGTGAGAACCCCCTCCGCCGCCTCCATCATGCCCAGCCCCAGTTTCTCAGCCAGCGCCCCGATCACCCGTCCGGCCGCGCCCTCATCCAGTGCCATCGCCCCGCCCAGAAAATCCCCCGGCGCAAGCCGCCCCAGCACTACATTCGCATCCGTCACCGTGGGCAGATCACCGCCCCGGCCATAGGCCGC
>JBGSWJ010000607.1:0-27366 GCA_041752495.1 Rhodobacterales bacterium
TTCCGCCGTGGTCGTATCGAACTCCTCTACCGTCCGCGCGGCCTCGGGCGGTGGCGGCGGAGGCGTCGCGTCCAAAGTGGCGACAGGTGCCTCCACCACGGCCGGAACCGCCGCCGGGCCCTGCACGAACTCCTCCCAAGAGGCGCAGGCCCCCAACATTACCGGCAAGACAAGGACAAATCTGGTCATCATGCCCCACCCTAACGTGACCCGCCTTCGTCGTGCAACGCCCTCCCAATCGCCCTTCCGTCTTGCGCCGCCCCCCGCCGATCCTTAGGTTCGCCCCATGAACATCGCGTCACATCCCCAGACCGCCCCACTGATCGATCCTTTCGCCCGGGCGATCCGCTATCTGCGCGTCTCGGTGACCGACCGCTGCGATTTCCGCTGCGTCTACTGCATGTCCGAACAGATGACCTTCCTCCCCAAGCGCGACCTGCTCACGCTCGAGGAACTGGATCGTCTCTGTTCCGCCTTCATCCGCCTTGGCGTCGAAAAACTCCGCATCACCGGGGGCGAACCGCTCGTCCGCCGCGATATCCTGACCTTCTTCCGCGCCATGACGCGCCATATCGATTCCGGTGCGCTCAAGGAACTGACCCTGACCACCAACGGTAGCCAGCTTGAAAAATACGCCGCCGATCTTGCCGCCGCAGGTGTCCGCCGGATCAACGTTTCGCTCGACACGCTCGACGACACGAAATTCGCCGCGATCACCCGCTGGGGCCGCCTGCCGCAGGTTCTTCGCGGCATCGACGCCGCCCAAACCGCGGGTCTGCGGGTCAAGATCAACGCCGTCGCCCTCAAAGGTTTCAACGAAGACGAACTTTTCTCTCTCACCGCCTTTTGCGCCGCCCGCGATATGGACCTGACCTTTATCGAAGTCATGCCCATGGGCGATATCGGCAACGAAGACCGCCTTGGCCAATACTGGCCTTTGACAGACCTGCGCGCCCGTGTTGCCGAACGTTTCACCCTGACCGACCTGACCGAACGCAGCGGCGGCCCCGCCCGCTATGTCCGCCTTGCTGAAACCGGGCAAAAGATCGGCTTCATCACGCCCCTGTCGCACAACTTCTGCGAAAGCTGCAATCGCGTCCGCATCACCTGCACCGGCGAAATCTACACCTGCCTCGGGCAAGAGGGTCATTCCGATCTGCGTGCCCCCCTCCGCGCTTCGCCCGACGATGCCGCCCTTGATGATGCCATCCGCGCCGCCATCGGGCAAAAGCCGAAAGGCCACGATTTCGACTATTCCCGCCAGACGGTTGATGGCCGCGTCAGCCGCCACATGAGCCACACCGGCGGATGAACGCCGCCGCACGGTTGGCCTGATGCTAACTTCCTTTCCCGTCAACCCGCTTCTCAATCCGATGACGATACCCTGCCGCGCTACTCCCTGTAGCAGATCTAATGCCAAGGCATGCCTAAAGCGGACGTCCCTTCCATGACGCTCCTCCTCCGCGCCTACATGGCCCTTACCACCGCCTTGCCCCTCATTCCTCACACTATCGCCCGCCGCATCCATGCCCGCCAGAATGCCTACCCCGCCCGCCTGCCCGAGCGTCTTGGTAGGCCCACTCTTTCCCGCCCAACGGGCCGGCTTATCTGGCTCCACGCGGCTTCGGTCGGCGAATTCCTCTCTGTTGCAGACCTCGCCGCGGACCTTATGGCCAAACTTCCTCAAGCGCATCTGCTCGTCACCACGACGACCGCCACCAGCGCCGAGCTTGTTGCGGACCGCGCTCCACCGGGCACGCTCCACCAGTATCTCCCTGCAGACACGCCCGCCGCGACCAGAGCCTTCCTTGATCACTGGCAACCCGATTTGGTCGTCTTTACCGAATCCGACCTCTGGCCCCAGATGCTGGCCCGTCTCGATATCCGCGCCATCCCGATGGCCCTCATCAACGTCCGGCCCTCCCGCACCCGTCAGCGCGCCCCGCGCACCACCGTCGCCCTCCTTCGACAATTCGATGTGATCACCACTCAGAGCGAGTCCATCCGCGACGACCTGGTCCGCCTCGGCCTCACCCACGTCACTGCAACCGGAGATCTCAAGGCCGACGCGGCCCCACTTCCCTTTGACCCCGCCCAACTCGCGGCAATGAAAGCCCGCATCGCGAACCGCCCCGTTTGGGTTGCGGCCTCCACTCACCCCGATGACGAGGCTCCCGTCCTTGCAGCCCATGCCATCGCCCTGGCAAAGCACCCCGACCTTCTCCTCATCCTGATCCCCCGCCACCCTGCTCGCGCCCATGCGATCCGCGATGCTGTCACACTTCCAACTGGGTCCCGCAGCAAAGATGACGAACTTAGCGATGCTATATCGATCTATATCGCCGATACACTAGGCGAAACCGGCTTGTTCTACCGTCTGGCCCCGCTCGCCTTCCTCGGCGGATCTTTCGGCCCTGAAGGCGGACACAACCCCTTTGAACCCGCCCGCCTCGGCCTTGCTTTGCTGCATGGCCCTCACGTGGCGCATTTCGCAGCGGCTTTCAGGGAACTGGATAAGTTTGGCGCCGCCCGGGAAGTCCGAGATGGGACCGATCTTGGCCACGAGGTTGCCATCCTGATCGGGACCAAGACCTTGATAGAGATGCGGGAATGTTCAAGCACAGTCATGGCCACCCAGACCGGTGCCCGTGCACGGACACTTGCCCTGATCCTTGCCCTCCTGCCCCCCAACGACTAGGCAGGGGAAACCCCGACCGGACAGTTCCATGACCCCGCCCAAAGCCGTCATCCTGAACGATACCTCGACCCGGTATCACCACGGCTGCACAAGGGTCATGCGCCTCCTGACCAAGGGGCTCGCCGACCATGGCTTCCAGATCACAGCCCGCAGCCCCGCCCGCAACGACTGGGTCCGCGACAAGGCCTTCCTTGCCGCCCTCGATCAGGCGCAGATCGTCGTCATCAACGGCGAAGGCACGTTTCACGACGGGGCCGATGGGGCCGCCAGCCTGCTCGCTGTCATCGACCACACCACGAAACCCGTAGCCCTTATCAACGCCCTCTACGAAAACAACCCTCCGGACTGGAACCGCCGGATCTCGGCCTGCGCCCTCCTCTCTGCCCGTGACAGCCGCAGCGCCGCAGAGCTTTCCCGTGCTGCAGGCCGCACCGTAGGCTGGACTTTCGACCTCTCTCTCTCGGCACCTGCCGACACCAAGCTCGCCCCGCGCCACGGCCTCATCGTCGGGGATTCCGTCCGGATGGACCGTCGCAGGATCCTTGCCCGCGCTGCTCAACGGCTGCAGGCCACCTGGATCCCGACAAAAACTCTTTCGAGCCCCTTCCTCCGGTCAAGGCTGGCCTGCAACGCCCTCTGGCGCGCCTACAACAACACCTTCACCGGCCCCGTGCCACCCATCAACCTGCCACAGACCGAAACGGCCTACCTCACGGCCCTTGCCCAGACGACCGGTCATTTGACCGGACGATTCCATGCTGTGTGTCTTTCGCTGCTGACTGAGACCCCTTTTCGGGCCCTCGGGTCCAAGACCTCCAAGATCGAGACACTCCTCACCGACACAGGCCTCGGCCCTGCCCGCCTGATCTCCGCCAAGGAACTGGAAACATTAACCAGGTCCGACCTCGCGTCCCCTTTCAGTCAGACCGAACTGGACGCCATTCGCGCCACCCGAGCAGCCGCGCAGGATGGTGCTCAGGCACTTTTCTTAGCCATTCGAGACCTTGCATGATCGCCCGCCTTCGCTTCACACTCGCTCGCATGACTGGAGACGAGGCAAAGCTCGCAGCCTTCTCGCTTCCCCCGGCAACGCTCTTCGATGAACTCAGGGGCCGATCAATCGCTTTGGTCGGCAATGCGCGTTCCCTGACTACAACAACCGCCGGCCAGTCCATCGATGCTGCCGAACTTGTCATCCGCATCAACGGTGCGCCAATCCCAAGCGCGTTGTCGCACGGATCCCACACTGACTGGCTGGCTATGTCGATCCCCCCTGCCCCTGACCTGATCGTCGAACGGAATCCGAGACGGCTTCTCTGGATGACGCCCCGGCGTAAACGCCTACCGTGGTCAATCGCGAAAGACCCTCGATTTACTCTGGTGCCCGCAGACTGGAATGCCGCGCTCGCCGCTCGCCTGGGTCATCGACCGTCGACCGGCCTCATGCTGATCGACCTGCTCACCCGCTCAGAAGCCCGCCAATACACGCTCTACGGATTCGATTTCTTCTCCAGCCTATCCCTTTCAGGAAGTAGAACTGCCGCAGAGGTCCCACATGATTTCGCCGCAGAAGGGGCGTTTGTGAGAGCTCTCGCAAGCCGAGATCAGCGCCTGAGAATTGCCAGCCCCAACTAATGCAATCCGCAATCCACGCCACAGCAAACTGAGGCCGGCAGGTCTGCATGAATGAGCCACCCGCTCACGCCACTTTCAACCGTTCCTCTACAATCCCCGCCCACCACGAACAGCCTGCCGGAATCGCCTCGTCGCTGAAGTCATATGCCGGGTGATGGACCGACGCCGTATCGCCGTTCCCGACAAGGATATAGGCCCCCGGCCGTTCTTCGAGCATGAAGGCAAAATCTTCGCCCCCCATGACCAGCGGCGCCTCCTCACAACTGCCCGATACCTTTCGCGCCACTTCGGCGGCGAACTCTGTCTGCTCTTCCGAATTGACCATCACCGGGTAGCCACGCATGTAGTTAACCGAAGCCGCCGCGCCGTATGCCGCAGCTGTCGATTCGACCAAAGCCTTGAGCCGCGTTTCGGCCATGCCGCGCATCTCGGGCGAAAGGGTCCGCACCGTACCACGCAGGGTAACCCGTTGAGGAATCACGTTGAATGCCTTTGAGGAGGTCTCGAACGACGTGACTGACACCACGATCTGCCCCACGGGGTCTGCGTTCCTGCTCACGATGGATTGCAGGGCCAGAACCACATGGCTTGCAACCAAAGTCGAATCGACGGTTTCCTGCGGTTTGGCCGCATGACCGCCCTTGCCTTCGATCACGATCTCGAATTGGTCTGTTGCGGCAAAGAATGCGCCTGTCCGGATCGCGAATGACCCTACCGGTTTGCCCGGCCAATTGTGCATGCCGTAGACCTCGTCAATCTTCCATCGGTCCATCATCCCGTCGGCGCACATCTCGCGCCCGCCGCCGCCACCCTCTTCGGCAGGTTGAAAGATCACGACGACCGTCCCATCAAAGTTCCGCGTTTCGGCCAGATATTTGGCCGCACCAAGCAACATCGCGGTATGCCCGTCATGTCCACAAGCATGCATCGCCCCTGGAGTCTTGGACGCATAGTCTAGGCCCGTCTGTTCATGGATCGGCAAGGCATCCATATCTGCCCGCAGGCCGATCACTTTTCCCACTCCGCCATTGCGCCCCTTGATGACGGCCACGACTCCGGTCCGTCCAATCCCGGTGACCACTTCGTCACAGCCAAAAGCCCGCAGCTTTTCGGAGACGATGCCTGCGGTCCTGTGTGTCTCGAAAAGGATCTCAGGGTTCTCATGCAAGTCCCGCCGCCAGGCGGTGATTTCAGGTAAAAGTTCTGCGAAGCGGTTCTTGACGGGCATGGCAACCTCCGGGATTGGACGCGTGATCCTGTCCCGTTGCCGCCCCGGGGGCAAGCCCCGGATCGCATCCACTTAAGCGGCCAGCCAGTCGACCAAGCGGCCCATGAACGCTTCGCCGGCCCGAATCTGAGCAACCGAGACGAATTCGTCAGCCTTGTGGGCCTGCGCGATATCGCCCGGGCCACACACGACAACCGAATAACCTGCTTCTTGGAACTGCCCAGCCTCGGTTCCGTAACTGACGACGTGACGCCCGTTATCACCGGTCAACCGCCGCACAAGCGTTTCGGCAAGGCCCTCCGTTTCTGGGACCAACGGCGGAATGTCAAAGAACGGCCCCACGTCGATACGGCAGCTCGGCGCGATGGTCTGCATCTGCGCCTCGATCCGTGCAACCTCGGACAGGAAGCGGGCCTTCCACTCCTGCACGGATTCCCCGGGCACAACCCGTATCTCAGCACTGAACCAGCATTCGGCGGCGGTGATGTTTTGCGCTGTGCCACCTCGGATCATGCCTGTGTGCAGCGTCGTGAAAGGCGGATCAAACTGTGCAGCCATCGGACCCGGCGGAACGGATCGTATCTCGACATTGCGGTCATTCATCCACCCGATAATCCGCGCGGCCTCCATAATAGCGCTGACACCATAAGGAAGACGCGAAGAATGCACCTCGTGTCCGCGCACAACGACATCCATCCCCGTGCTGCCCTTGTGGCCGGTCACGACCTTCATCATCGACGGCTCACCCACGATCACCGTCCCGGCGCGCGGCATACCGCTGGCCGCCATATGCGCGATCATCGGCGGCGCTCCGGTGCAGCCGACTTCTTCGTCATAACTCACCGCGATCTGCAGCGGGCGTTTGATCCCGGCCCGGATCGCCTGCGGCACGGCGGCCAAGGCCAGCGCCACGAACCCCTTCATGTCACAGGTTCCGCGCCCGTAAAGCCGCCCGTCCCGTTCGGTCACGGTCCAGGGGTCGGTCGTCCAGTTCTGCCCGTCCACAGGCACCACGTCCGAATGCCCCGACAGAACGACCCCGCCCGGCACAGACGGTCCTACATGGGCATAGATCGCCGCCTTGCGTCCGTCGGGTGATGGCACCACGACCGGCTCAACGCCATGCAAGCACAGGTAATCCCCGACAAATCCCACAAGATCCAGATTGCTGTCCCGACTCACCGTCGGAAAGGCCACCAGCCGCTCCATCAACTCCCGGGCTGTCATGTCTGCGCGTAGCATGGATCCATCCTTGAAAACGTTCCTGCAACGCTGGCCTTCCAACGACCTAAGGTCAAGCGAACCAATCCGGCGAAAGGGGTTGCGGGCGGCGTTTTCCGTGATAGCGTGACACCCAATGCACTGATCTGCCAGGATACAGTGCCAAAAACATAAAGATCAGAACCACTTGGGAGGTTCTATATGCCCGATGGGGCGACACCGGTTCTGGATGTCCAGAGCCTGAAGACCATTTTTCGGACGCGCGCAGGCGACGTCCATGCGGTCAATGATGTCTCTTTCAACCTTCGCCCGGGTGAACTTCTGGGCGTCGTGGGGGAAAGCGGCTCGGGCAAATCCGTAACCATGATGTCGCTCATCGGACTTCTACCCTCTCCGCCTGCAATGGTTTCAGGGCGCGGTGTGATGTTCGACGGGCAGGATCTGCTCAAGACCGACCCGGAATCCCTGCGCAAGATCCGGGGCGGCAAGATCGGCTTTATCTTTCAGGACCCGATGACGTCGTTGAACCCCGTGTTCACCGTGGGTTTCCAGATCATGGAACCACTCCGCACCCATATGGGCCTCGACAAGAAGGCTGCAAAGATCCGCGCTAAGGAACTCCTCGAACTCGTGGGCATCCCCGACGCAGCCCGCCGCCTGAACGACTACCCCCACCAGTTTTCCGGCGGGATGCGCCAGCGCGTGATGATCGCCATCGCGCTGGCCTGTGACCCGAAGCTACTGATCGCGGATGAACCGACGACCGCGCTCGACGTGACGATTCAGGCGCAGATAATCGAACTGATGAAGGAACTCCGCGCCAAGCTCGGCATGGCCGTGATCTGGATCACCCACGACCTTGGCGTCATCGCGGGTATCGCTGACCGGGTCATGGTCATGTACGGCGGCCAGATCGTCGAACATGCAACCGTGCGCGAATTGTTCACCAACCCGCAGCACCCCTACACACGTGCCCTCCTGACAACGGTCCCCTCGGTCCGCAAGGAACGCGCCCGCCGTCTGACCGTAATCGAAGGCCAGCCACCGCTGATGATGGCAGCCCCCGACAGCTGCCCCTTCATGGACCGCTGCACAGTTGCTTTCGATCTTTGCGCCCGGATGAACCCGCAAAGATATCCCGTCAACGCGGGCCATAATGTGGCCTGTTTCCGCGCCGATCCGGGCATCGCCGCCCCCGCACCGCAGGTGGCCGCCCATGCTTGACGGTCCGGCGTCTCGCAAGCCCATCCTGCAGGTCCGCGACCTGAAGATGCATTTTCCGATCCACACGGGCCTCCTCCGCCGCCGCACGGGCGCGGTCAAGGCGGTCGATGGCGTGACCTTTGACGTGATGGAAGGCGAAACGCTGGGCCTTGTGGGCGAATCCGGCTGCGGGAAATCCACCTGCGGCCGCGCCGTTCTGCGCCTCTACGACATTACCGAAGGCTCTATCCGTTTGGATGGAGAGGAAATCGGCCAGACCTCGCAGAACGCGCTGCGCAAACTGCGCCCCTCCATGCAGATGGTCTTTCAGGACCCGCAGGCCTCGCTCAACCCCCGCATGACGGTGCAGGCGATCATTCAAGAACCGCTCGACGAACACACGACCCTGTCGCGCGCCGAAAAGCAGGAAAAGGTCCTGCAACTCATGGACGACGTGGGTCTGAACCGCCGCTTTGCGGGCCGCTACCCCCATGCATTTTCCGGCGGACAGCGCCAGCGCATCGGCATCGCCCGTGCCCTCGCGCTCAACCCCAAGTTCATCGTCTGCGACGAACCCATCGCGGCGTTGGACGTGTCGATACAGGCCCAGGTCGTCAACCTGCTCGAAGACCTGCAGGAAAAGTTCGGCCTGACCTATCTCTTCATCAGCCACGATCTGTCGATGGTCCGCCATATCGCCACGCGCGTGGCCGTCATGTACCTGGGCCGGATCGTTGAACTGGGTCCGCGTGAGGCGCTGTTCCGCAATCCGCTCCACCCCTATACCAAAGCCCTCCTCTCGGCCGTCCCCGAACCGGACCCCAGCCTTGAGGGCACCGTCGAGCGCATCATCCTCAAGGGTGACGTGCCCTCTCCGGCCAATCCACCCAAAGGCTGCAATTTTTGCACGCGCTGCCCGCAGGTCATGGACATCTGCCGGACCGACGACCCCGTTTCCCGTGAAGTGGCCCCCGGCCGTCAGGTCGCCTGCCACCTTTACGACCCGTCAAAGCTGCCCGCGGGGATGAAACCCGCGGTTCCCGAGGCTTCAGAGCACCAACAAGGAGAGTGACATGAAACTACGACACGCGCTTATGGGCGCTGCCGCAACCGTCGCACTGGCCGCCCCGGCCATGGCCGACCGCGGCGCAGACGGCAACGTCAACATTCTGTACTGGCAGGCGGTTTCGATCATGAACCCCTATCTGTCAGGCGGCACCAAGGATATCGAGGCAGCCAGCCTTGTGATCGAACCGCTGGCGGGCTTTGACGCCGGGGGCACGCTGGTTCCCTACATCGCTGCAGAAGTCCCGACCACCCAGAACGGTGGCGTTTCCGAAGACCTCACCTCGATCACCTGGAAGCTGAAGCCAGACCTACTGTGGTCCGACGGCACCCCTGTTACCGCAGCTGACGTGGTCTTTACCTGGCAATACTGCACTGCCGAAGGCGGCGGTTGCGCTCAGGGGGCCAAGTTCTCCGGCGTCACCAGCGTCGAAGCCATTGATGACCTGACCGTCAAGGTCACTTTTGGTGGCCCGACCCCCTACCCCTACACCGCCTTTGTCGGCGCACAGTCGCCCGTCATTCAGGCCGCACAGTTCGCCGATTGCCTTGGCCCCCGTGCGCCGGAATGTACTGACGCCAACACCAAACCGATCGGGACCGGCCCCTTCACGGTGACGAACTTTGTTCCCGATGACGTGGTCGAACTGGCTGCAAACGCCAACTACCGTGACCCGGCCAAACCTGCCTTCGCGACCGTCACGCTCAAGGGCGGCGGCGACGCGGCAGCCTCGGGCCGTGCCGTTCTGGAAACCGGCGAATTCGACTATGCCTGGAACCTGCAACTGGCCCCCGATGTCATCAACGGCATGATGGCCGCTGGCATGGGCACAGTCGTCACGGGCTTTGGGACGAACGTCGAGCGTCTGGAAATGAACCTGACGAACCCGTCGGCCGATCTGCCCGAAGGCGAACGTTCGACCGTAGCGCATCCGCACCCGTTCCTGACCGATGCCCGCGTGCGCGAGGCCCTTTCTATCGCCATCGACCGTCAACTTCTGGTCGATGTCGGCTATGGCCCCGCCGGTCAGCCGACCTGCAACCTTGTCCCCGCCCCCGCACTTTATGCTTCCGACAACACCGGATGCCTGACGCAGGACGTGGACCGCGCCAACGCGCTGTTGGATGAAGCAGGCTTCACCATGGGCAGCGACGGTGTGCGTGTGAACGCTGATGGCGTGCGTCTGTCGGTGCTCTATCAGACCTCGACCAACGCCGTCCGTCAGGACGTTCAGGCGCTGGTCAAGGACATGTGGGAAGGTATTGGCGTCGAAGTCGAACTCCGTAACATCGACGCGGGCGTCTTCTTTGGCGGCGACCCGGCCAGCCCGGACACGTTCCAGCGTTTCTATGCCGACGTCGAAATGTACACCAACAACTTCGAAGGCAACGATCCGCAGTCCTATCTGGCAGCTTATACCTGCGACAAGATCCCCTCTCCCGACACGCAGTGGCAGGGCGAGAACATCAACCGCGTCTGCGACCCCGCCTATGAGGCGATGGTTGCCGAAATGGCCGCAGCCCGCGACCCCGCCGAACGTGGCGCGATTGCGATCAAGATGAACGACTATCTGACGAAAGACAGCAACATCATCATCCCGCTGATCTATCGTGGTCGCGTCTCGGCCCATTCCAACACGCTGGGCGGCGTTCAGCTGAACGCCTTCGACAGCGAACTGTGGAATGCTGCGGATTGGTTCCGCATCAAGTGATCCCCGGCGAGGGCGGGGTAAACCCCGCCCTACGCAGGCGACCACGTGCAGCATCGGCGTAGGGCGGGGTTCACCCCGCCCTTCCCGCAAAACCCCAACCCGAGGCGTCAATGCTTACCTTCACGATCCGCCGGCTGATCCTTGCGATCCCCACGCTGATCTTCATTGCCCTCGTGATCTTTCTACTGCTCGATCTCGCGCCCGGCGATCCATTGGCCAACCAGCCCCTGTCGATCCCGCCAGAGGTCCGAGAACAGATGCGCAAGGCGCTTGGCATGGACGGCCCGATCTATGTCCGCTTCGGCGCATGGCTTTATCAGTTTTTCGTCGTCGAACCGCAGGTCTTGTTCGACTATGTTTTCGGGACCAGTTTTTCCGAAGGCAAACTCCGCATTCTTTCGTGGCAATTCCGCAGCCCGGTCATGGACGTGATCGTCCAGCGCATCCCCCAGACGCTTTGGGTCGTCGGCATGGCTTATCTGGTGGGCGTGCTGATCGCCGTCCCCATAGGGATCATCTCGGCCTACCGGCAGTATTCGATCTTTGACCAGATCGGCACCTTCATCTCAATGATCGGCTTTTCGGTCCCGACTTTCTTTACCGGCGTGCTGATGATCGTGATCTTCTCGGTCAACCTTGGCTGGCTCCCCTCGATCTATAACACCCAGCTTGAGGTCACGGACTGGGACACGTTCTGGCAGCAGGTCCAGCAGATGATCATGCCGGTCGCCGTGCTGGCGCTTTTCAACGCCAGCCAGATCAGCCGCTACATGCGCGCCTCGATGCTCGATAACCTGACGCAGGACTATGTCCGCACCGCGCGGGCCAAGGGGATGACGGAAAAGGTCGTCGTGCTGAAACACGTCCTGCGCAATTCCCTGATCCCTGTGGTGACGGTCATCGCCCTTGGCGTGCCCACGATCTTTGGCGGCGCGATCATCACCGAACAGGTGTTCAAGGTGAACGGTCTTGGCCAGCTTCTGATCTCAGCCATCAACAACAACGACCTGCCGATGGTCCAGACACTGACCTTCATTTTTGCCGTGCTGATCGTGCTTTTCAACCTCATCGCCGATGTCCTTTACGGCATCCTTGACCCGAGGATCCGTTATGAGTGACACCACCGCCCCCCGCACGGCAGCAGCGCCCGTCCGCAACCAGTGGTGGGATGTCTGGGATCAGTTCAAGACGCACAAGGGCGCCGTCATCGGCGGGGCGTTCCTCGTTTTCATTACGCTTTTCGTCATCATCGGCCCCTATATCTGGCAGGTCGATCCCGGCGATCTTGACGTCCGCAACAAGGACAACCGCCCGATCTACACCGCCCTGTGGAACGCGGAAGCCAAGGTCTCGTGGGCGCATCCCCTGGGCTCTGACCAGTTGGGCCGCGACAATCTGGCGAACCTGATCCACGGCGGGCAGGTCAGCCTTGCCGTGGGCTGGACCGCGATGGCCCTGTCGCTTGTCCTAGGCACATTCATCGGCGTGCTGGCCGGTTATTACCGCTGGCTCGACGGGCCGCTCATGCGGTTCACCGACCTTGTGCTGGCCTTGCCCCTGCTGCCGCTGCTCCTTGTGATGATGCTCCTCTTCCGCGAGGCGCTGCGCAGCGCCTTTGGCCCGGAAACCGGCATCTTCATCCTGATCGTTGCCGTCATCGGCATCACATCATGGATGCACACCGCCCGCATCGTGCGCGGGGATGTTCTTGCGCTCAAGGAACGGGAATTCGTGCTGGCCGCGCGGTCCATCGGCACACCGTCGCGCCGCATGATCACCCGGCACATCCTGCCCAACGTGCTTTCGCCCATCATGGTCTCGGCCACGCTCGGCCTTGCCAATGCGATCATCACAGAAAGCGCTCTGTCCTTCCTCGGCCTCGGCTTCCCGTCCGACTTCCCGACCTGGGGCAAACTTCTGTTTGACGGGGTCGAACGGATGGCAGATTTTCCCGAACGCGTGATGTGGCCGGGCTTGTGCATTTCGCTGACCGTTCTGTCGGTGAACTACATCGGCGACGGCCTGCGCGACGCGCTCGATCCACGCATAAGAGGCCGCTAGCGGCACCAAAGTACGACCGCGGTCTGCGGTTCCCGCACCCGGCAGGTCGTTTCAGACCATCCGCGGCCGTCCTGTCAACCAGAGCAACACGACGAGTTTTCCGAACCATGGCTAGCAACCAAGTCTATTGGGCGGGTTGAAGGCGCCATGGGACCCGGTTCTGAAGCCCGTCGCCAAGCGTCTCAAAGGGCACGGCAAGCCGCACAAACTCGTTATCGTGGCCATGGCGCGTCTGCTCGTCGTCATCGCAAACGCGATCCTCAAAACCGGGGTCCCATGGCGCCTTCAACCCGCCCAATAGACACAGTTGCTGGCTGGATCTAGTTTGGTCATGCTTTACTCGACGAAACTCCCGTCCCGTTCAGGAGGCGTAGGTGATTTCGACCATCTGATGCCCACGGACCTTTGGCACCGTAAACTGCACCCGTCCGCCGTCAGCAATGAAGGGCAAAACCTTCAGTTCGGGTACTGTCCTGACTTCCGCTACGGTCCCGTGGCTCTCTAGATCAACTTTCACATCCTCCAAGGTGACGAGATCCTGCACCGGCTGGATCGGCTGCCCGCCCAAGGTCCCGCGCAAGGCCGGGGTCGCGTGCAACAGGTGCAGAACATCCGCACCTTTGGGCCCCGAATGACGCAGTGTGGCCCGCCCGGCACGTGGCAGTCCGGTGGCGATCATCCTAGGCCGTCCCAGCGCACGGGCCACCGCCTTTTCGGCGATCTCGAGCATCGCGACAGCCCCCGCTTTGTGGTAGCAACTGAAGATGGGATGGGCGAAGTAAGTGAACCCGCCCTTTTCGACCCCAGCCGCGAACCCATTCGGATCGGGCTGGCTTGGCGCGTTGACATGGCCCGAGAAATGCTGGGGCGTGCGGTCGAAATAGGGGTCATAAACATCGCCAAGCGACTGCCCCTCTGTCACCCGCACCTTTTCGGAGGGCAGATACATGAACAGCGGATCATTCACCGGATCAGCCCGCAGCGTCCGGATTGGCAAAAGGTAATCGCCCCCTGCCATGGCAGAAGTCCCCTCCCACACGGCCCCAAGGTCAAACACGAACCCCTCCGGCCCCACCCCACTCTTGCCCGTCAGCAGAACCCGGCCCCCGCCCGCCACATAGGCATTGATCCGGTCGCGCAGGGCGTCGTTCACAGGGATTGCATCGGGCAGGATGATCAGGCGATAGACGGCGAAATCACTCTTCAGATCAAGCACATCGAAAGTGAACTGCCCTTCCAGCAAAACCCGTATCGCGCCCTCGTCCGGGATCACGCTCCGCTCGGCCCGGCCGACAAGTCCCCGCTGCGTCACCGCTTCAAGGCTCAGAAGCCCGATTTCGGCATGGTTTACCGTGTCCACGCACCACGGCTCCCGTTCCTCGACCCACTTATAGGCCGGACCGATCACCGCCATGGTCGAGGCGTCGATCCTGGCCGTCGGATGCAGGTGGTCTCCGATGGAACAGCGCGCCCCCTGGGCGATCATCGCGCCGCATTCATAGACCAGCGCCTCGGGCTTCTTGTAGCCGCCGACCTCGCCCCAGAGCCAATGGAACTTGCCCGTCATGCCCAGATAGGGCAGCCCCATCTGCTCCACATACCGCGCCGAGAGCGGGAAATGGTCGTATCCCCAGCCCGCCGTCGGCAGGCTTTCCAGTTCGAGATGTGTATAGAACCGGTGGTAATGATCGCGCAGCCCCCGCCGGATATGGCCGGAGTTGAAGAAGAGCGGCATCTTCGCGTCATATTTCCTGACGGCCGTCGAGACGCGCTCAAAGTACTCCTGCACCACCTGCGCCGAGAAGCGGTCCCGGTCGCCCGGGCTCGTCCAATCCATCCCCTGCGCCGTCATCCGCCGCTTGGCCGACTCGGACACCGTGGGCAACTGGAACGAGATGTCCATAAAGATCCCGTCGCCATCGGGATAGCGCTGCATCACCTCCTCGACCTGCGCGCAGAGGTAGTCGAGATAGGGGGTGGAATAGTCGAGATAGGCCCACCCCGGATCGCCGGGGCTGCGCGACACATGCGGCAGCGTGCCGTCGGGCGAAACGATGCGCCATTCGGGATGGGTGGTGGCGGCCAGTTCGTCCCATGTTGCGGTCAGATAGATCACCGCATTGATCCCCACCGCATGCAGCGCGTCGATCTGGGCGCGCAGAAGGTCGAAGGACAGGCCGGAATGCATCTGGCCGACGCTGGTCGGGTGATAGCTGACCCCGTGATGGCATTTAGAGAAGACCGTGACGCTGTCCACATGCGCATTCCTGAACGCCTGACCGAAGGCCTTTGCGTCAAAGGCCGAGCCGATGCCGGGGATCAGGTCGGAGGTGTGGAAATCAAGGTGGATCTGGCGGTAGCGCATCATAGACCTCGTGGGGTTCGCTGGCGGGCGGCAGAGCGGGGCTTTTGCGCCCCCGCACCACCGCAGGATTTTTCAGACCAGAAGAAGCATCAGGAATAGAGAACCTCGACCATCTGGTGCCCGCGCACCTGCGGCACGGCGAACCGGATCCGGCCGTCTTCGGTCGTATGTGGCAGGGCGGTGCCCTCGGGGATAAGGGTGACGGCCTTGACGGGGCCGGTCACGGCAATGTCGACGCCGATGTCAGAGAGCGTGATGAGGTCCTGGATCGGCTGGATGTTCGATCCCCTCAGGTTCCCCCGCAGCGCGGGCGTCGCGTGGAGGAGATGGACCACGTCGCGGTTTTCGCCCGGCTGATGTCGCACTGTCACCCGTCCCGCGCGAGGCAACGTCGTTGTGACCAACCGGTCCCCGCCCAACGCCGCGCGGATCGTCTTTTCAGCGATCTCGAGCATCGCGACCGCCCCGGCGCGGTGGTAGCAGGAGAAGATCGGATGGGCGAGATACGTGAACCCGCCCTTGGCGACGCCAGCCGCAAAGCCATTGGGTTCCAGCTTGCTTGGCGCGTTCACATGGCCCGAGAAATGCTGCGGGCGGCGGTCGAAATAGGGATCGAACACATCGCCCAAAGAGCGGCCTGAGGTCACTTTGACCTGTTCGGACGGGAAATACATGAACAGCGGATCATTGACCCCTTCGGCCCGGAGCGCCGGTTCCGGCAAGAGGTAATCCCCGCCCGCCATGTCGGATGTGCCTGCCCAGTCGGCCCCCAGATCGAATAGGAATATCCCGTCGCGCAGCCCGCTTTTGCCCGTCAGCATTACCCGGCCGCCCTTGGCAACATAGGCGTCGATCTTGGCCTTCAGTTCATCATCGACCACGATCACATCGGGCAGGATCACCAGCCGGTAGCCTTCCAGATCGCTCTCAAGATCGATTACGTCAAAGGCGAACTGCCCTTCCAGCAGCACCCGCACCCCGCCGTGATCCGGCCCGTCGAACCGGTTGTCCGACTGCCCCGGAATGCCCACCAGACTGGGCCGCGACGCGGCTTCGGCGCTGAGGAAAGCGATATCGGCCCGGTTGACCGTATCCACCGCCCATGCCTCGCGCTCTTCCACCCATTTATAGGCAGGCGCGATCACGGCCATCGTGCTGTCGTCGATCTTCGCCGTCGGATGCAGGTGGTCGCCAATGGAACACCGCGCCCCATGCGCCAGCATCGCCCCGCATTCGTAGATCAGCGCTTCGGGCTTTTTGTAGCCGCCTACTTCGCCCCAATGATAATGGAACTTGCCTGTCATCCCAAGGAAGGGCAGCGGCAACTTGTCGACATAGCGCGCAGAAAGCGGGAAATGGTCATAACCCCATCCCGCCGTCGGCAGGCTTTCGACTTCAAGATGCGTGTAGTGCTGCAGGTAGTGGCGCCGCGTCCCCCGCCGGATGTGCCCTGAGTTGAAGTAGAGCGGCATCTTGGGGTCATGCTTGCGGACTGCGCCCCGGACGCGTTCAAAGAACTCTTCGACCATCTGCTCCATGAAGCTGTGCCGATGCCCCGCATCGGTCCAGTCCAGCCCCAGCTTTTCCATCTTGCTCTGCGCATAGGTCGAAACCGAGGGAAGCTGGAAACAGATGTCCATGAAGACGCCGTCCGCATCGGGATAGCGCCGTATGATCTCGTCCACCTGTGCGCAGAGATAGTCGACGTAGGGCGTTGAGTAATCCAGGAACGCCCAGCCTGCCCCGTTCGGCGTGGTCAGGAAACGCGGCGATCCGCCTTCGGGGCTGACGGTGCGCCATTCGGGGTGGTTGAAGGCGGCCAGTTCATCCCAAGTCGCGGTCGTATAAACGGGCGCGTTGATGCCCACCGCGTGCAGCGCATCGATCTGGCCACGCAGCAGGTCAAAGTCGAGGCCCGGATGCATCTCGCCCACTTCGGTCGGGTGGTAGGAATATCCGTGGTGACATTTGGAAAAGACGGTGACGGAATCCACATGCGCCGATTTGAACGCCTGCCCAAAGGCCTTGGCGTCGAACCTGGTCCCGATGCCGGGAATGCGGCCACTGGTGTGGAAATCAAGGTGAATCTGGCGGAAACGCATGGGTCGTCCTTCAGTCTGAGGGCAAGAGATGTTCAAGATCATGGATCAGCGCGATGTTGGCATGGCGCTGTGTCGGAAAATCAGGGGTGGCTGGTGACAGGATCGCGGTGATCCTGGCCGAAAGGTCGCGGGGTTTCAGGTCAAGCGATTCCGCCATCGTCAGGGTCCAGCCATCGCCCGGAAACCAGCGGCGGTTCAGCGCAAAGACGACCTGCAGAACCCCGTGGACCAGCCGCGAGGACAGCCCGGCCAGGAAAACGACATCCCCGCGCAGAACCTTGCTTTCATAGTGATAATCGTCGCGCCAATAGCGCAGAAGCTCCATGTTTTCTGCAATGACACGGCCACGCAGGGCGTCGGGGTAAATGTCCAGCCGCGCCTTCCATCCTGCCATCACGCCGTCGGGGTCAAGGATGATCCGCTGATGCGCCAGATCGGTCGGCAGGTAGTAGCCCCAGATCGCCCAGTCGAGATTTGTCGGCCGCGCCGTACCCGCGAACCAGTCATCCAGTTCCGCATCAATCAGCCCGATCAGGCGCGGCCAGGTGCCGTCGATATGCACCCCCCGCGCCTCCCACCGCGCCATGCCCTTGGCAAAAGCCGCGTACTGCGGCGTGGCGGTTAGGTCCGGCCCGCACCACTGGTCAGCATAGACGCGGAAGTCATAATCCGAATGCCCGTCTGTCCGCCCCTTGGCCCGCGACCCGCCGATGCCCACGGCCATGCGCCCCGGCCCGGGAAGTGCTGCAATCAGTGGGACCAGATCGTCCAGAACTTCACTTTCGAGCGGCACTGACACCTCACACCCCCGTTAAATGGGTCGACGGCCAGGCTATCGCCTGTTCCTGCTCGTCAAACAGATAGACCGACGCCGCGCTGATCCCCATGCGCAGCCTGTCGCCATGCCGCGCCGTGATCTGCCGGGTCCGGTGGACGGCGAAATACCCCTCGTGGCTCTCACTGTCGAAAGCGCGCAAGCCGCCCCCATCGAGATAGAGCAACGTCTCGCGCCCCAGCGACTCGATCACCGCAACCTTACCGTCCAGAACCCAGCCGCCCTGCGGATCATCGGTGAAGGCTTCGGGCCGGATGCCAACGGTCACTGCGTCCCCGGCCTTCACACCGCCTTCCGTCACCGGCACCGTCAGCTCCCTGTCCAGTCCATTGGCCCGCAGCCGCACGCCCGTATCCGTCAGCCCGACAACCTCGGCCCGGATAAAGTTCATCCGGGGGCTGCCCAGAAACCCCGCGACAAACCGGTTCACGGGTTGGTTATACAGGTCCAAGGGCGGCCCCACCTGCTCTACCCGGCCTTCGTTCAGTACGACGATACGCGACGCCATCGTCATCGCCTCCGTCTGGTCATGGGTCACGTAAACCATCGTGGCCCCCAGTTCGGCATGCAGCCGCCCGAGTTCCACGCGCATCTGACTGCGGAGCGCCGCATCAAGGTTCGACAAGGGCTCATCAAACAGGAACACATCCGGCGCCCGCGTGATCGCGCGGCCAATCGCCACCCGCTGTTTCTGCCCGCCCGACAGCGCCTTGGGCTTTTTCTCCAACTGCGCTTCGATCCGCAGGATCGCCGCCGCCCGGTTTACCGCTGCGTCGATCTCGGCCTTGGGCCGCCCTGCGATGCGCAGCGCAAATCCCATGTTCTGCCGCACGGTCATATGCGGATAAAGGGCATAGTTCTGGAACACCATCGCCACGCCCCGGTCGGACGGTTCGTCCTTTGTGATGTCGCGCCCGTTGATCAGGATCGCGCCCGAGGTCACCTCCTCCAGCCCCGCGATAGACCGCAGCAAAGTGGACTTGCCACAACCCGACGGCCCGACCATAACCACGAATTCCCCCGATGTGACCGCAAAGGACACGTCCTTGATCGCCTTGTAGGCGCCGTAGTCCTTGACCAGATTGCGGATTTCCAGATCGGCCATGCGTGGCTCCCTATTTGCCCAATCCGGCCAGCGACCGGACAAAGTATTTCTGCGCCATCACAAAGATCGCAAGGATCGGCAGGATCGCAATCGACAGCCCCGCCATGATCGCGGGCCAGTCCGACGTGAACTCTCCGCCCAGCGCGATGATGCCCACCGGCAGCGTCTTGATATCCGGGTTGTTCAGCATCAGCAGCGCAAGAACGAATTCGTTCCAGATGAACACCGCCTGAAAGATCGCAGCCGACGCCACCGCCGGCCCCGACAGCGGCAGGATCACCATGAAAAACGTGCGGATGCGTGAACACCCGTCCAGCCGCGCCGCCTCCTCCAACTCCTTCGGGAAATCGAGGAAAAAGGCATAGAACAGCACTGTCGTGAACGGGATGCCATAGGCCGCATAGGGCAGCACGATGGCCCCCAGCGAATTCAACATCCCCGCGCCCGAGATCATCTGGTAAAGCGGCACCAGCACCGCCTGCACCGGCACCGCAAACCCCGCCACGATCAACAGGTACACCAGTCGCAGCCAGCGGTTGTCCGACCGCGCCAGCACATAGGCGGCCATCCCGCTGACCACGATGATCACCGCAACTGATGCGCCGGTGACCAGGACCGAGTTCAGGATGAACCGACCCATGCCCACATCCCAGGCCCGACCCCATGCGCCGGTGTCCCAGTTACCAGGCAGACCCAGCGGGTCCATGAACAACTCGCGCTTGGTCTTGAAGCTCGCCAGCACCATCCAGAGGAGCGGGAGCATCACAAACAGGCTCCACAGGCTGACAAACCCGTACATCAGCACCTTGGCGCGGGTGAAATTGGGCATCACTCAGGCCCTCCGTGACGACTTGAGCTGCAGCCAGCCCAGCAGAACGGCGATGCACAACAAGACGACCGAAATCGCATTGGCATAGCCCATGTTCCCGAGGTTGAAGGCCTGCAGATAGATGTAGGTGCCCAGAACCTGCGTCGCATTCGCCGGCCCGCCCTGGGTCGTCGCATAGATGAGGTCGAAAACCTTGAATCCTCCGATGGTTGTAATCAGGACGGCCACAAGTAAAACGTTTCGAATGGACGGCAGCGTGATGTGCCGAAACGCCTTGAGGCCCCTCGCACCATCCAGCGATGCGGCCTCGTACAACTCCTTCGGAATGCCCTGCAGCCCCGCAAGGATCAGCACCATCATGAACCCGGTGTATTGCCAGCAGGCGATCATCAGCACGATCCAGATCGAAATTGTGGGGTCGCCCAGCCAGCCCAGTTGAGGCGGCGACAGCCCCACCGATTTGATGATCGCATTCAGCGCACCGACATTCGGATCGAGGATCACCTGCCAGATCAGCGCGACGGCCACCGCCGACACCACCATCGGTGCAAAGATGATCGTGCGGAACACTGTGGCCGACCTTGGCAGCCCCCGATCAAGGATCGCCGCCAGAATGGTCCCGATCCCGATCTGAAACGTGATCGACCCCAGCACGATGATCATGTTGTTCTTCAGCGCCGTCCAGAAGATCGGGTCTGCGAACGCCTTGGTATAATTGGAAAAACCCGCAGGTTCCCACGCCCGCGACGTGATCCCGAAGGTAAAGAACGACCCCGCAATCGCCAGCACCGCCGGGATGAAGATGAACACCGAACACAGCAGAAGCGCGGGTGTCAGCAGGATAAAGGCCGACAGCCGGGCCGAATACTGCGGACGTTTCGCAGACGCGGCGGCAGGGTGGCCGGACGGGGCACCTGACATGACGGGGTTCAGCCTTTGATCGGGGTCAGCGAGAATGGCCCGGCGGGGGGAGTTCCCGCCGGGCCCCTTCAGACGTTGGTCGTCACTGCATCGCGGCCTTGGCCGCGAGGGCCGCAGCGCGGATCGACTCCATCGCCTGTTCCGGTGTCATCGTGCCGTTGAGGATCTCTACCCCGGCATCCAGATAGGCGTTCGCCACCGACGCTTCGACTTCGACGTCGATCACGTTGAACTGCACGGCAAGCGAAGCCATGTCAGCGGCGACCCATTTGAACTGGTCCGTGGCTGTGATCCCGCCCAGCATGGACGGATCAGACGGCAGCGCGCCGCGCATTTCGGCAAACTTCGCAGCCTGTTCCGGCGACGTCAGGAAGGAAATCCATTCCACCGCCTCTTTCGGATGCTGGGTTGCCGCCGCCACCTGCAGGCCCTGCGGCACAACCATGTTGGAATTGCCATCGCTGGCACCCCCTTCAACGGGCGGGAAGCGGAACAGCGAATAGTCGGTATAGCCTTCGCCGTCGAAGATGCTCATACACCATGATCCGCAAAAGATCATCGGCGACACGCCGGACGAAAACATCGTACGCGACACTTCGGGCGAGGTCGCGTTCGGGGCGTCCTGGAAGCAGCCAGCGCTTTGCATTTCAAGCACTTTTTCCCATGCCGTCACATAGCCGGGATTGGTGAAAAGCGCATCATCAGCCGCCGTAAGCGAATAGTCCGCCCGCAGTGCATCGTTCCCCATCACACGTTCATTCATCAGCGTGATGTAGTGGTTCATCTTCCACCGCTCCGAATTGCCCAGCGGGATCGGCACGATTTCCGGGTCGATGGCGCGGATCGCAGTGCAAAGCCCAAGAAGCTCATTGAACGTTGTTGGCGCCGTCAGACCGTTGTCTGCAAAGAACGCATTGTCGTAGTAAAAATACTTGGTCACGGCATCGGTCGGTGCGCCAAAGATGCGCCCGTTCACGCTGAACGTGCTGATCCAGCTTGGCGACAGCGTTGTCCCGAACTGCCCCGGTTCGTTCGCCAGATCGGTGATATCAAGGACAAGTCCGTCCCGCACCAGCCGCGCGGAGTCCTCGCCCGCCCAATTGAAGAACACGTCAGGCGGTTCGGACCCGACAAGCGCGACCTGAATCGCCGTCTTGTAGGCTTCGTTCGGCGTTTCCTGAAAATCGATCGTCACATTGGGGTGCGTTGCCTTGAACGCCTCGGCCGCCTGGGCGATGAATTCCGGATAGTTGGGGTTGGTGAGCGCCCACATCCGGATGGTCACGTCCTCTTGCGCCGCGACTGCGGAGGGCAGGACCGCCCCCAGCGCCATCAGCCCGGCCATTGCGGCCCCGACCAACCTTGTTCTCACATCTCTCTGCATTTTGTCCTCCCTTGAAAACCTGTTTTCTCGGTTCATGCCGGGCGGCCCCGCCAACCCCGCAACGCCTGCGCCGCCCTCCTCCAAAGGCCTCGCAGGACCGACCGGATTTGACCGCAGAGTCAGCTTTTCAGGGCAGATTTGCGGTGTTTGTCGAACCGGTTCGATAAGTGCGACTGACGCATGAACACCTGCCGCGAGTCAACGATTCTGACGCCGCCCGGGCCAGAATCTTCCGCCGCTCTGCAGCAATCCTGCGGCCCGCAATCCCGCCGGTTCCGGCCCCCTGTTGACACTCCCCATCTCAACAGATTGGAGTAGCGCAGGTGTCCTGCTGCCGTCCGAAAGGGTTCGATCCCATGTCCACGATCCGCGACGTGGCCCGCATCGCCGGGGTGTCGATTTCGACCGTGTCGCTGACCCTCAACAACCCCGACCGCGTGAGCACCGAAACCAAACGCAAGGTGGCCGAGGCGGCGCGCGCCGTGGGCTATACCGCCAACCCCATCGCCCAAAGCCTGAAACGGGGCCGGTCCCGTCTGATCGGCATGGTCGTCTCCGACATTACCAACCCCTTCTTCGGCAATCTCCTGCAGGAAATCGAACGCTGCGCGATGGAGGCCGATTACCTTGTCGTCGTCTCAGACACTGCCGGGCGCGAGGTGGCGGAAAAAGCCATCCTGAACCATCTCAGCGGCCAGCTTGTCTCGGGGATCATCCTGCAGCCCTGCGGCCACTACCTCGGGCTGGCCAATCACATCGCGGCACTCGACATGCCCTTCGTCCTGTTTGACCACAAACTGGCCGAGATCGAGAGCGACTTTGTCGGCACCGACAACGTGCTGGCCAGCGCCATGCTGACCGAACACCTGATCCGTTTGGGCCATACCCGGATCGGCTATATCGGCGGCACCACGGGCCTTTACACCGCCGAAAAGCGGAAACAGGGGTTTTACGAGACGATGAAGGCGTCGGGCCTCAAGGTGAACGAAAACCTCGTCCTGGATGGCCGCTATTCGGGCGATCAGGGGTATGAGGCCGCGATGCGCCTGATGACGCTTCGCGCCGACCGCCCGACCGCCCTGCTCGCCGCGAGCAACGTCATGGCTCTTGGTGCGCTTCAGGCCTGCAACGACCTTGCCATCGACTGCCCCGGGGAAGTGTCCATCGCCGGGATCGACGATGTGCCATGGTCCAATGTGATCCGCCCCCGCATCACCATGGCCGTCCAGCCGGTCGAGGAAATGGCCCGCGTCGCCAGCCGGATGCTGATGGACCGGATCGCAGCCACCGATCCGAACGAGATCCCGTTCAAGGATGTCATCCTCGCGCCGCGTCTTGTGATCGGCCAGTCGACCCGGGCGCTCTCGCCCAGCTAGTCCAGCCCTTGCACCCGGAGCCCATAAGGTATCCTCTGACTCCCTCAAGGATGCCATGACCGACACAGCCCCGCCCCAGCCCGCCGATCCCCGCAAGGATCAGATGCCTTCAAAGTCGTTCCGCGACCGCTGGCTGGCGCTGCGCAACATCGGCCCCTTCCTCGTCATGGTCTGGCGGGCCAGCCCTCTCCTCACCCTCGCCACGCTCGTCCTTCGGCTTGCCCGGGCCGTCCTGCCCGTCACCGCCCTCTGGTTCGGCAAGCTCATCATTGACGAAGTCGTTCGCCTTTCCGGCCTGTCCCCACGCCCCGATACGTTAATGGGCTGGTGGCAAAGCGGCGAGGTCGCCCATCTGACGCTCCTCGTCATGGCCGAATTCGCCCTTGCCGTGTTGTCAGACCTGCTCGCCCGCTGCATCAGCCTTGTCGATGCGCTTCTGGCCGAACGGCTGACCATGACCTCCTCGCTCCGCCTCATGGCCCATGCGGCGACCCTCGATCTCGAAGACTTTGAGGACGCAGGCTTTCAGGACCGCCTTGAACGCGCCCGCCGTCAGGCGTCGGGCCGGATGCCGCTTATGGCGCAGCTTTTCGGCCAGATGCAGGATATCGTCACCGTCGCAACCTTCGGTGCGGGCCTTGTCCTCTTCAACCTCTGGCTCATCGTCCTCCTGCTTGTCGCCCTTATCCCCGCCTTTCTGGGCGAGGCCTATTTCAACGCCCAATCCTACAGCCTTGATTTCCGTCGCACGCCTGAACGCCGCGAACTCGACTACGTCCGACAGACCGCTGCCAGCGTGGAAACCGCGAAAGAGGTCAAGATCTTCGGCCTGAACGGTTTCCTGATGGAAATCTACGCACGCCTCTCGCTTGATTTCCTTGTCGCCAACCGCCGCATCGCCCAAGGTCGCGCCCTTTGGGGCGCCATTTTCACCGGGATCGGCACCATCGGCTACTATGCGGCCTATGTATGGATCATTGGCCGCACCCTGACAGGCACGCTCTCGCTTGGCGATCTGACGTTCCTTGCAGGTTCGTTCCTGCGGATGCGTGGTTTGCTCGAAGGGCTATTGTTCAGCTTCTCCTCGACCGCCGCGCAGGCGCTGTACCTTGACGACCTGTTCGACTTTTTCAAAGTCACGCCTGAAATCCTGTCGCCCCCGAACCCCGCTCCCCTGCCCCGCCCGATCCGTCAGGGCTTTACCTTTCACGACGTGGGCTTCCGCTATCCCGGTGCCGAAAAGTGGGCTGTCAGGCACCTGTCCTTCACCCTGAACGCCGGGGAAACCCTAGCCCTTGTCGGTGAAAACGGTGCAGGCAAGACGACCCTCGTCAAACTCCTCGCCCGGCTTTACGACCCCGACGAAGGCCATGTCACCCTTGATGGCCGCGACCTGCGCGACTACGCGCTCGAAGACCTGCGCGGTGCGATGGGCGTCATCTTTCAGGATTTCGTCCGCTACAACCTGACCGCTGCCGACAATATCGCAGTGGGCCGGATCGAAGCCCGCGCCGACAAGGCGCGCATCACCAAAGCCGCCGAACGTGCATTGGCCGACAGGGTCATCGACGACCTGCCCGGCGGCTATGACCAGATGATCGGCAAACGCTTTCGCAACGGGATCGACCTGTCTGGCGGCGAATGGCAAAAGATCGCCATCGCCCGCGCCTATATGCGCGATGCCGAGGTTCTGATCCTCGACGAACCCACCGCCGCGCTCGACGTAAGGTCCGAGTTTGAAGTCTTCCAGCGTTTCAAGGAATTGAGCGCAGGCAAGACCGCCGTGCTCATCTCCCACCGCTTTTCCTCGGTCCGCATGGCCGACCGCATCCTCGTGCTGGCCAACGGCACGGTCGAAGCCTCGGGCACACACGACGAACTGCTCGCGGCAGGCGGGCAATATGCCGAACTCTTCGAACTGCAGGCCGCCGGATACCGTTAACCCACTGCGGAAAATGCGCTCAATGGGTAGGGCGGGGTTCACCCCGCCCCCTTCAAAGCGAGGCCGCGCGTCCGCGCGAAGCGAGCGCCTGTCCCCCTACAACGCCGCCAAAATCCGCACCCACGACCGTATCCCCTTGTGGAACGACCGCAGGTCATACTTTTCGTTCGGCGAATGAATCCGGTCATCCGACAGACCAAAGCCCGCCAGCACCACATCCATCCCGAGCTTCTCTTTCAGCAGCGTCGCGACTGGAATCGACCCGCCACCGCCGACAAAGGCCGCAGCCTTGCCCCATTCTTCGGTCAGTGCGCCCTGCGTCGCCTGAAACGCGGCCCCGTTCACGTCAAACGCTACCGCCGTCCCCGACCCGTGCTCGATGAACTCCACCCGGCAATCCGCAGGCACACGCGCCCGCACAAACTTGCGGAACTCCTCGCGGACCCGGTGCGGGTTCTGGTCAAACACCAGCCGGAACGAAATCTTGGCACTCGCCACCGCCGGAATGACCGTCTTGAAACCGGCCCCCTGATAACCGCCGCCCATCCCGTTCACTTCACAGGTCGGCCGCGACCAGGTCTGCTCCAGAACACTCCGACCCTTCTCGCCCGCCGGCACCGACAGCCCGACCTCGCCCAAAAACGCGCTTTCCGAGAAATCGAGCGTCTTCCAGCTTTCCTTCAGCGACTCCGGTAGTTCCGGCACGCCGTCATAGAAATGCGGGATCGTCACCCGCCCTTCGGCATCATGCAGATCGGCCAGAATCCGGGCCAGCACATGGTTCGGGTTCGCTGCCGCCGAGCCGTAAAAGCCCGAATGCAGGTCCCGGTCCGCCGCATGGATCGTGATCTCCTCCGCGCACAACCCCCGCAGGCTCGTCGTGATGGCAGGCGTATCCTTGTCCCACATGTTCGTGTCGCAGATCATCGCCACATCGGCCCGCAACTCATCCACATGGGCATCAAGAAACCCCGGCAGGTTCACGCCCCCCGATTCCTCCTCGCCTTCCAGAATGATGCTCACGCTGATCGGCAGGCTTCCCGTGACGGCCTTCCACGCCCGGCACGCCTCGACAAAGGTCATGAGTTGCCCCTTGTCGTCCGCCGACCCCCGCCCCACGATCTGCTTGCCCCCGTCCGGCCGCGTCACGATGGCCGGTTCAAAGGGGTCATGTTCCCAAAGCTCCAGCGGATCAACCGGCTGCACGTCATAATGGCCATAGAACAGGATGCTCGTCCCGCCCGCCTTGCGGTCATGCCCCACCACGACCGGATGCCCCGCCGTATCCCGCACCGACGCGTCAAAGCCGATCGCCGCCAGATCGGCCGCATGCCATTCCGCATTCTTCCGCGTCTCGGCCGCATAGGCCGGGTCGGTCGAAATCGACTTCAGCTTCATCACCTCGAACAGCCGCGCCAAAGCCGCATCCATGTCCGCATCTACGCGCGCCAGCACGTCATCAATCACAGCCATCGCATCCTCCCTCAAAGCCGGGCCGCCCCTCAAAAGGGCCAGATCACCGGCACCAGAAACACTGAGATCACATAGAACCAGATCAGCATCGGCAAGCCGAGCTTCCAGTAATCCCCGAACTTGTAGCCGCCCGGTTCCATCACCATCAGGTTCGTCGCCGTCGCGACCGGCGTCAGGAACGCCCCCGCCGCCGCCACGCCCACCGACATCA
>JBGSWJ010000608.1:0-1846 GCA_041752495.1 Rhodobacterales bacterium
CGCAGCCGCAGTCGCAGCTTCCGGATGATGTTCAAAAGTCCCATGTGGATCACTCCATTGCCCCCCGCCGCTACCGCGTCGGGAGAAGGTCACATGGGTCAAATCTCAATGGAAATCAGCCGCCGAACTGGGTCAGTTCTACCGGGGTGCTGAAATAGTCCCGCCTCGACAAGGATTTGAGAACATGATTCACAATCGGCACGGAAGCGGCGGGATGATCATGCGGGGTGTGGACGAGACGAGCGGGCCGCTGTTCAGCTACGTCGATTTGGAAGAGCGCGTCCCGGCACGGCACCCGCTGCGCAAGATCAGGCAGGTGGTTAACGAGGCGCTGGCGAGCCTGGATGCAGAGTTTGAGGCGCTTTACACCGACTTTGGCCGCCCCTCGATCCCGCCGGAACGGCTGATCCGGGCGAGCCTTCTGCAGATCCTGTTCTCGGTCCGGTCCGAGCGGCAGTTGATGGAGCAGATGGATTACAATCTGATGTTCCGCTGGTTCGTGGGCCTTGGCATCGATGATCCGGTTTGGGTGCCGACGGTCTTCACCAAGAACCGTGATCGGCTGCTGTCGACCGAGATGTCGCGCAAGGTGATGGCGGCGATCCTGGCCCACCGCGAGGTCGCGCCGCTTTTGTCGGACGGTCACTTCTCGGTCGATGGGACGCTCATCAAAGCTTGGGCGTCGATGAAGAGTTTCCAGCCGAAGGCCGAGGTCAGCCCGCCTGACGATGAAGGGCCGGGCGAGCCGCCCGCCCCGGATACCAACCCCGAAACCGCGCCTTCCGAGACCCCAGCCGAGACCGACCCGATGCCCCGCAACAGCAGCCGCCACCGCAATGCCGAGGTCGACTTCCGGGGCGAGAAGCGCTCGAACGCCACCCATGCCTCGACCACCGACCCCGATGCGCGCCTTTACAGGAAACCGCTCGGCACGGGTGCGGTGCTGTGCTTCATGGGTGGAGGAGGGTCAGAAAACGGTCCGGGGGACCGTTTTCCCGACGACGGCGTTGATGGAGAACCGGCACGGGTTTGTCGTGCAGGGTGATCTCACCCAGGCCGACGGATATGCCGAGCGGCGCGCGGCGCTGGACATGGTCCACCGCCACTCCCCCGGATCGACCCGGCGGCTGACGCTGGGTGCCGACAAGGGGTATGACGCGGCCGGGTTCGTCGCCGACCTGCGTCACGCCTGCGTCAGCCCGCATGTCGCCCAGAAATCGAGATATTCGGCGATCGACCGGCGCTCGACCCGACACAAAGGATATGCGCTGTCCCAGAAGCACCGAAAGAAGATCGAAGAGCCGATCGGCTGGGCCAAGACCGTCGGCGGCATGGCCCAGACCGTCTATCGCGGCGTTGACCGCGTCCGATCCCGCTTCATCCTGACCATGGCCGCCAACAACCTTGCCCGGCTACCACGGTTGCTCGGGGCATGAGGGGAAAGATCGCCCCAAGGAGCGAGCCGCGGACGCGCCGACAGGCATGACCATCAGGCGAACCGGCCCTGATCGCGGGACAGAGTTCCGCATCAGCAACTGTTTCAGCGACCTGTGAGGGTGGCGTGGGTCGCAAGTAGGCATCATCACCAACAAAGGCTTTCGCGACATTTTCGAAATCGGGCGCGGCGCGCTGGTGTTTGCCGACATGTACCGCTTTGACGGGCTTTGTTGCGCCAATGGGATGGAGGATTCACTCTGTGAATCCAGCGTGGTGGCTGGGATGCATGAGCAAGCCGGAGCCCTCCGTCGACCGCACCACGAACTGGCATGACGACAGCAAGGCGCTGGCGAGGCGCGGGTCGTTGTCGGTCTGGTTCGATCCCGAGACACAATGGCTGGCCGCGCCG
>JBGSWJ010000609.1:0-29504 GCA_041752495.1 Rhodobacterales bacterium
GCCAGAAGCTCCACAAACCCAACGGCCTCCATACTGCGCTCCCGATGGACTCCCACTGACGCCTCCCGTGCAAATCTCCACACAGCGGCGCATCGCAGCTTACGGTTTCAGCAGGAAGGTGGGGGCGGAACAGCGCTTACCGTCGAAATCGACTCCAACAGGGTCAAAAACCTGATCCGTCCCATCGCCCTCAATCGCAAAAACGCGCTCTTCGCCGGGCACGACGAAGGCGGCGTCGCGTGGAACCGCTCGCTTCGCTGATCGAAACCTGCAAAATCAACAGCATCGAGCCCTTTGCCCGTCTCAAGGCAACCCTGACCGCGCTCACCTACGGCCACCCTCAACGCCGCCTCGACGATCTGCTGCCGTGGAACTTCGCGCCGTCAAGATAAGCTACCCGTGGTCCACGGCGACCGCTTACACCGCTTCCCCTCATCCGTCCAAAGTCGCCTCGTCCGACGCGTCACGCCCGCACCTTAGTGCCCACTATCCTTGGTGGACACTATCCCGCACTCTCAGCCCGCGGTAGAGCGGTCAGGCCAGACGGTTACTCCTAATGACACCTCTCGTGCAAATCTCCGCACGGGCCGCATCGCAGCTTACAGATTCAGTGGGAAGGTGGGGCCAGAACAGCGCTTTCCGCAATCTGAGAACGGCAGAGGCTCATTAGCTGTCACATCCGATGAAAAAGGGATCCCTAAACGTCCTGCCGGACGATATCCACAATCAGAACGTCTGAGATTTTTGGCCCGAGGGCATCCTGCGCGGCTCGCAAAAGGGCATTGCGGAGCGTCCTCATATTGGTGCTCGCGGTGAACACTCCCTCAAAGCCGCCAATGTTGGCGTGGTCAAACAAGACCTGAAGAAAGACATCACGCAGTTTGGGCTCCACAACCAGCACCGCCTCTTGTTCCCCCGCAGGAACCTCTACGCTAATGGACAGCAGGACAAGCGCCGTAACCGAAGATGATTCTACAATGGGAACAACAAACTGATTGTTCAGCCGGACATACTCGAAGCCACTGCCAAGACCGTGGTCCTCGGCGTCGATGGCCACATGGTGATCGCCCGCGCTGGCGGGCAAAAGATCCTCTTCATGCTCCGCCAAAGAAGCCGGATCTCCGGATTCGCCCGTCGGTTCGCAACCGGTGGCCATGTCCTCTTGCCCATCCTTGGATGGAGTAACCATGAATCCTGCGGCGACTCCACCACCGATGCCGACAAGAAGCAGAACAAGGGGAAGTAGAAAACGCTTCATGTTGACCCTCAGAAAGGAAGGACAAATTCTGCGGCCTGCTGGCCGTAGCGGGGCTGTTGCATGTCTGAGATCTGACCGCGCCCACCATAGGAAATGCGCGCGGACGCAATTTTGTCGTAGGTCACTTCATTCTGACGCGTGATATCTGCGGGCCGGACAAAACCCGTCACCAGAAGTTCGCGCAATTCATAGTTCACGCGCACTTCCTGCGTACCAGAGATCTGGAGGACACCGTTGGGAAGCACGTCAACAATCGTGGCCGCCACGCGCAATTCGAGCTGTTCGTTCCTGCGAACCGACCCGTCTCCATTGAAGCTGGACGCCGAATCCAGCGCGACTGCCGGATCCATTGACGCGCCCTCGGGCAACACGCCGTCGATGAGTTGGGGAATACCAAAGAAGTCGGGCACGGCAAGGTTCTGTGACGCATCGCGTGACCGGGCCGACGAGTTTGACATTTGCGCGCTGTCATCGATTTCGATGACCACAGTCAGGATGTCACCGCGTTCGATGGCCCGCTGATCGCCGAGAAGTGACCCTCGGTCCCCGCTCCAGAGCGATGCCCTGGCGACTGCTGCCGGCTGTGCGGCTGGCAGGATCTGGTTTGGCAGACCGGATGTCATCATTGCTGTCTGCTCTTCAGACATCTGAATGGGTTCGAGTTCGGGGGCCCGACCGATCTGATCGATATTGCCGCATGCGACGGATATTGCGACAAGGCACAATGGGGCCAAACGAATAGTTGACATAAAAAGCCCTTCTATTGAGACACATAAGCGGCACCATCGGCGCCAATCATTGCGGTAACGGTCGTCCGGGACCCCAGGTTCATCACGCGGATGACGTCGCCTGGACCTGCCCGATCAAGCGCGCGCCCATCCGTTGAAATGAAGATCGCACCCTGCTGATAGACCAAGTGGACGATCGCATTTCGCTGGACGATGGCAGGAATCCCTACATCCTCGGGCCTTATGGGCCGTCCGGAGAAGAGGGTGTTCCGTGCCTCCAGGCCAATCAGCAGATTGGCATCGGTGACGGCGCCCGGAACCACAAGGTCTCGGACGGTCAGATCGCTTGGACCGATGACACTTTCTGCGGGAATGGTCCGGGAGGGGACGACGATCTCAGCATAGAGAGGCGTCGAAATGATCGCGAGAGCCAAGAGAGTATGTCTCATCGGATTTGCACCATTGCGCCAAGCATCTGGTCAGCGGCACTGATGACCTTGGAATTGAGCTCATAACCGCGCTGTGCCTCGATCAGGTCGGTGACCTCCTTCACGGCATCAACAGTGCTGTCTTCAAGGTAGCCCTGCCGGAGCAAGCCAAGACCGTCCTGCCCCGGTGTGGAAGGCAAGGCAGGACCTGACGCCGGACTTTCGAGATAAAGATTTGAACCCATCGCTTCGAGACCTTTGGGATTAGTGAATCCCGACAGGTTGAATTGCCCCAAGAACTGCGGACTAACTTCGTCGGCAAAATACGCGTAGAGTTCGCCCTCAGCGTTGATCGAGATTGACTGAGCATCAGGGGGCACCGTGATCTCGGGCTGTACGGGATAGCCGTCAGACGTGACGACAAGCCCGTCACCGGTCAGCTTGAGCGCACCATCACGTGTAAAGGCAGCCCTACCATCGGGAAGCGTGACCTCAAGATAACCCTGTCCTTCGATGGCCACGTCCAGGTTGCCACCTGTCGCAGAGAGCGGCCCTTGCCCAAGCATGACCGATACTGCCGTCGGCCGTACACCAAGGCCCAGTTGAATTCCCACGGGAAGCAGCGTCCCGTCCGAGGCATTGATTGTGCCGGGCCGGGCCATCTGCTGATAGTGAAGATCGGCAAACTCTGCCCTGCGGGGGTTGTAGCCGGTTGTGTTCATGTTGGCGAGGTTATTGGAGATGACCTCAACCCGGGTTTGCTGGGCGGTCATTCCGGCAGCAGCAATTTCCAATGCGCGCAATTCTTGCGTCCCTCTCTTCTGACTAGCCCTTCATGATCTGCATGACGCTTCGGATCCGTTCGTCTTCACGTTCCAGAAAGCCCTGTCCAAGCTCGTAGGCGCGCTGCACCTCGATCATCCGCGAAATTTCCAGGATCGAATTGACGTTGGATTCCTCAAGATAGCCCTGAAGAACCTGCCCCGCCTGGGCCGGTTCATAGCCACCGCCTGGTACGAAGCGTACCCCATCCTCGCGGGTCATGGACGTCGGATCTGTCGGTACGAATAGGCCGATCTGACCTATGGGTGTACCTTCCGAGGAAATCGTTCCGTCCGGGGCGATGCTGATATCGCTGATGCCCTGGGGGATGAACACAGGGGCACCACCACCGTCCAGGACAGGATACCCCTCCAAAGTGACGAGATCGCCGTTTTCGTTGGGCGTGAATGTGCCCGCCCGGGTCAGGCGTTCGCCTTGGGGGGATTGCACAAGGAAGAAGCCATCTCCCTGGATCGCAAGGTCAAACGAACCACCTGTCTGGGCAAGCGCTCCTTGGGTCTGGATCGTGTCGCGGACACGGGCGGCCGCCATGGACAGAGAGGGTTCGTTCGTCGCAAGGCTGCGAATGTACTCCGAGAAAACAACGCCTTCGGCACGGTATCCGGTCGTGTTTGCATTCGAGATATTGTTGGCAAGCGCCCGCATCTCGGCCATCAGGCCGGATTGGCGTGTAAGTGCGGTATAGGTTGCGTTTTCCATTCAACCTCCTGAAATGATCGGGACAAGAGTGGCCTGAAAGAAGCTCACCAGGGTTTCGGTCATGAACGACATGGTCATCCAGAACACGACGGGGATTGCCGCGAGTTTGGGAACAAACGTGAGCGTCATTTCTTGGATCGACGTCAGCGCCTGAAACAGACCAACGAAAAGACCCGCGGCGAGCGCGATCGACAGTATCGGCAGGGAAATGATGAACGCGACCCAGATCGCCTGACGTAACGTGTCGTAGAGGATGGCTTCGGTCATGTTCTAGACGGGCATCCTCAGGAGTTCCTGATAGGCTTCGACCACCTTGTTTCGTACTGTCACGGCGGTCTCTACCGCGAGTTCCGTCTGTGCGAGAGACTGGACGAGGGTATGCGGATCGGTGCCGCCCAGCATGGCCGCCATCGCAGTCTCATCGCTTTGGCGGAGGGTTGTCGCAAAGTCGTTGGCGAGGGCGGAAAAGTACGAACTCGCCGAAGGATCAGACCCGGGCGCTGTCGCGCTCCGGTTGGCGACATAGCTTTGGGCCGCAAAGGAAGATGGCAGTTGCATGGGTCAAGGCTCCTATTTTCGCAGAAGGTCCATCAGGGCAGACGACATTTGTCGCACCTGCTCGAATATCTTGAGGTTTGCCTCGTAGCTGCGACTGGCCTCTCGGGCGTCGGCAACTTCGATCAAGAGGTTGACGTTTGAACCGTCAAAATACCCGCTTTCGTCAGAGAGCGGGTTGGTCGGGTCGTAGATTCTATCGAGAGAAGTCTGATCAAGACTGACCGGACCAGTTGAAACGGCCCCCGGGGTCTGATCGCGTCCCAACTCTTCTTCAAAACTGACGAGTTTTCGACGGTAGCCAGGCGTGTCGGCGTTTGCGATATTTTCGGATACATACCGAAGCCGCTCGGCCTGTGCGCGCATACCGCTGGTTGAAACTTTGAGTGCGTCAGAGAAAACGGTCATCTCTTATCGTCCCAAAGACGTGCGGATCAGCCCCATGGCGTGGCGATAGATGGCCAGCGCCTGATTGTGCTGACGTTGGGCTTCGATCGCATTAAGCATTTCTTCCTCAATCGAAACCGAATTCCCGTTTGGTGCGGACTCTCCGGATCCGGCAAACGGACGGGGCATGCCGGACTGGTCGGGTAATTCCATGTGGCCCAACCGCGTCATGCGAAGTCCAATGCCGGATGATGCGCGATGGGTGTCAGAGAATGCAGGAAGAGACATTGCCCGATACCCGGGTGTGTCCGCATTGGCGACGTTTGTCGCAACCAATGATTGCTGTGCGCCGGCATGCCGCGCCATGACAGAGGAGACCCTGAACAGGTCCAGTGAGTCGTACATCGGGGCTTCTCCCTCGATTGGTTTCAACTCATCCTTAAGGCTGATTCCTTAAGGATGAGTTGTTCCGAAAAGAGGAACTATCTTGAGGAGTCCCGACTTGACCGACCCGCTTTTGGATCGAATGACAGCGGCAGTTGATCAACTGCGCACGACTTATCTCATGGGGCGGGTATCAGGAGCTTCGGGCGGTATGGTGCAGGCGACTGGATTGTCAGGCACAGCGCGCCTAGGTGACCGGACCGTTATCCATCAGGGCAGGCAAGGCATCGCCGCCGAAGTTGTTCAAATCGGCGCAAACCATGTCCATCTATTGCCAGAACAGATGGCCGAGGGTGTTGCGATCGGCCTCCCCGTGCGGCTGGTTCCCAGAAATGGATTCGCACCACACGAAGGCTGGATCGGGAGGGTCATCGACCCTGATGGCTTGCCACTTGACGGAAGACCGTTGCTACCGGGGACTCGCCTTTGTCCAGTCCGGGGCGTACCACCGCCGCCTCACGAACGAAGGGCAATGGGGGCGCGTGTCGATACCAGCTTTGCGGTGTTTGATACGCTCCTTCCGCTTGCCAAGGGGCAGCGTATCGGCTTGTTTTCCGGCTCCGGCGTCGGAAAATCGACCCTGCTGGCCGGCATGGCGCGTGGCGTGCAGGCAGATGTTATCGTGATCGGGCTTGTCGGTGAGCGGGGCCGCGAACTGCGTCATTTTGTCGAGGAGGTTCTTGGGCGCCGGGGAATGGAGCGGTCAATTGTCGTGGCCGCCACTTCGGATCGCGCGCCACAGGTTCGACGACGCTGTGCTTGGGCAGCCACCGCCGTGGCTGAGCACTTCCGGGACGAAGGACGACATGTCTTGCTGCTTCTCGACAGTGTAACGCGCTTCGCCGAAGCACATAGGGAGCTGTCTGTCGCAGCCGGTGAGCCAGCCACCCTACGGGGGTTTCCGGCTTCAACCGGCCCAGCCATCGCTGCACTTTGTGAGCGCGCGGGCCCGGGAATTGGCGAAGCAGGGGACATTACTGCAATCTACTCGGTTCTGGTGGCCGGATCCGACATGGAAGAGCCCGTGGCTGACTGGTTGCGCGGTGTACTGGACGGGCATGTCGTGATGGACCGGTCTATTGCGGAACGGGGCCGGTTTCCTGCCGTCGATCTGCTCAGGTCTGTGTCAAGATCGCTCCCGGGCGTCGCGACCCGGACCGAGAACCTCCTGATTTCGGAAGCGCGCGCATTGTTGGGCACATATGAAAGAGCCGCGTTGATGATCCGGGCAGGCCTTTACGTAACGGGATCGGACCCGGAAGTGGATGCGGCCATTGCATGCAATCAGGGACTTGATCGCTTTGTGACACTTCAGAATATGCCAAATATCGGGTCCAGTTTTGCCGCACTGCGTCAGGCTCTCAGCCCTTCCCGATCCACTGCGCGCGCCAAGTCCAGCCGCTCAGAAACGGACTAAGACCCGCCTTATGGCCGAAGAAGTTGTAGAGCAATTGATGATGCACCAAATTGTGCCCCCGACTGAAGTTCCGACCTGACAAGGAATAGTCGAATGATCTTTTCTTGCATATTTGGATCGGCGAAATCCGTGACCAGACTCGTCCCGAACGTCGCCTTTGAACGCGTCTGGAACGTCTCCAGTTGTTGATCCAGGTCGATCCCGCCGAAGCTTTGCGGCAAGCCGAGTGCAGTCTCAAAGACGCTCCGAAGCGGCAGATTTCCCATGATCGCATACCATTGTGCGGTGGGATTCGAAGTTTGCGAGAGGATGTCGGTGATCCCGTTTGACAGATTCAGCGCCTGTCGAAAGTTGCCATTGACTTCACCGACTGCGACTTCAAAGGATTTCGCTTCGTAGCGGTCGATGATGTTCTGTGCAAAGCCGGCAAGACCGGTACTTGCGCCCAGGTCGCCGAAACCAAAGGCGCGAGAAAGGGCTTCGTAGCGTTTGTCAGCGAGACGATTTGCCAAAGAGTCATCCTTCAGGGTGCCCTCTTCAAGGACCTTTCGAATGAAGGCTTTGTTTTCCATGTCCGCTTCGAGTCCAAAGGCTCCAAGTGCGACGGTAAGCAACTGTCGGTCATTCACCAGATCGTCAGCGGTGCGGACTTTCGCAATGTTTTCGCGAAAGTAGTTGGTTGTTCTGACCACCGTTGCACTTTCAGAGAAAGCTTCTCGCTGAGTCTCGATCGTGCGAGCGAGAAATCGCCATCCCGTATAGCCGCTCATCGGGATGACGGGTTGGAATGTCAAAGCAGACGCGGCGCTGCCGCCAGCAACCGCTCCTCTTTGGGCAAAAGCGCGCGCAGGCGCTTGAGGACACGGTAGAAATCTCCGGAGCGAACCGCTTCTTTCGCGTCTTCGAGTTGAGCCCGACTTTCACTGTCCGTCAGCGCATAGGCCAGTTGCTCGATGCCCCGTTGAAGCTGAAGTCGGGCTTGTTGTTCGTCTGCGTCTCCGGACAGGACAAGTTGGGCGATATAGCAAATCCGGCGGACCGGCGTGTTCACTTCATCCGGGCGGATCGCATCTCGGAGGCGCAGGATGTTGGCATTGGGTGTCAAGATCGATAAACGCGAGCGACGGTCGCCGTTTTCGATAACCGCGCCATTTACCAGCACACGTTCCTTTGGACCAAGTTTGAGAACCAGACCTGTCATCATGCCACCGCCGTTCGGCCCTGCCGACCGGCAAGGCCACGCATGATGGCTGTGTTGATGTCTATCAGGGCTGCGGCGGTCGTCTCACCCCGAAGGACTTTGCTGCTGTGATACGCCGTGAATTCGGCGAGGTAGAAGATCTGGGCGCGGAGATTCTTGGGGAGAGCGTTGTCGGCATCCGCGACATCCGCTGCCAGTCTTGTCCATAGTTGCCTGTTCTCATGGACCGCCTTGGCGAGACGTGCGAAGTTCAGGTCGGGACTTTCGGCCGCTGCGCTCAGGCGCGAAGTGACCTGGGCAAAGATCTGCAGTTCGGCGCTTCGAGGGGTGCGGAGGATGGATTTGGCAGGGGCATAGGCCTGCCGTGCTTGTTCGGTGGCGTTCACAGGATGTCCTTTCGGGACAGAATTGATCTTAACACGGCTTTGCCGTGGGTAACTTTCATGCCCGGGGTTATCGGAGGCACGGCAAGCGTGCCTCCGATAGGATCGCTTAGCGGAACAACGAGAGGATCGACTGTGGCGCCTGGTTGGCAATCGACAACGACTGGATACCAAGCTGCTGCTGCACCTGCAGGGCCTGGAGTCGTGCCGATGCTTCCTCCATATCAGCATCGACGAGACTGCCGATCCCGGACTTCAAGGCGTCTGAGAGTCCGGAGATGAAGTCATTCTGCGTCGAGATGCGCCCTTCGACCGAACCAAATGCTGCAGCGGCATCGATCGATGTCTGGAGCAGGCCTTCGATACTGCCCAAGGCCGCCGTGGCTCCCGCAGATGTAGAGACGTCAATCGCAGAAAGTGCGCCAAGTCCACCGGCACCAGCGTTGGTATACTGACCTGAAACCGACAGGTCATTCGTACCACCATTCGTGAAAGCCAGTTCGCCTGGGGTCCCGCTGTCATAGTCCACCGTCAAGCCGGTGATCCCAAGTGCGTCGATCGCGTTCTTGAGGCCGATGGCCACGAGGTCATCCGGAGTGGTTGCAGCAGCATCATTCGCGGTGACAGTGTAGGACGCCGTCTGGGACCCGATCTTGAGCGTCACCTTGTCGCCGGCTGCCCACGTCCCCGCAATCGTGATCTCGTCCGACGCACCGGCATCAAGGCTCATGACAAAGGTGTCGCCCGCGGCAGAGACAATCGAGGCCGTGCCAGCGGTAAAGACGTTGGCCGCAGTGTAGTTGCCTGTCGAGAGATCCTGTGCGTTCACGGAAATCGTAGAAACGGCAACCGCACCGGCGGTATCGCGGTCCAGCGAAGAGAGGACATTCACAGTTGTCTGCGACCCATCGACCAGGTTCAAGCCGTTGAACTGGGCCGCGCCCACGACCGTGTTGATCTGGTCGCGAAGCGCCGCTACGTCGGTCTGGATCTTGGCCCGGTCGACGTTTGCCTCTTGGGCAGAGATGATCTTGCCCTTGATGTCAGTCAGAAGCTTGGTGATCGTTTCTGACGCCTTTCGGGCAACGGCCACAGTAGACTCACCAAGGGAAAGGCTGTCGGAGATGCCTTTGAAGCCTTTCACGTCGGCTTCCATGACCTTTGAGATCGACCAAACGGCGGCGTTATCGCGCGCAGAAGCGATATTCTTGCCGGTCGAAATGAGTGACTGCGTCTTTCCGAGGTCGGAGTTGATAGATTTGAGAGACTGAAGCGCAACCATTGCGCCGTTGTTCGTGAGGATGCTGGACATGATTCAAGGTCCCTTGTCGAAAGCGCCTTTTGCGCTGAGGTTTCAGGTCGCCACGTAAAGGTGCGGCACGGATTGTCGTTCTGACCTTTGCCCGGATCCATTCTCGGACCCTGCGCCACTCACCGGAGTGCTCTGGAAACCTGCGCGATGCCTGCCTAACAGGGGCTTAACTGCCGGATCCGTTTCTCTTACGTTTTGAGTCAATCTCAGAATGAACCGTCGCGGGGCGTTGGCGGGCGAGTTGATTGCCCTTCTGCCAACCACGTTGCGAGTCTTCAGAGGTTCATGTCGCGCCTCCGCATTGTTTTGCCTAAGATTCCCTGATCCACACACTTGAAAACCGGGTCACCGCATGCCCGACCGGCGGGCTGGCTGCTATGGGGGCCGTTGACCGCCAAAGTGCCCATCCATTCAGTCTTGAAGCAGGCAGAGAGATTCGGGAGCCGAGCGCGCCACAATTTGCAGCGCCCGACTGCCTTTGTCTGGCGTTTTCACCTTGCATCCATTTCAATGAATACGGGCAAGAAGATCGGGACTCAGGAGCATCCGGTGGGTGGCGAAGAAATCACTTGGATCACTTTGGGCGAACTCGAAACGCTGATCATTGGAATCCTGGCCCTTTTTGCAGGTGGGTGGTTGCGGCGTTTTGTGCCGTTTCTCGGTCGGATCGACATGCCGAACGCTGTCATCGGCGCGGCGATCGTCGCATTACTGGTTCTGGTCGGAGAGGTCTGGCTCAATGTCGGCGTGCGGTTTGGTTCCCAAACGCGGGACGCGTTGTTGCTGGTTTTCTTCACGACCATAGGGCTTTCGGCAAAACTTGAGTCGCTGAGGGCGGGCGGCAAGCCCCTTGTGTTGCTCTGCCTTGTGACGGTTCTTGTACTGGCCGCGCAGAATGCCGGCGGGGCGATACTTGCAACTCTCTGGGGTGTGCACCCGGCTTATGGCGTTCTGGCGGGGTCGCTGTCATTCGTCGGGGGGCCGGGCACGGCGATGGCCTGGGCCAGCCAGCTAGAAGCGGACGGGTTGCCTAATGCGGCAATTGTCGGGGTAGGGGCATCGACTTTGGCGACCGTATCGGGTGCGCTGGTGGCGGGGCCCGTTGCTGGCTGGATCATACGGCGGCATAATCTACGATCGGACGTAGTAGCCATGGCCGATAGCGGGGGATCGACGGGCAACGCAGCAGGCCCAGCCGCATCTGTCGACAATATCCTGCTGACCGCGCTTGTCATTGCGGTCGCTGTTTTGATCGGAGAGAGGATCAACCTGTTCGCCCGTGGTGCGGGGCTGGTACTGCCGGGGTTCCTGTCGGCCATGTTGGCGGGGGTGATCATCACGAACATGGCAGATGTATTCCGATACAAGCTTGATTTTGCACCGATCGAGAAGGCGGGGGCAGTGTCGCTGCAGTTGTTTCTTGTCGTGGCATTGATGTCGACGCCGCTGGTTTCGGTCGGGCAGATAATTGTGCCCCTGATGGCAAACGTCATCATTCAGGTGATCACTACGGTCTCAGTCGGCTACTTCATCCTCTTCCGGCTACTCGGTCGGGACTATGACGCGGCAGTCACTGTTGGTGGGTTCCTTGGCTTTGGCCTCGCCTCGATGCCGGTGGCGATGGGTACGATGGACGAGGTGACGCGGCGCTATGGCCCGTCGTTGAAGGCATTTCTGCTCATCACACTGGCCGGATCATTTTTAGTCGACCTGTCGAATGCCTTCGTCGCTAAGACCTTCCTGTCGCTTCCGGGATTCGAGATCAAAGCAGAGGCAAACTGATGCCGGTGCTGCGCAAGGGGCTTTCGGCGCAGAGGAAGTCGGCCTAGGTTAATGTTAGGTTGAGAGTGGCGGCCCAAGACCGGCGCCAACCAGAGTGAATGGACCAGCAGAATGTCTCAAAGCCCGTTGAACACGAATTACGCCTCGTCTGGCAGTACGGTTGGCACGTCCCGGCTTATCGAAGGGTCGCGCCTGAAAGGGGATTTGCAGATCCCCGGGCTGGTCGAATTGCTGGGTCATGTAGAAGGGAATGTCGCAGCCGACTCGATCCTGATTGAGGACCGCGGCACGGTGGTCGGCGGGCTGAACGCGGCGAGTGTGACGATCCGCGGCAAGTTCGACGGAAGGATCGACGCGGTTGCCGTCAAGCTGCAGTCGACAGCGTCGGTTTCTGGCGAAATCGTCTATGGCACGCTAAGTATCGAGAGTGGTGCAACGATTGACGCGGTCTGCAAGGTGCGTCGCGCGGGTTGAAACTGGTCTTTGTTGAGGCGCCGTTGGCGCTCTTGCCGTCACGAGGTCTTATCGAAACCTTCTGCGGCCAGGGCGGCCTCTGCACAGGCGATATCCTCGAAATCCTTGGCGCCTGAGACGCCGATGCCGCCTACCAGGGTACCGTTATGGCGGATCGGTAGTCCACCGCCCCAGACAAGATACCGGTCGCGGCTTTGGAAGCCCATCCGTTGACCTGGGCTGACATCCATTTCAGCGGCAAGGGCGGCTGACGGGCTGTCAAACATGGCAGCGGTATAGGCCTTGTCCATGGCATATGTCGCGACCGGCGCGACGACCTGATCCATGCGCCAGCATGCCAGTGGGCCCCCGGAAGCGTCCACGACAGCGACACCGATTGTCCAGCCATTCGCCTTGGCATGGGCGACAGCGAACTGAACAAGGCGCATCGCGGCGTCGGATGATATCGTTGGTTTCTGGATAATCATGTTTGAGGTCTTTCTCAGCCTTGGCGCCGCCGACCGGCAGTTGCGTTCAGTAGGTGATGTTGTCGCATCACGCGTGCGTCAAGACAAACTGAATGCGGCACGATGACCGGACACCAAAACGACAAGCCCGAGCACATGGCCCGGGCTTGTCGTTTAGCGGTCGAGACAAGCTTAGTGCAGTTTGGCTTCGACGACCTTGATTGCATCGTCGATCAGCTTGTTGCCCTGAGCGGCCGTCATCTGGGCGGCGATCACATCCTGGGCGGCGACAATAGCGACGGAGACAGCGCGATCACGCACTTCACGCATGGCAGCATCCTGAGCAGAGGTGATCTGTTCTTTGGCGGTGGCAATACGGCGAGAAACGGATGTCTTGATGTCTTCCTTCGCCTGGGCTGCGGCCTTGGCGGCTTCGTCCTTGGCGTTGGCGACGATCCGTTCAGCCTGTGCTGCAACTTCCTTCTGCTTGCGCTCGTAAGAGGCCAACAAAGCCTGCGCTTCTTCGCGGAGAGCGCGAGCCTCGGCAAGTTCGGCGCGGATGGATTCGGCACGCTTGTCCAGCATGCCACCGATCATCGCCGGGACCTTGAAGTACAACAGGATTCCGACAAACACGATGAACGCGATCAGGACCACGAAGTTCGTGTTATGCAGCGAAATGAACGGTCCGGTCGCCGCGAATGCGGGGGCCGATGTCAGGCTGAGCGCGAGTGCCAGAAGTATCCGCATGTACCTTACCCCTTCATCCGCGATTCGACGGCGGCATCTACGGCCGACGCATCTGCGCCCTGTCCGAAGACGTTGACGATTTCCCGCGCGGTCGACTTTGCCACTTCTGTGACGCTGGCAAGAGCCGAGTCACGGATTTCCGCAAGGCCCTTTTCGCTTTCCGCAGTGAGCGCGGCAATTTCGGCGTCAGCCTTGCGCAGCTCTACGTCAAGTTCGGCCTGCATCTCGGCCTTGGCGGCCGCAACGATGCGATTGGCCTCGGCACGGGCATCGGCAAGCGCCTTTTCATAGGCCGCTTCGGCCGAAACGGCGCGTTCCTTCAGCTCTTCGGCTGCCGCAAGATCGTTCGTCACCGTTCCCGCCCGTTCGGCCAGAACTGAACCGATCCGCGGAAGCGCGATGCGCGACAGAATGAAATAGATCACGACAAGCGTGATAACGAGCCAGAAGATCTGGTTGGGGAAGGTCGAGAAATCGAGTTGCGGCATACCCGCTTCGACTTCCTTTCCGACGATGTCCTCTGCCATGACGTCCCTCGAAAACCTTTGCATTCACCGGACGGGCCAGAACTGGCGCCGTCCGGACTCAAGGAAGATCGGGGCGGATCAGACCGCGAACATCAGCAGGAGCGCGACAAGGAACGAGAAGATCCCAAGCGCTTCGGCGAATGCCAGACCGATGAAGAGGGTCGCCGTCTGCGAGGCAGCGGCCGACGGGTTGCGGAGCGCGCCGGCGAGGAAGTTCCCCGCCACGTGGCCCACACCGATGGCAGCGGCGCCGGAACCGATGGCGGCAAGGCCGGCACCGATGAACTGACCCATGTCTGCGATATTGCCTTCCATGACTTTTCTCCTTGAGGATGGAATGGTTTGTTAAGTCGTAGGGTGCGCTTACAGCGCACCGCCCTTAGTGATGCGGGTGCAATGCGTCCTTGAGATAGACGCATGTCAGGATGGTGAACACGTAAGCCTGAATGCCGGCGACCAGCACTTCGAGACCGTAGATGGCGACGATTGCAAGGATCGAGGCCGGGCTGATCGCAGCGATAGCCGCAAAGCCGGCAAAGACCTTGATCACTGCGTGGCCCGCCATGATGTTGCCTGCAAGACGGATCGAGTGGCTGACAGGGCGCACGAAGTACGAAATCACTTCAATGATCGCGATAACGGGGCGCAGGATAAGCGGCGCGTCCTTCATCCAGAACATGCCAAGGAAGGCCGGGCCGTTCAGGACGAAGCCTAGAACCGTCACAACAATGAATACACCAAAACCAAGCACTGCGGTGACCGCGATATGCGAAGTCGTCGTGAATGACATCGGGATCAGACCGAGGAAGTTCGCGAAAAGGATGAACAGGAAAAGGGTCATGATGTAGGGGAAGTACTTGACCCCTTCGTGGCCGGTCACGTCCTCGACCATCTTGTAGACGAACCCGTAAAGCAGCTCGCCGATGGACTGTACGCGGGTCGGGATGATGGAACGGCCGCGGGTTCCCACAACCATCAGAAGGAAGATACATGCGACGGCGATGGCCATCCAGAGCGTCACGTTGGTAATCGTATACCAGTGGATCTCAGGCGGGACACACGCTGCAGCTTCGGCGGCACCGTGTTCCGCTGGCGGGCAGTTGCCGAAAAGAGGTTTGACAATGAACTGATCCAGCGGGTGGAAAGTCAGTCCGCCTGTCTCATGTGCTTCACCGGCCACGTCGTTCGTCCTCTTCCTTGCCAGCCTCGTAGGCCAGCTGCTTTCTTTGCACTTCCTGGGCCGACCGCAGCATCGTTTTCACGCCCGCCGCCAGGCCGAGGAAAATGAACAGCACCAGAAAGATAGGGAGGGTACCAAAGAAAGTATCCAGCCCGTATCCAATGCCGAAACCAATCGCGAGACCGGCCACAAGCTCTATCACCATGCGCCAGGCCAGCTGACCTTGCGAATAGTGTTCCTCGGAATGGTCCTTAACCGGTTCCGCCGCCTTGGCTTTGGAGAGCCGCTGTTCCAGCGCCCGAAGGCGGCTGGCGGCATCCCCATCGTCAGGGTCGGACATAGTCATGGCCCCCTTCTTTGGTCAAAGTGGTGCTATTCGGGCCGGACGCATGAGTCAAGCGGCAGAAACCGGCTGCGACATATTGCGTTATACATTGATTTTATTAATTTAATTTCGTCGTCTTCATACTGCCCCGTGACCTTTGGTCACCCGCAGGCCTTCATCAGGGTGGTTTTCATATTCAACCATCTGGTTGACCTTTTCGCTCATTCCGCTCAGATACTTGGATGGCAGAACCGCTTGACATCGTCTTTTCGGCTTTGGCCGACTCCACGCGGCGGGCCATTCTGGCCATGCTGCTTGAGGACGACATGGCGGTCACGGACCTTGCCGATCCGTTCGACATGTCCCTCGCCGCGATCTCGAAACACCTGCAGGTTCTCGTCGAAGCCGGGCTCATAAGTCAGGAAAAGCGGGGCCGCGTGAAGTGGTGCAAGCTGGAGCCGGATGCGCTGCGCGAGGCATCCGTCTGGATGCTGGCCTTTGGCCAGATGGGCGGACTTGATCTTGATGCGTTCGAGCGCTTCCTTGAGACGGAACTGTCGGATGAAAACCCGCTCCCCGAGGATTAAATCGCCTGTGCCTGTCGCACAGGAACCGCTTCGTCGTCGCGCAACAGGAGAAGCAACGCGATGACCGCAAGTGCGACACCGACCAGCACCAGCGTCGGCGGAGGGCTGCCGCCCAGCGCAAGTTCCCACAGGATGACCCAGGCGGGCGTGAGATAGGTATAGGCCATGACCTTGGCCGAGGGCAGTCGCAGGGTTGCAATCTGGATCAGGACAAAGGTCATGGCACCGGAGAAAATCGCCGTATAGACCAACGTGATCCATACTATTTCGGGCAGGTGGAGCCAGTCCGTCGTTATGATGTCAGACCAGCCGATGATAGTGAGTCCCATTCCGCCGAAGATCAGAACCCCGAGGATGAAGGCCACAGGCGGTTCTCCCCTATTCAGCTTGCGCGATGCCGGAGCGTAGAGGGCATGGGCGATGCAACCCACAAGATAGATCAATTCTCCCCTTCCGATCTGGAACCGCAAGAGCGCCTGCCAATCGGCCCGGAAAATGACCCAGATCGCGCCGACAGCCCCGATGATCAGCGCGAGTGCCATGCGGGGTGTTAGTTTCTGGCGGAGCAGCAGCCAGCCAAAGCCGGCAGCCATGAGTGGGGTGAGTGTGAAGACTGCCGCCGCGCTCACTGGTGTCGCGGTCTTGAGACCGACAAACATCAGGGCGAAGTAAATCGCGTAGAGTCCGCCGAGGAGCGCATAGCGCCATGGCGCGCGCAGCGTTCCCGCAGGCAGACCGGTGGTCATCGCAAGAACAAGGCCGATCACAGCGGCCGCAAGCCAGAATCGCGCAGCATTCAAGGCCAAAGGCGCAATCTCGTTCGCGGCGAGGGAGCCGAGGGAAAAGGAACCCGCGATGAGCAGGGAGAAAAGCAGCATCGACAGGTGGCCGATGGTCTGCGGGCGCATCAGCAGGTCCAGCCCTTGGCGCGTTCCTTGAGCAGGGACAGGAAGGCCTGCACCTTGGCCGTGCGATGCAGGTCAACATGGGTCACTATCCACATCGGCGCTGACCATTCTTCACGGATCGGCATGACATCATGCAGGTCAGTCCGCCCGTGCCGTTCCATCACGGGCATGAACCCGATCCCCGCACCCGCGATGATGGCATCGCGCATCGACTGGTTATCCATTGTCGTAAAGACCAGGCGGTCACGCGGCACCATCGACAAGAGCCAGCGATTGAAAGGCGCGCGGCTTTCGGGGTCGTCGTGTCCTACGAACCAATGGTTAACCAGATCGGCCTCGTCCTTGGGCAGGCCGAACCGGGCGACATAAGTGGTTGAGGCCACCATCGCCATTCGCATTCGCGCAAAGGGCTGGACGACATTGTCGGGCTGTTCCGGGATCGCTCCGGCGCGGATGGCGACGTGCGCTTCGCCGTATTCCAGACGGTAGAGGCGTTCACCGGTCAGAAAGCGGACCGTGACGCCGGGGTGGGCTTGTTGGAACTCTACAAGTACGGGGCAAAGGATCGGTGAAAGGCCGACGAGGGTCGTGACCACAAGCTCTCCGCTGATGCCCTGTCCGCGCCCCTTGATCCGGCCCAGGAGCTGGGTGAACTGGTCGTCTGTGGCCTGCGCCACCTGCAAGAGATCACTTCCGGCTTCGGTCGCGGTGTAGCCGCGTGCATGGCGCTGAAAGAGTTTCACGCCAAGGCGGGATTCAAGTGCGTCGATATGGCGGATGACCGTGGCATGGTGGACTCCAAGGATTTCGGCAGCGCCTGAGACGGTGCCAAGACGCGCAACCTGATAGGCCGTGCGGATTTCATCCCAGTTGTCCATTTCGAAGGCTCCTCGTTACTGTGCGATTTTCAACAGACATATCGAATTTCTTACAGGTTGCGTTCGTGCGTGCAAGAGTGCTTGCTGATGGCCAGAGTCAACCCACCTGAAAGTCTTCAACATGAGTTCCTCAACTTCACGCTATGTCCTCCTCGGCATCCGCATGCTTCTTACCCTTGTCTTTGCAGGCGCAGGCACGGCCAAATTGATGGGCGCTCCGATGATGGTCGAAACCTTCGAACATGTCGGCGTCGGCCAGTGGTTCCGTTATGTGACCGGCATCATCGAAGTCGGTTCCGCCTTACTGCTTTGGGTGCCGGGGTTTCAGGCCATCGCTGCAGGGCTTCTGGTCTGCACCATGGTCGGCGCGTCAATCGCGCACCTGACGGTGCTGCCGACGTCGATCGTCCCGGCCCTCGTCCTTGGCGTGCTTTCCGCCATCACACTTTGGGCGAACCGGGGTCAGCTTTCGGGGAACGGCGCTCAGCTTTCTGCCCGCTGACAGGGAACGGGCGCGGCTTCGGGCAACTGGGCCTGGGCCGCGCTGAACTTCCCAATGGGGTCGTCGGGCACAGTCACGGCGGCCCATTCGGCTGCCAGGGCCATCCGCTCGGCTTCCACCAAAGTCCGGTGGTCAGAAATGCGGGGACCGACCCCGCGCATGTGGTCCATGAAGCGGTGCGAATGCAGAATGGTCGGCCGCAGATCAAGTGGTTCCCAAGCGTCCAGTTCGGTGACCCGGCGCAGATTGAATTCCGGCGGCAGGACGTAGAACCGCAAATCCGTACGCCACATCATGTCCTTGAGGATGATCTGGTCGCGGTTCACCCCGCCCGCCTTGAACCGCGCGGCCCATTCGTTCAGGAATGCGATCATACCGGGGGACCGGCGGTAGAGGAACACCCCGGCGTTGTGCTGTGGAAACGCATAGGGCGTCGTTTCCTCAAGCCCTTGGCGGATGAGGTTTGACGCCCGGCGGACATCGTGAGCGATGGCGAATTCGAACTTTTCCAATACTTCGAAAAGGTCGCCCAGCGGCCCCACGATCATTGTATCGGCATCCAGAAACAGCGTCCGGTCGAACCGGGTCTGCGTCATGCAGGTCAGACGGGACCGGGGTTCGGGGTTTTCGACAAGGTGGACTCTGTCGAACATGCCAAGGTCGGGCGCGTTCACGTTATCCGTATAAAGATCAACGGGCAGTCCGGGTTCGAATGTTTTCAGAGATGCGGCAGACTTCCGGGCGAGGTCCACATAATCGCGCCCGCTCGCCACATAGATCACGCCGTTTATGGCTGACATTTGGCCCTCACTATCCTGATGAAACAGCTGCCCAGCAAATCGTCGCTTTGATATAGATGCAGCAAAATGGAAGGAAAGCGAAAAGCCGAAGCCTTGCCCGAGGGGCTGCGCCGCAACAAGGGACGGAGGAGGACTGACTTGAAAATCGTAACGAAGACACCCGAAGAGCTGATCCTTGAAAGCCGGCCTTGGGGCCTTGGAATCGGCGTGATCGTGGCATTTCTGGTCATCGTTTTTGTCGTGATGAATGTCATTGCGCAGGGGAACGTGATGGCCGGGATTGCGATCCTGCTGATTGGGTCCGCCGTTTGCCTTGGCATTTCCTGGGCCTTTGTCCGGTTCGAGGATGTCCGGTTTTCCAAGCCGGATGGCGCGGTCCAGATCAGGTCAAGGTCGCTGTTTGGAAAGGCGCAGAACGACATTCCACTGTCGGCGGTCCAGTGCGCAACAATCGAAACGAGCATTTCCAAGACGCAGGTTGAAAAGAAGAGCGGGCACGGCAGGACGACGAAGACAACCACGACCTACCGGCCATCCTTGCTGATGCTTGAGAAGGGAGCGGCCAAAGTACCGTTGGTCGCTGTCTACAACAGCAATGACAAGCCCGCTAAAGAGACCGTCAACGCCGTCAATCAGTGGCTCGCGCAGCGTTCCGCTTGACTCTGGCCACGCGCCGGGCGTAAGGGCGCGTCAACAGCCGGAAAGCATCATGCCTTCCGGTCCTCATCTTTTGAGGATCGCCGTCCGTCAGCGCGTTGCGCCCACGGGCGCGCAACTGCTTTGTCAGACGCTCCATCCGGTGCGTTTGGGTTTTTCGCGGCCCCTGCCTATCTTGGGGTCTTGGCATCCACGGTCGTTGAAGGAGACGCGCATGTTTGAGAATCTGTCCGAACGCCTGTCCGGCGTCTTTGACCGGCTGACCAAGCAGGGCGCCCTGTCCGAGGCTGACGTCCAGACCGCCCTGCGCGAAGTCCGCGTCGCCTTGCTCGAAGCGGACGTGTCGCTGCCGGTGGTGCGCGACTTCATCAAGGCGGTAGAGAAGAAGGCGACCGGCGCGGCGGTGACCAAGTCGATCACGCCGGGTCAGCAGGTCATCAAGATCGTCCATGACGAACTGATCCAGACCCTGACCGGCGAAGGTGACCCCGGCGTTCTCAAGATCGACAACCCGCCCGCGCCGATCCTGATGGTCGGACTTCAGGGCTCGGGCAAGACGACGACGACAGCGAAACTCGCCCGTCGCTTGAAAGAGCGTGAGGGCAAGCGGGTGCTGATGGCTTCGCTTGATACCAACCGCCCGGCAGCGATGGAACAGCTTGCCATCCTTGGCACGCAGATCGGCGTGGACACCTTGCCGATCGTCAAGGGCGAAGACCCGGTGACGATTGCCAAGCGTGCCAAGGTGCAGGCCGCACTGGGGGGTTATGACGTCTATCTGCTCGACACCGCAGGCCGGTTACACATTGACGCCGACCTGATCGCGCAGGCCGCTGCCGTGCGCGATGTGGCCCAGCCGCGCGAAACGCTGCTGGTCGTGGACGGTCTGACCGGGCAAGACGCCGTCAACGTGGCGACCGAGTTTGACGCCAAGATCGGGGTGACGGGCGTTGTCCTGACGCGGATGGACGGCGACGGGCGCGGCGGTGCGGCGCTGTCGATGCGGGCCATCACGGGCAAGCCGATCCGGTTTGTGGGCCTTGGCGAAAAGATGGACGCGCTCGAGACGTTCGAGCCGTCGCGGATCGCGGGCCGTATCCTTGGCATGGGCGATATCGTCGCCCTGGTCGAAAAGGCGCAGGAGACGTTCGAGGCCGAACAGGCCGAACGAATGATGAAACGGTTCCAGAAGGGCCTTTTCAACATGAACGATCTTCGGATGCAGCTTGAGCAGATGCTCAAGATGGGCGGGGTCGAAGGGCTGATGGGCATGATGCCCGGTATGGGCAAGGCGCAGAAACAGATGGCCGAGGCCGGTCTGGACGACAAGATCCTGCGCCGTCAGATCGCCCTGATCAATTCGATGACCAAGAAGGAACGCGCCAACCCCGACCTGCTTCAAGCGAGCCGCAAGAAGCGGATCGCGGCCGGGGCCGGGCTTGAAGTGAGCGAACTGAACAAGCTGCTTAAGCAGCACCGCCAGATGGCCGACATGATGAAAAAGCTGGGCCAGTCCGGCAAGGGCGGCATGCTCAAGCAGGCGATGCGCCAGTTGATGGGCAAAGGCGGTCCGAGCGCGGACGAGATTGCGGCGGCACAGGCCCAGATGCAGTCAGGCAAGCTACCGGGCGGAATGAGCCTGCCCAAGGGCTTTGGCGGCATGGGCAACCCTGGCGGCATGCAACTGCCCCCGGGCCTGAGCGGGTTCGGCAAGAAGAAATGACCGTGACGCTGACCATCCCCACGTTCGAAACCGAACGGCTGATCCTGCGCGAACCGCGCATGACGGATGTGGATGCGTTTGCCGCGTTTCTTCAATCGAACCGCGCGCAGTTTGTGGGTGGAGGGCCGCACCGGACCCTGATCGACTGCGCGCGCGCCTTTGGGAACATGGCCGGGCAGTGGGTAATGCGTGGTTATGGCCCGCTTGTCTTTACGCTGCGGGATGGCACCCCGATCGGATCGGGTGGCCCGTGGTTTCCCCGGACTTGGCCCGAACCTGAATTTGGCTGGACTCTCTGGTCGGAGGCGCATGAGGGCCACGGCTATGTGACCGAGGCGATGGCCCGACTGCGGGACTGGACCTTTGCGAATACCGATCTGAAAACGTTGGTGTCCTATATCGACCCTGACAACCACGCCTCGCAGCGTGTGGCGCAACGGCTGGGCGGGTATCACGATCTGGACGCCGTGCCGCCCGATCAGGATCCCATCGTGATCTACCGTTTCAACGCGCCGGGCGCAGTCGCGGAAAGGGGGCTCGGATGATCCCGGTCCTCGACACACAACGCCTGCGACTGCGCGGACCAAGGCCCGCCGACATTCCCGAGGTCATTGCCTTCTGGGCCTCTGACCGGTCGCGCCACGTCGGCGGCCCGCGTGACCCTCAGGGCGCATGGGAGGACTATACGGTCGCGTTCGGGTCGTGGCTGATCGATGGTTTCGGCTACTGGGCGATTGAAAACCGTGACGATGGCCGCTTCGTCGGATCGGTTGGATTCTGCCATCCGCCGCATTTCCCCGAACCCGAGATGGGCTGGGTGCTGATGGGACATGCCGAGGGAATGGGCTTTGCCACCGAAGCCGCATCTGCTGCGCTCGGTTGGTGCCGGACAAATCTGCGTTTGCCGTCGTTGGTGAGCTATATCGAGCCGGCCAATCACCGGTCGATCCGTCTGGCCGAACGGCTGAGGGCGAGGCGCGATCCTGACGCCCGAGCCGCAGATGAAGGCGATATCGTGATGCGGCACAGCTTGGGTCGTGCCATATGACTCCGCCGATCCTCCGCACGCCGCGTCTGACGCTCGGGCCCGCCACGATGGCGCATTTCGAGGCCTTTGCGGTTTTCTGTGCGACGGATCACAGCCGGTTCATGGGCGGCCCCGGCGACCGGAATGACGCGTGGGAGTCGGCGGCGATGCATGCCGGGCAATGGGCGCTGCGGGGGTATGGGACCTTCTGGCTGAACGACTCGGCTTCGAGCGAACCCGTGGGCCGCATCGGTATCTGGCATCCGCTCTGGCTGGACGAGCCGGAACTAAGCTGGGTGATTTATGAGGGCCACACCCGCAGGGGACTTGCGACCGAAGCTTCGGCGACAGTCCTTGACTGGGCATGGCATTCGCTGCACCTTGCCCCGCTGATGAGCCTGATTGACCCGGCCAATGTGGCCTCGGTCGCTGCGGCGCAACAGCTTGGCGCGTCGGCCGAGGGTGAGCATGTCTATGACAGCGGCAAGACCGTGACCCGCTGGCGGCATATGCCCGGAGGGATCGCATGATCCCGACAAACTTCAAATCGAGGGATCGCATGATCCCGACCAACTTCAAATGGGGGATCGCATGATCCCGACATTTACCACCGAGCGCCTTGTCCTGCGTCCGTCGACCATGGCAGATTTTGACAGCTATGCCGATTTTCTGGCGTCCGACCGCGCTTGGGGCATGGGCGGGCCGCTGTCGGTTGAAATGGCGTGGAGTTTCTTCACGAATGACGTGGGCCAATGGGCCTTGCTTGGCATGGGCGGTTTGATCGTTGAGCGGCGAGAGCAGCCGGGCGCAATCGGTCAGGTCGCCGTTTGCCACGGGCCGATCTTTCCCGAGCCGGAACTTGGCTGGCTGCTTTACGCTGGGCACGAGGGCCACGGTTACGCCAGCGAGGCCGCAGCGGCTATGCGCGACTGGGCGCTGGGGCCGCGCGGGCTTTCGGCGCTGGTCAGCTACATCGACCCGGCGAATGATAGATCTGCGCGGTTGGCCGAAAGGCTGGGCGCTGTGATCGACACAAACGCTGCGACGCCGGGCAATGCGCCGACTAGGGTCTATCGCTACGCCTTGGGGGGCCGGGCATGACCGATACGCTGCAAACGACCCGGCTGACCCTGCGCCGCCCCGTTCCATCCGATTGGGCCGCCTTCCTTGATTTCATGATGTCGGACCGGTCGACCGCTTTCGGTTCCCACAAGGACCTTGCCCGCGCTTTCCGGTCCTTTGCCGCCGAACTTGGGCATTGGGATATCTTCGGCTATGGCATGTGGGCTGTCACCCTGCGTGGCGATGATACGGCCATCGGCCTGATCGGCCCCTGGACCCCGCCTGACTGGCCCGAGCCTGAAGTGGGCTGGATGATCCTGTCGGACAAGGCTGAAGGCACCGGGATCGCCACCGAAGCCGCCCGCGCCGCGATCCGCCACGCTTATGAGGTTCTGGGCTGGCCGACGGTCGTCAGCTACATCGGGCCGGAGAACACGCGGTCGATTCGTCTGGCCGAAAAGCTGGGCGCCAATCTTGACCCCGAAGCCCCACAGCCAAAACCCGACGCCCCCGTCCTTGTCTATCGCCACCCCAGACCGGCAGGTGCCGCATGACAGTGACGATCCAGACACCACGCCTAACCCTGCGCCAGCCGGACGCGTCCGATCTGGACGTGTTCATGGCCTATACGGGCGGCGACCGGTTCCGCCGCGAGCGCGGGGAAAAGCCCTTGCCCGATCAGTGGAGCTATTTCGCGACCCTTCTGGGCCATTGGCAGATTTGCGGCTTTGGTCGGTTTCTGGTCACGGTCAAGGAAACGGACTCCGTCATCGGCCATATCGGCCCCCTGTTCCCCGCCGGGTGGCCCGAACGCGAGATTGCCTGGCATCTTTGGTCGGACGAGGCCGTGGGCAAGGGATATGCGTTCGAGGCCGCGCAGGCTGCCGTCCGCCATGCCTATGCCGATCTGGGCTGGGACACGGCCGTCAGCTTTATCCTGCCGCAGAACACGCGGTCACGCCGTCTTGCCGAACGTCTGGGCGCGATCATTGATCCTGACGCGCAGGGGATGTCATTCGACGGCGTCACGACCCTTGTCTACCGCCACCCGAAACACGGGGTTGCCGCATGACCCCTTGCCCGTTTTCACACCGGAGTCCCGCATGACCGACCCCGTCACGACTGCCGCCGCCCTTCTCAAGGAACACCGCGAGTCCATCGATCGGCTTGACGCGATCCTCGTCTTCACGCTGGCCGAACGGTTCAAGCACACCCAGGCCGTGGGCCGCCTCAAGGCGTCGCATGGCCTTCCCCCGTCCGATCCGGTCCGCGAAGAGGCCCAGATCGCACGCCTCACCGATCTTGCGAAACAGGCCGATCTCGACACTGAATTCGCCAAGAAGTTCCTGGCCTTCATCATCCAGGAAGTCATCAAGCACCACGAAAGTCACCAATCGTAGGGTGCGCATTCTGCGCACCTCACCTCATCGCCAATTCAGGAGAAAACACCATGGCCATGAAAATCCGGCTCGCCCGCGGCGGGTCCAAGAAGCGCCCCTATTACTCGATCGTTGCTGCTGACAGCCGCATGCCGCGCGACGGCCGCTTCATCGAAAAGCTGGGCACATATGCCCCCCTTCTGCCCAAGAACAGCGAAGACCGCGTGAAGATGGACGTGGCCCGCATCCAGCACTGGCTGGGTCAGGGCGCCCAGCCCACGGACCGCGTGGCCCGCATGCTCGAAGCCGCCGGTGTTCTGGCCAAGAAGGAACGCGCCAACCTCAAAAAGGGCGAACCCGGCAAGGCCACCAAGGAACGCGCCGAGAAGAAGGCTGCCCGCGCTGCGGCGGCTGCAGAAGCCACCGAATAAGCTCCAGAGGGCCGGCCCCACAAGGCCGGCCCGATCAAGGAACGACAATGACCGACAGCCGAGTCATCGTGGGCAGTCTTGCCGGGGCCTTCGGGGTCAAGGGCGAGGTGCGGCTGAAGTCCTTCTGCGCCGAGCCCGAGGACATTGCGATCTACACCCCACTGACGACGGAAGACGGCCGCATCTTTCGCGTGGTCGTCATCATAGGTCAGGCGCCCGGTGCGCTTGTCGCCCGGATCGAGGGGATCGACACCAAGGAAGAAGCCGACGCTTTGCGCGGTGTATCCCTTTACGCGGAACGGGCGCGTCTGCCGCACCTTCCCGACGATGAATACTACCACGCCGACCTGGTCGGCCTGCCTGTCTTTGACACGGGCGGCAAGGAACTGGGTCGCGTCAAGGCCGTTCTGAACCACGGCGCGGGCGATATTCTTGAAGTCGTGACGCCTGGCGCTTCGGATACATTTCTTCTCCCCTTTACGCTTGCCGCCGTTCCGACGGTTGATCTCGCGGCGGGCCGTATCGTCGCCGATCCGCCGGAAGGTCTTTTCTGATCCGGCACTTGCCGGAGCACCACCTGCGCCCCACACTCTGAGGTGTTACCAGAGGGTCAGGACCGAAATGCCGAGTGATCGCCCCCGCCGCATTCTTCTCCACCCCGGTTTTCACAAGACTGGCACGAGTTCGATTCAGCATCTTCTTTGGACAAACAGAAAGCTGCTTTCGCCCCGAACTCAGATCCTGCTGCTGCGTCATCTCAAACCTGCGGCGGAAATCTGCATGCACTATTCCCGCCACCAAAGTCCGGTCGCCTTGACCAATCTGGTCGAAGCAATGGATGGGATCCTTTCCGAACATTATCCGGAAGGCGATGACAGGGATCTGCTGATATCCTTCGAAGGACTGTCCGGGCACCTGCCCGGCTGGCCCGGTGTCATGGACTATCGCGCCGCCCCAGTGACGGCCCTGTTCCTTGCTGGATATCTTGCCGAACGGCGGCCCGGGTCGGAACTCATGATCGTCTATACGACCCGCGATCCGGATGTGTGGCTGAACAGCGCCTGGCGGCACCATCTTTTCGGCCAACGGTTACAGCTCGACTGGCCAGTGTTCGAGGCAAGGTACCGGCCAGCTGCCGACCTCGAGAACGTGATCCGGCAGTCGGCCGAAGCGCTCGACCCGATCCCCGTCCACACGATCAACCTGGCCGATGCCGCGCGTCATGCCCTTGGTCCCGGGGGACCAATGCTTGAGCTCCTGGATCTACCATCGGCGTTGACCCGCAGAATCGTGCCCGTCGGCCACGGCAATGCCGGGCCGGACGCATCCCTCGCCGCCGAGTATTTGCGGCTGAACCTCTCTTCGCTCAGCGACGTCGAAGTGAAGGCAAAGAAGACGGCGCTCGCTGCGGCAAATGGCGTGGGCGGCTGGGCGAACGCGGCGCGGTTGCCAAACGGGGCCTGATCGGGGATAGGACGGGACTATGACCAATCCCGATGATACCTCCCGTTTCCGTGCGATCGGCCGCAAGTCTATTTCGGCTTCGCACAAACCGCGCGCACTCATGTCCGACAATCCCGACCTTGCCGGGGTCTGGAAGGCGCAGGTCATCACCCTGTTTCCGCAGGCTTTTCCGGGCGTTCTGGGTGAAAGTCTGACCGGCAAGGCGCTGGCCGAAGGGCTGTGGCAGCTCAAACCCATCGACCTGCGGCCCTATGGCGAAGGGCGGCACAGGAACGTGGACGACACCCCCGCCGGGGGCGGGGCGGGCATGGTCATCCGAGCCGATATTCTGGGCCGCGCCATCCGTGATGCGCAGGACTTGGCCAAGGGTCGGACGCCGGTCATCTACCTTTCACCCCGCGGCAAACGCCTTGATCAGGCCATGGCACGCGACCTGGCACGCGCCGATGGCGTCATCCTGATTTGCGGGCGATTTGAAGGGGTTGACGAGCGGGTGATCGACCATTTCGGCATCACCGAAGTCAGCCTTGGCGACTTTGTCCTGACCGGAGGAGAGATCGCGGCGCAGGCCTTGATTGATGCCACTGTGCGGCTTATACCGCGCGTGCTTGGGAACTCCGAATCGACGGAGGAGGAGTCATTTTCGGATGGGCTCCTTGAACACCCCCAGTTTACGAAACCGGCCGTCTGGGAAGGGCGCGCGATACCCGAAGTTCTTCTTTCGGGACATCACGCGAATATTACCCTCTGGCGGAAGGCCATGGCCGCAAGGCTGACCAAAGAACGACGACCTGATCTCTGGCGGGCATACTGTGCAAAGCACGGCTTGGACCCGGATGAAGACCGAGAGCTCTGAGGCTGTCACACACCTCTGCGGAACGAACCGCAGGCAGAAAAAGGAGCGGTCCAGATGGACCTGATCGCACAACTCGAGGCGGAACAGATCGCCGCGCTGGGGAAAACCATCCCCGATTTCAAGGCGGGTGACACCATCCGCGTCGGCTACAAGGTTACCGAAGGCACGCGCACCCGCGTCCAGAACTATGAAGGCGTCTGCATCAGCCGCAAGCATGGGTCGGGCATCGCCGGGTCGTTCACGGTGCGCAAGATTTCCTTCGGCGAAGGCGTCGAGCGGGTCTTCCCCTTGTATTCAACCAACATTTCCGAAATCACCGTCGTCCGCCGGGGCAAGGTGCGCCGCGCCAAGCTGTACTATCTGCGCGACCGTCGCGGCAAGTCGGCCCGGATTTCCGAAGTCACCAACTACAAAGCCAAAGAGTAAGGAGCGGCGCGATGAAAGATGGGATCCACCCCGCGTACCATGTCATCGACGTCAAGCTGGTCGATGGCACCGTGGTGCAGATGAAATCCACCTGGGGCAAGCCGGGCGACCAGATGGCGCTCGACATTGACCCGTCGGTCCACCCTGCCTGGACGGGCGGCGGCACCCGCCTGATGGACACGGGCGGCCGCGTGACCAAGTTCAAGAACAAGTACGCAGGTCTGGGCTTCTGAAGCCTTATTCCAGCGTCGGAAAGACCGGAAACGCCGTCCCCTGGGGGCGGCGTTTTGCGTTTGGGCGGGTGGGGGGAGCGTACGGTGGTGTTAACGTTTGGAGGGGTTAATCCGCTGGATTTGGATGATTTCCGGCATGCTGTATCACGTCGGTATTACGTCGGTATTTTGTCGGTATTTGTGTCGGTGCATTTCGCGGGCGGGGACGGGTTAACGGGGCGTGCGGTGGTGTAAGGGCGGGTGTCGGGGCGGAGCGGGGGTTGAGGGGGGATTCGGGGCGGTTTTTGGGGGAGAAAATGGGGCTGGAATATGTATATACATATATTTCGGAGTGGGTGGGGGAATCGACCCGGTTCACCACTTGGTGTCAAGGAAGGCAGAGCGGGGACATGCCGATGCGATCGCGACTTGGGTCGGCCGGTAGGGGGGGCGTTCGGCGAGATTGGACCTCGGTGGGGCAGTTTGTGGATTCTGGGCGTCTTGGGGCGGAAGGAACAGCCCAAGTATGACGTGGGTGCGTTGGCCGCGGCGGATGCGTTACCGGGGTGTATGGCGGCGTCTAAATCTCTTACAAGATGATGAGAATCTCTTTTCAATTAATCGGAATTAGGCTCCAAGTAATCACTTGGAGCCTAAAGGGGCAGCATCACCATTCATAGAAGACTGCTTGGTAGGACTAAGTGGCCTTATTGGGGAAACAAGTACGCACCCGACAAAGCAAGGAAGGCGAGAAATGCCAAAACAAGCACAGCGACTATGGCAAAGATGCCATTTGCGTCTGCGTTTATCCGGCCCTTCTCAATATCAAGCTTTAGTCGAGGTGGAGGTCTCTGGTTGCTCGGCATCAGTATTCCTGCTCGCCGCTCCCCTTCTAGAGCGGAAATCCCGTTGACCTGACTGAAGGGCTCTGCCATTCATTTTTTATAGCAAGATTGACTCGGCAGTTTGTCAGGCGATGGGGAAAATCCCCATCGCCATTTTCTTTCATCTAACCCTAGGGGGTCAACGCTAATCTTGCACCATATGATGTAATTTTCCGGTTGACGCCGTCTATCCAGGCCGACCCCGGGCATGATCCTCCTTTGCCCCAAGACTTATCCACAGTATCTCAACAGACTTGGCCCTTCTAATTTGGGCCTGATCTGTAATGAAATAGCCATGCAATGATCGGGTCTAGGAAATATAAAGTGATTCGTACCGGGAGCGCATTTGAAAAGCAGGATCTATTGAAATGTCCTGCTAGGTGCGATTGTGATCCGTAAAGTGCCCTCTCTGCCTCATTTCCGAAGTCGGACTTCGAGCATTTAAGGACCAGAATGAATCTAGAGGTTCGGAATTGGGTTGAGTGGCTTCGTTTACATTCCAATGACCAACGCCATCGCGTTGGTCACGCGCGGCGGGTCACGCTTTCCGGCCGGACGCCCCGCGTTCG
>JBGSWJ010000610.1:0-3671 GCA_041752495.1 Rhodobacterales bacterium
CGTTCGCCGCCCGACAGAAGACCCGGCCGCCGCGCAAGAAGTGCGCCGATGCCAAGCAGGTCGACCACGGTTTCAAGCGAGGGCCCGTCGCCCCGGGGTGCGAACCAGCGCCCGTAGAGCAGGTTCTGCCTGACCGTCAGATGCGGGAACAGGCGGCTGTCCTGAAAGACATACCCGACCCGGCGTTGCCAGGGCGGCAGGTTGACATGCCCGTCGAACAGCACACGTTGGCCCAGCGCGATGCGCCCGGTATCGGGCCGCAGGATGCCCGCGACCGCGTTCACGATGGTCGTCTTGCCCGACCCCGACCGCCCGAACAGCGCCGTGACCCCAAGCGGGGCCTGAAACGCCACATCGAGCGTGAAATCCCCAAGCTGGTGCTGCACGGTCACGTCAAGCATCAGCCGCCCCCGATCCGCCGCGCCACGACCCGCGCGACCCATTCCGACAAGAGGACCGCCCCCATCGCCACTGCCACCGCGATCAGCACAAGCCGGAATGCTGCACCATCACCGCCCGGCACTTGCAGAAAGGCGTAGATGGCCGAGGGGAGGGTCTGCGTCTGGCCGGGGATGTTGCTGACAAAGGTGATGGTGGCCCCGAATTCTCCCATCGCCTTGGCAAAGGCGAGGATGGCCCCGGCGATGATCCCCGGCAGGATCAGGGGCAGGGTCACGGTAAGGAATACCCAGACAGGCCGCGCCCCCAGCGTCCCGGCTGCCTGTTCAAGCCTGCGGTCGGCGGCCTCGATCGACAGCCGGATGGCGCGGACCATGAGCGGAAAGGACATGATCCCTGCCGCGAGCGCCGCGCCGGTCCAGCGGAAGGCAAAGACGATCCCGAACTGGTCCTGCAGGAACCCGCCTACGGGCCCCCGCGTGCCAAAGGTCAGCAGCAACAGATAGCCTGTGACCACCGGCGGCAGGATCAGCGGCAAGAGCACGATCCCGTTGAGAAGCGCCTTGCCCGGAAATTCCTTCCGCGCGAGCAGCCAAGCCACGGCCAGACCAAGGGGCAAGGTCCAGACCACGGCCCAGAACGCCACCCACAGGGACAGCCTTACCGCCGTCCATGCCTCAGGGGTCAGCCAGCCGTCCATCCGTCCTCACATCTGCGACTCGGGGGACAGCAACAGGTCACGGCAGAAAGGTAAAGCCTTGTGCCTCGAACACAGCCTTGGCCGCGTCCGACGACAGATAGTCCAGCAACGCCGCCGCGTCTGGATTGTCCCGCTCTGCGATCAGGGCAGCGGGATAGACGATGGGCCTGTGGCTGTCCTCCGGGAACGTGGCAACCGCCGTGACGTCCGGCTCTGCAATCGCGTCCGACCCATAGACTATGCCGAAAGGGGCCTCACCCAAAGCCACGAGGTCAAGCGCCGCCCGCACATTGTCCACCTGCGCCACCGCACCCTCGACGGACGTCCATAGGCCGAGCGACGTCAGCGCCTCCTTGCCATAAACCCCCGCCGGCACGGAATCGACCAGAGCCATTGCGAGCTTTCCGCCGGCAAGTAGGCCCGCAAGGTCCAGGGCCGGCCCGATCTCCACCGGCTCCACGCCCTGACCGTGGGCCACAAGGACCAGCGTATTGCCCAAGAGGTCATGCCGACTTTCCGGTACGATCCGGCCAGCTTCTTCGAGCGTGTCCATCCAGTTCACCGCGGCCGAGATGAAGATATCTGCGGGGGCACCCGCCTCGATCTGCTGGGCCAGTTGCGACGATCCGGCATAGGAGGCGGTCAATGTGTTTCCCGTGTCGGCCTGCCAGTTGACCGCAATCTCGTCGAGCGCGGTCTTGAGGCTTGCTGCTGCAAAGACTGTCACCTCGCCGGCCAAGGCGGCATGGGGCAGCGCCAGCGCGGCGGCGAAAAGGGCGAAACGTGAAAAACCCATGTGGGCGACTCCGGCTGGCGTTATGTCTGGCGGGATATAACACTTTCCACCCGCTTACGGGCAAGCGTTATTTCTTTTCAGACATATCGGCGAGCAGTCGGTTCAATGTGGCAATCTCGTCCGCCCCGGCCTGTGCCGCCTTCTGTTCCAGCGCCCGGTAGGCCGCCAGAACGGCTGCACCCGCAACGGTCAGTCGCGCGCCGCCCCCGTCCGCCCCGCCGCGCGAACTTTCCACCAGGGGTGCCACGAACATGGCGTTCATCTCTTCAACCAGCGACCAGGCGCGCTTGTAGCTCATCCCCATCGCCTTGCCGGCGCGGGTGATGGACCCCTGGTCGCGGATGAGTTCCAGAAGCGCCGCCTTGCCCGGCCCGAAGCGGGGGTGCCCGTCAAAATTAAGGCGCAGGAAGATCGGGCGATTATCGGTCATGCCTGATCCTTGCCTGCCAGGCCGATGCTGACAAGGCCCATCACTGCGCAGCCAGATGGGGTCTATGATGAGCGCCCCGGTTTCTTCGTCTCTCAAATACCTTCCGGGGGCTTCGTCATGCGCCAGGCTTCAGGAACGATCGCAAAGGGCAAATGCCCGGGCGCCAGCCACAGGCGCAAGGCCTATTCCCCCAGAACCTCGGCGAAATAGCCCTCTGGCCCGTCCACCTCAACGAGCCGCTTGCGGTCGATCAGCCAGAACCGGTTGCCTACGGCACGCACGAAACTCCGGTCATGGCTGACGAGCAGGCAGCTTGCCCCGTGGGCCGTCAGCTCCCGCTCGAGCGCTTCCTGACCTTCGATATCAAGATGGTTCGTGGGTTCATCAAGGACATAGAAATTGGGCTGTTCCAGTCGCAGGACAAGCATGGCGAGCCGCGCCTTCTGGCCGCCCGAGAGCGCCTTGATCGGGCTTTGCTGCAGGGCCATGTCCATCCCTGCCCCGGCGAGGAGCGCCTTGGCCCTCTGATCGCCGACGTCAAAGCGCCGCGTAATCGCGTCGAAAGGGGTCCTGTCCCCGGCCAGCTGGGTAAGTTCCTGATCGCTCGCCCCGAGGACGACCGAAGGGGCTGCGCGGATCGCCCCGGCCTCGCCGCGGATCGCCCGCAGGATCTGGCCCACAAGCTGCGATTTGCCCGCCCCGTTGCGCCCCAGCACGACGATCCTGTCGCCCTGCCCGATCCAGATCTTGCCGGTCCTGAACAAGAGCCGCCCGTCCGGGGCAGTCACCGCGGCATCGTCGAGCGTCAGGAGCGCCTTGGCATGGCTGCCGCTGTTGCCCAGCCGGATCGCCCCGGCGCTATGCTCCTGATGGGCGGGGCGGGATGATTCCTCGATCCTTTCGGCGCGTTCGGTCAGCTGCCTGGTCTTGACCACCAGCAGATCGCTGCCCGAATTGATGCCGATGTTTTTCAGCTTTGCCGCCTGCCGCCGCAACTGATTGGCCTGTTTCAGGTCATTCTCGAAACGTCGCGCCTCGGCAGCATCCGCCTCGTCCAGTGCGGCGCGGGCGCGGGTGTAGGGGAGGGCAAAGGCCTGGCTGCGTTCGGCGCGCAGGAACAGGGTCCTTGTCGTGACGGCGTCGAGGAAGGCGCGATCGTGGCTGGCAATCATGACCGGCACATCGCGGGGAAGCGTGGCGATCCAGCGTTGCAGCCGCCCGATCCGGTCGAGATCAAGGTGGTTGGTCGGCTCGTCCATCAGGAGCGCGTCCGGCTCGGTCACCCAGACCCGCGCCAGCATGGCCAGACGTTGCCAGCCGCCGCTCAGCGCCCGCAGGGGGCGGTC
>JBGSWJ010000611.1:0-6227 GCA_041752495.1 Rhodobacterales bacterium
ACCGCCCCGCTTTGCGCCCCCGGCGAGGCAAAAGCGCCATCCAGCAACCCCTGCGCCAGCAGTTCCAGCCGCTCGACAGTATCGCCCGCCGTCCGCCACGGGTCCGCCGTCAGGCCCGCCAGCAGGGCAGGGCGCGGCCCCGTCCATTCTGTCCCCAACTCCGCCGTCAGCGGATCAAACCCAAGGCCCAGATCATGTGCCATCGCCCGCAACAGCGACGCATTGCCCCCCGCCCCATCCCCGCGCGGCACGCGGGCCAAAGCAATCGCCAGATCGCGTTCCTGCACGCCCACAGGCGACTGACCGAACACATGCAGCCCGTCCCGGATCTGCGCCTCCTTCAGATCACACAGATAGGCATCCAGCCGCGCCAGATCGCGCCCCTCGTCCTGCCCCTGCATCCCGGCATCCTGCGCCAGCCCTGTCGCCGCACTCAGCGACATGATCTCGCGCTGGAGATGCGCCACGCGCCGGGGATCAACCCCCGCTGCCGTGTAGTATTCGTCCACCAGCGCCTCAAGATCGCGCAGCGGACCATAGGTCTCGGCCCGGGTCAGTGGCGGGGTCAGGTGATCCACGATCACCGCCTGCGCGCGCCGCTTAGCCTGCGTGCCTTCACCGGGGTCGTTCACGATGAACGGATACAGGTGCGGTATCGGACCCAGCGCAATCTCGGGCCAGCAAGTGGCCGACAGCGCCACTGACTTGCCCGGAAGCCATTCAAGATTGCCATGCTTGCCCATATGCACAATCGCATCCGCCCCCAAATGCGCCCGCAGCCAGACATAGAAAGCCAGATAGTGATGCGGCGGGATCAGGTCCGGGGAATGGTAGGTCTCGGTCGGGTCGATATTGTAACCCCGAGCAGGCTGCAGTCCGACGACGACATTGCCGAAACGGTGCACCGACAGGGCGAAACCTGCGATTGTCTCCGATGGCAGAGCCCCTGACCGGAAGAAGGGATCAGATTCGGGCTCGCCCCAACGGGTGATGACCTGATCCTTCACCTCCCATGGCAGCGCGTCAAAGAAGGCGCGGTAATCGGCCAGCGGCAGAACCTCTCCCCCCTCCCGCGAGGCCCGGTCTGTCAGCCAGTTCGTCGGGCCCGCCATGATCCGGTCCATCAGCGCCTGGGACTTTTCAGGCGCGCCATCCACGGCATAGCCCGCATCCCGCAACAGCCCCAGCACATGCACTGTCGCAGCGGGCGTATCGAGGCCCACGCCATTGGCCAAACGCCCATCCTTGTTGGGATAATTGGCAAGGATCAGCGCGACCTTGCGGTCCGATGCCGCCTTGCGCCGCAGTGCCGCCCAGTTCGCCGCAAGCCGCACGACAAAGTCGATCCGGTCACCCTGCGGCTGATAGGTCGTGATAGGGCATTCTGTGTCGGGGTCGAAATAGGCCTCGCCCTTGAAGCTCACAGCGCGCGACAGGATGCGCCCGTCGACCTCGGGCAGGGCCACGTTCATGGCGATATCGGTGCCGGATAGCCCGCGCAGCCCCTCGGCCCAGGCGGCTTCGGTCCCGCCCGACAGGATCACCTGAAATACCGGCGCATCATTGACGGCCAGCGGGTTGTCCGGGCCGTTGTCCCCCGCATGGGGGCTGCCTACGGCAAAAGAGGTGCAGTTCAGGATCACATCGGGCGGCGCGTCAGCGAAAAGCGCGGCCAAGGTCGCCCGGCTCAGCGGGTCTTTCAGCGAAGCGACAAAGACTGGCAGGGGGTTCAGTCCGACCCGCAGCAGAGCCTTGACCGTTCGGTTGACAGGTGCAAGCCCCGCACCCTGCATCAGCGACCTGTAAAACACCACGGGCACGACCGGCCTGTTCTGCACCCAGCTTTGCTGGACGAGCGTCAGATCCGCCTGCCCGACCCCAGGCCAATAGATCCCGGCCCGCAACAGGGGCCGTGCTGCCGCGGGCTTTTCGCCACCGTCCAGCATCGCCTTCGCATAGCTCAGCAGGCCCACCGCATTGTCGGGCCCGCTTTCCACGAAATAGGACCAGAGCGCCTCGTAATCCGCATCCGTCACCGTCGACAGAGCACGCAGTTCCTGATCCGGCTTGTCATCCCCCGGCAGGGCGACAAAGGGCACACCTGCCTCGAACAGTCTGGCCGAATACTGCGCCAGCCCGTAGCGCCAGTATCCCTGCCCGCCAAGGATGCGGGCGATCACCAGACGGGACCTTGTCGCACAGGCGTCCAGATGCAGGTCTACCGACAGGGGATGGGACAGGTGCAACAATGACGCCAAACGCAGCACCGGGGGCCGTTCCATCGCCGCCCGCGCCTCTGACAGCAGTGCCAGTTCCGTATCAGCTGCCGACAGGATGACCACATCCCCCGGCGTCTGCGCCAGATCAACGGGGGCCGTGCCGTCCACAATCGCCCCGGGGGTCGCCGCCAGCAGATGCATCAGTGGAAACCTTGTGCCGCATCCCCATATAGGGCATGGGTCACACCCACATCGCGAAACAGGAGCCTGCCATGGCCGACTACAGCAAGCAGTTCAGCAGCACCGCCGCCAAAGGCACGCCCCGCCACAAGGAACACAACGCCCCCGGTACGGACAAGAACCCGTTCGGCGGCAAGAAGCCCAAGGCCGACCTTGTGGCCAAACTGGCCGAGGCCGCGCGCAAGGGCAAAGGCCCGAAACTGCCGGGCTGATCTCACAGCCGCTTTTCCATGAAAACGGAATGGGGACCCTCGGCATAGTCCCCGAACGGCACGCAGCGCACAAACCCATGCCGCTCGTAAAGCCTGTGCGCGGGGTAAAGATCATCCCCTGTTTCCAGCCGCATGAGCGGCAGACCCTGCGCCCGGGCCTCGGCCTCAAGGGCCGCCATCAGGATCGCGCCGGTGCCTGCCCCCCGCGCCTCATGGGCGGTGAACATCGACTTGACCTCGCCATAGCCGTCCTTTGTCGCCAGCGCGCCGCAAGCGATGGTCGCCCCGCCGCGTTCGGCAACAAAGAAAGCGATGGACGGCACGCAAAGCTCGTCGATGGACAGAAAATAGTTGTCCTCGGGCGGATAAAGCGACTGCAGATAGGCATGGCTGGCCTGCAAAAGGGCCGTGGCACCAGCCTCTTTCGGACTTGCCTTGCGGACCGTCACGCTCATGCCTGCAACGCAGCCTCGATCGCCGCGCGGTCCAGCCCGGCCTGGCCTATCACGACCAGCCGCGTTTCACGCGGGCCCGCCCCGACAGGCTTGTCAAAGTAAGTGTCCACGCGCGGCCCGACGGCCTGCAATGTTAGACGCATGGGCTTGCCAGTCACGGTCGCAAACCCCTTCAGCCGCAGAATGTCATGCGCCCGGATCACGTCGGCCACCTGGGCTGCAAAGGCCTTGGAGTCCGCCACTTCGCCGCGCGTGACGACAAAGCTCTCGAACTCATCGTGGCCATGGTCGTGGTGGTGGTCATCGTGATCGTCATCATCATCATCGTCGTGATGATGATGGTGATGCACCTCGCCCCGCACATCCATATCCGCCTCGGCACCGATCGCCTGGCCAAGCAGAACCCCCACCGGCAGCGCCCCCATCGACGTGCGCACCACCTGCACGCCATCCCGGCTTTCCGATGAAAGCTGCGCTGTCAGCGCGTCGATCTCTGCATCTGACATGAGGTCGGTCTTGTTGACGACGATCATGTCGGCACAGGCGACCTGGTCGTCGAACAGTTCCGACAGCGGCGTTTCGTGGTCAAGGTTCTCGTCAGCTGCGCGCTGGGCATCGACGGCGGCCACATCATGCGCAAACCGCCCTTCGCTCACAGCCTTGCCGTCCACCACCGTCACGACACCATCGACGGTGATCCGCGTCGAAATCCCCGGCCAATTGAACGCCCGCACCAAAGGCTGCGGCAGGGCAAGACCCGAGGTCTCGATCACAATGTGATCAGGGCGGTCGGGGCGGTTGAGAAGCATCTCGATCGTCGGGATGAAATCGTCAGCCACAGTGCAACAGATGCATCCGTTCGACAGCTCGACAATATCTTCCTCGCGACAGGTCTCGATCCCGCAGCCACGCAGGATTTCCCCGTCCACGCCCAGATCGCCAAATTCGTTGATGATCAGCGCAATCCGCCGCCCTTCGGCATTCATCAGCATATGACGGATCAACGTTGTCTTGCCGGCTCCGAGGAACCCGGTGACAACAGTGGCAGGGATCTTGGCTTGCATGGATGGCATCCTTGGTGAAAACGACAAAACGGCCCCCGCGAAGGGGACCGTTTCAGAAGATAGTCGGAGTAACTCAGGCCGGGTTGAACAGACGATCAGTCACAAGGCCCGATTTGCGAAGTCCGCGCAGGGACTTTGCGCCGGCCAGAACAGCCAGATCAGCAAGCGGTTCAAGCAGAACAACAAGCATGTATGCCGCGCCAAAACTGAACACGGATGCAACATTCGCGGCACCGAAGCCCTGACCATAGAAAGCCCAGAACGCGACCCATGCCACGATGCCGCCCTGATATGCGGTCGAAAGCGCGAGCGCCTGAGAATACTTGAGGTCCACATAGGCCGCGTTCGGTGCAATCAATTTCTTGGCCACAATCTGCAGAGCAAACAACGGGACAAGCAGTGTCGTGATGTTCATGCCGTACTGGGGCAGGTCAAACGGCGCAAAGAACATACCCTGCACGAGCAGACCAAGCGCCAAACCGATCGCCGCAGGGGCCGCACCGAACAGAAGGAACAGGGTAGAACCAAGGATAAGGTGAACTTCCGAAACGCCAACCGGATAGTGTGGCAGGATTTCAAAGAACGTGAAGACAAGAGCAGTCGCTATTGCGGACCGCGCCGCTAACGAAGGAAGTCCCCGCTCAATGGCCGTCTCGTAGGCGAGTTTCAGTGTGTAAACACCAGCCGTTGCGGCCGTGGCATAGCCAAGCAGCAGTTTCGCCCCGTTCACGAGGCCTTCTTCGATATGCATATCATGCTCCTGTCCCGTCCGCCCGACGGGGATTGAGTTTCACTTTGCATGGCAGGTCTCCTGGCTTGCGGGTCATCATGCTTGCGTCACCTTCCCGGGGATCTCCCCAGTGGTCATTGACGCAGCACTCTCCGCTCACAGTCGCGGGGGCGGCTGCGGGTTCGAGCCTCCCTTTCAGGATCAGCCCTCACCGCATTCCCTTTTGATCCCCCGATGCTTTGCACCTTGGCGGGGGAACCATGCAGTTCTGTATCTGCGCCCTGACACGGTCGGGCGTCAAGCCGGAAACCGACGGCGTCAGTGTCAGGACCGTCAAAGTGCAGGCCATTGGCTGGCGTCGCAAGATGAGTATTTGAAGAACAAAGTAACCCGTGTCTCTGCCCGTTACTTTGTTCTTCAAATACTCAATCCGGCGTTGGCTACCTGCCAAACAGTCAATATCTTGGGGATAAGCCGCCCCGGACCCCCCGTCATTGGTGTCGTTTTCTTGACAGAGGCCGCCTCTGCCCGCATCCTTTGGCACGTCTGGCAGGAATCGGGGGGCAGATGCGTTTCACCAGACTGCGCCTGAACGGCTTCAAGAGCTTTGTCGACCCGACCGACCTGATCATCGCCGACGGGCTGACGGGCGTGGTCGGACCCAATGGCTGTGGCAAGTCTAACCTGCTCGAAGCGCTTCGCTGGGTCATGGGCGAAAACCGACCCACGGCCATGCGCGGTGGCGGGATGGAAGACGTGATCTTTGCGGGCGCCGCGACCCGCCCCGCCCGCAACTATGCCGAAGTTGCGCTTGTCATCGACAATTCCGAACGCCTTGCCCCCGCCGGATTCAACGACAGCGATGTGGTCGAAGTCATCCGCCGCATAACCCGCGATGCAGGATCGGCCTACAAGGTCGGCCAGAAAGAGGTCCGCGCCCGCGACGTGCAGATGCTGTTTGCCGACGCCTCGACCGGGGCCCATTCGCCTGCGCTGGTCCGGCAGGGGCAGATTTCGGAACTCATCAACTCCCGCCCTCAGGCCCGCCGGATGATCCTTGAAGAGGCCGCCGGCATTTCCGGCCTCTACCAGCGCCGACACGAGGCGGAACTGAAGCTGAAGGGCGCGGAACAGAACCTTACCCGTGTCGACGATGTGATCGAGGCGCTGGCCGTCCAGATCCAGTCCCTTGCCCGTCAGGCCCGCGCCGCTGCCCGCTACCGCGAGATCGGCGCGCAACTGCGCCATGCAGAGGGCCTGCTCCTCTACCGCCGCTGGCGCGAAGCAGACGAGGCGCGCGTCGCCAT
>JBGSWJ010000612.1:0-4445 GCA_041752495.1 Rhodobacterales bacterium
ACATCGGCGCTGACCCGGCCTCGGCCCGGAACGCCTCGGGCGTGTCCAGCGCGCCGCCTAGCGGCCCGATGACATAGGGTATATCGAAATGCCTTAAGGGCGAGGCATAGCGCGCCGCCTGCGGCATCAGCTGATGCGTCACATCAAACGTTTCGCCCCGCGCCAGCGCCGCCTTGATCCAGCCCTTCACCTTAGATGAAAACACCGGCCAGGCCGGTTTCAACATCGCATTCAGCCGCTCGTTCTTGCGCGCCCAGCCTGGTTCGGGCCAGGTTTCAACCCTGATGCCCGGTAACTGTTCGGCCAGCGGTTTCCGACCCGGCCGTTCGAACGACAGGACAGTCAGGTCCACCAGTTCCCCCAGCGCCGCCGCCCATTTATAGGCGACAAAGGCTTCGCCCACGTCAGTACCGTCGATATTGGGCGCGATCAGAAGAACCTTCATGCTTTCGCTGCCTTGGGCCAGACCTGCCCGAAATCACCCAGCACCGAAAAGAAATGCTTCGCCCGCGCCGCAGCCCCCGGCCGCCGCACCAGCGCCGCCGCCGACCACAGGACAGCCCGCGACGCATTGAACACCGCCAGCAGACCATAGCAGGCGATCCCGCCCACCAGCCCGCCATGCTTGCGGTGCAGCCGGATCGTGCCTTCGGTCAGCATCACATCGCGCCGGTGGTTCAAGGACCGCACCGATCCGCCGCCAAAATGCGTGATCTCGCCCACGGGCGCAAAGACCACACCCCAACCCGCCGCGCTGAACCGGCGGCACCAGTCGGTTTCCTCTCCATAAAAGAAGAACCCGTCGTCCAGCAGCCCGACCTGATCCATCGCCTCGCGCCGGACAAACATCGCACAGCCCGAAATCACCTCGACCTTGCGCTCCTCCCGGCGGTCCCAGCCCGTCATCCGGTAACTGTCTAACTTCGCAAACCGTGTCAGCCCCAGCGTCTGCAACGTCAGCATCCCCAGCGTCGGGAACGCCGTGGACGATACCTGCACCGTCCCGTCCCGGTTCAGCACACGCGGCCCCATCACGCCCACATGCGGATGCGTGTCCAGCCACGCCACCGAAGCCGGCAGAACCGACCCATGCACCAGCGTATCGGAATTGAGCAGCATCACATGCCGTCCCCGCGCAATCCGCAGCGCCTGATTGTTGGCCGCCGCAAAGCCCATATTGGTCGCATTGCGGATCAGATGCACACCCGGAAAATCCGCCTCCACCATTTCCGCCGATCCGTCGGTTGACGCATTGTCCACCACCATGACCTCGGCCGAAAGGTCGCCCAGCCCGGCAAAGACCGTGTTCAGACAGTCCCGCAGCATGGCTTGGGTGTTCCAGTTGATGATGATGATGCTCAGATCCATGATACTGCCTCTCAGAACAGACGGGCGACGGGGGTGAACCCTGTCGTGTTGGGTTTCGCGGCCTTTCCGGCCTTTGGGATCGGCGTGTCGTACATCCACGCGCCTGACCCGATGATGAAGATGAACAGCACAAACAGTGCGTTCCACAGATGCACCGTCGCCGCCGCCACCGTGATCCCGAACAGCGTGAACGCCCAGGCATGCCGCGCCCGCTTCCATTCGGGCGGGAAATCCTTGCGCTGGGCCACGGCCCAGATCAGCCCACCCATCAAAGCGACAAGGAACAGCCACGCCGGGATGCCATAGCGCACGGCGATCAACAGCCAGAAATTGTCCATGCTGTCCGACATCCAGACAGGCCGCACCCAATCGCCCAGTCCGATCCCCAGCAGGGGATGCCGCCAGACTTCGGCCATGCCGTATTCAAAAATCAGGATGCGGTTATAGGCCGACACGGTCGAAAAGGTGAAATAGGTCACGAACACATGGAACGGCGTCCGGTTCGAAAACAGGTCGATCGACAGGTAGATGATCGCAAACAGGCCAAACAGCATCTTCCAGCGGCCCTGAATATCGCCCAGCACCCGCTGCCACCCCGCGACAAAGCCCTGCATCATCAGCACGACATAGGGCCCGCCCGAGGCCGACAGGAACGTAGCCACGCCAACCCCCATCACAAGCCCCATGCCTTTGAAGTTCGTCAGCCGCCGTTCCGCCACCACGAAATAGGCCATCGAAAAGGCAGCCGCGCAGAACACACCATACAGGATCGGATGGTCAAACGGCCCGAACGTCCGGGCCAGCCCCATGCGCGGTTCGATGAACGGGGCAGGGGGCCCGCCCGTGGCACCGGCCAGCGTGTCATACAGGATGTGCTTGCCTGTCAGCGCCTCGGGGATGGTGAACAAAAGCGTGCCGACGACGATGATCACATAGGCCCGCGCCATGGCGGCAAAGTCCTCATAGGACCGGATGAACAACCGACCGAGAAGGTAAGACCCCGCGAATTCGATGATATAGATGCCGCCGGATTCGATGCCCTGCCCCAGGCCGCCCCAGGCAATCAGCGCCAGAAGCGCCCAGATCGAATGTGCCGCCACCAGCCCGTCAAACACATGCATCTTGCCGCGCTTGCCGCCGACCAGCATCACCAACATCGGGATGAACGCCAGCAGCAGCACCACGCGATACACCGACAACCGCAGGCCACCCGCGCTCACCGACACGGAAGTCGGCAGCATCATCCCCACAAAGAACAGGGCCACGACGAAGTGAACGCCAAAGATGGTGCCCTTCTTCTTCGTCGCAGGGACGGTTGTGGTCATCGCGATTGCCATTGGGTCAGGCCACCACAACCTTGCGGCGGATCGACGGATGTTCGACCAGATACCAGCTTGCCGCTGCAAAGGGCAGCACCGCGATCATCGACATGATAGCGAGTTCCACAGGCGTCAGGCCCGGCACAAGAAACAGCACGAATTGCGCGACTGGCCAGCCGTAAAGGTAGACGCCATAGGACAGATCGGTCTTGGGCGATTTGCCGGGCACCTTCCACGACACAAGGACAAGCACATAGGCAAACGGCACCAGCATCCCCGCCCAGCCAAACAGAACCAGCGGCGACAGGAGAGCGACAATGCGCCAGTCCAGCGGAAGATCGTCACGGAACTGCCAGACGGCCATGCCCATCGCAAAAGCAAGAAACAGCGGTCCAAAAGCGTCAAGCCGGGGCGGCAGCCCGTCCACAGCAGCCAGCAGCGCTGCGGCGACAAGGATCAGGACCGTCCCGCCTCGCTGCTGCAACAGACCAAGACGCGCCGCCGTGTAACAAAGCACATAGGCAGTCACTTCGTTGAACAGGCTCCAAAGCGGGCCATTCACCATCTCGGGGTAGGGGTTGGACGCAAAGGCTCCGTCAATCCGGTGTTCGATCGAGGCGAGAAGCGTATTGCGGACCACATATTCCGCGCCGGTCAACAGACCGGGCCGCGCACCTGAAAGGACGGCCAGAATGACGGTCACGATCAGCGCCATGACGAGTCCCGGCAGAATGCGCCGCGCCCGCGATGTCCAGAATGACTTTGTGCTGCGATTGGCTGCACTTTCAGAAATGAACAGCCCCGACAGGAAGAAAAACGCAATCACCGCCCAGAAACCCAGCGACCGCCCGGTCAGGTCGGACAAGGGTTCATGGACGCCTTCGCCCAGCGCCAGCGGCCAGGCATGGCTTGTCACCACGGCCCCGGCCAGAAACAGGCGCAGGTTGCCGACGTTGTTGTCGCGGCCACGCCGCATGGCTTCACCTAGAGTCATCACAGCCCCCGCACGGTCACAGGGCGCCACAACTTACCCCGGACGATCCGCTTGACCGTCCCGACCAGCGATTGCGCCTTTTCACGCAGCGGCAGCCGCAGCCAATAGCCAAACAGCGGCAAACCCTTGTCCGCCGGAACCGTCATCCCCGTCACCCGCATCGCCAGACGCCGACCCCAGACTGCGCCCTGCGTGGCGAGCAAGTTCGGCTGCGCCTTGGCGATCACGTCCCGTTCGGTCCGCGTGGCCACCAGCACACCGGCCGCAATCGCATCCTCGATCAGCTTGAGGCCCGCAGGCGTCCGCGCCACGATCAAAGACCGCCCCGCATCCACATTGCCCGCAGGTGGGTTATGCCACGGATCACCCACGGAAACATCGGCAAACGCCCCGGTGTGATCCGTGCAGATGCGGCAGCGCCAGCGGCGTTCGGATTGCAGGATACGGCCCCAGCCTTCGGCATAGGGGATGCCTTCCGACACCTGCTCAACCCCGTCCTGATCCAGATACCGCGCCTGCATCAGCCCCGGCCAGCCGTCCCCGCGATAGCGCAGGTCGGTCAGCGTGGCGTCCTTGGGCACGCCCAGACGGTCAAGCAGGCGGTCGGTCGCAACAAGATTCGGCGCACCGGCACAGAAAATCGCAATCGTCAGCGGCAGCTTGGCCGCCAACCCCGCATCCGCCGCCTTGGCCTTGGCGACCGAGGCGACGTCGCAGGGCTTGCCGATAAAGGCCACCGGTACATCCCCGGCCCGGATCTCGCC
>JBGSWJ010000613.1:0-10475 GCA_041752495.1 Rhodobacterales bacterium
GAAGACAGATCGACCGCTTCTCATCATCCGTCCAAAGCCGCCTTGTCCGCCGCGCCATCAAGCACCTTAGTGTCCACTATCGATGGTGGACACTAACCGGCACCATCATCATGCGGCAGGGCAGTCAGACCGGACGCTTACACAGCTTTGAGTAAGCGTTGTTCCGATCACACGGTGACGGCGTAATTCCACGGCAGCAGATCGTGGATCTGGCTCTGCTTGTGGCCTTGGACGATGGCGGTAAGGGTGGTTGACAACCATGCGTGGGGATCGACGCCGTTCATTTTGCAGGTCTCGATGAGCGAGGCGATGACGGCCCAGTTTTCGGCTCCGGCGTCATGGCCCGCGAAGAGGGGTTCTTGCGGTTCAGTGCGATGGGGCGGATGGTGCGTTCGACGGTGTTGCTGTCGATCTCGACGCGGCCATCGATGAGGAAGCGACCAAGGCCATCGCGGTATTTGGCGATGTAGGCAAGGGCCTCGCCCAAGGGTGACTTTGCCGAGGCGCGGGCGCGGTGGTGGGCCAACCAGTCGTCGAGGCGGGCGAGGATCGGGGCGGAGCGATCCTGCCGGATGGCCAGTCGGGTGGCAGGGTCACTGCCGCGGATCTCCGCCTCGATGGCATAGAGATCGCGGATGTGGGCCACGCCCTCCTCGGCAATCGGCGCGGGTCCGGTGCGGGTGATCTCGATCAGCTTGCGGCGCGCGTGGGCCCAGCAATAGGCGAGCCGGATACCCGGACCGATCCGGTCCGCTGCGATCAGTCGGTTGTATCCGGCATAGCCATCGACCTGCAGGATGCCGCCAAAGCCCTGCAATATCCGCTCTGCATGTTGCCCGCCGCGACCGGGGGCATAGGTGAAGACCACGCCCGGTGGTGACGTGCCGCCCCATGGACGGTCGTCGCGGGCCAGTGCCCAGAAGTATCCTGTCTTGGTCTTTCTGGCCCCCGGGTCGAGCACGGGGGCGCGGGTCTCGTCCATGAACAGCTTGGAGGACCGCTTCAGATCGGCCATCAGCGCGTCATGGAGGGGGCGGAGTTCGAAGGCGGCGCGCCCGACCCAATCCGCAAGCGTGGATCGGTCGAGATCGACGCCCTGACGGCTGTAGATCTGGGCCTGCCGGTAGAGCGGCAGGTGATCGGCGTATTTGCTGACCAGCACATGGGCGACCGTGGCCTCGGTCGGCATGCCACCCGGGATCAGCCGCGCCGGTGCCGGGGCCTGCGCGACACCATCCGTGCAGGACCGGCAGGCATACTTCGGACGGCGGGTAACGATGACACGGAACTGGGCGGGCACGATGTCCAGCCGTTCCGAGACATCCTCGCCGATGCAGTGCAAACAGCCGCCGCAGTCGCAGATCAGGCTGTCCGGCTCGATGACTTCTTCGATGCGCGGCAGGTGCTTGGGCAATGCACCACGATTGGCGGCACGCGGTTTGGCAGGGCGCTTGGCGGCGCGATCCTCTGCATCCTCTTCGGCATGGATCACAGCCATGGCCGTTTCCAGATCTTCCAGCGCCAGTTCGAACTGGTCCGGATCGCTCTTTTCCGATTTCCGGCCGAAGACCGCCTGTTTGAAGGCCGCGACCAGCTTCTCCAGCCGTGCAATGCGCCCGTCCTTGCGCTTGTCGCGCGCGTCTGCGGCGATCAGCATCGCCTTCAGCGCAGCAATTTCTTCAAGCAGATCAGCGGTCTTCGGCATGGCCGGTTCTTACCAAACCACCATCAGCTATGCCTCTGGAAAGAGCCAACTGAGTCATCCTGCCGCAGCCTTGAACGGCTCATTCCACGGCTTCGGGAGCCTTCGCCGCGATGGCCCGAACCCGCCGCCAATCTAGCCCCGCAAACAGCGCCTCGAACTGCGCATGGTTCATCAGCATCAGCCCGTCCTTCACCGCAGGCCAGGTGAAGCTGTGCTCCTCCAGCCGCTTGTAGGCCATCACCAGACCGGTGCCGTCCCAATACAAAAGCTTCAGGCGATCTGCCTTTCTGGCACGGAAGACAAAAACCGTCCCGGTGAACGGGTCTTTGCGCAGCTCATTCTTCACCATCGCGGCCAGGCTGTCATGACCCTTGCGGAAGTCGATGGGCTTCGTCGCCACCATGATCCGCACCCGGTTCGACGGGAAGATCATGCGCAGGCCCGAAGTGCCATGGCCAGTTCCGCAACCCGGGCTGCTGGTGTGGCACCGTCCAGCCGCACCATCACAGGGCCGATGATCAGATCAATCGAAGAAGTTGAAACAGGCATGTCCATCGACTGCGCCGCCACCACAGGTGCTGCGAACTCGGCTCCCGCAGCTTCCGGCACAACCAGCTTGCCCTGCCGCGCCAGCGTCCGCCACGAAGTCAAGTGGTTGGCCAACAATCCATGCCGACGCGCTACCTCATTCACCGTGACCCCGGGCACCAGCGTCTCCGCCACCATCCGGCCCTTCGCCTCGTCAGACCATCGCCGCTTGGCCGCCGGAGCCGCCAGCAGCTCCACAAACCCGACGGCCTCCATACTGCGCTCCCGATGGACTCCCAATGACACCTCCCCTGCAAATCTCCACACAGCGGCGCATCGCAGCTTACGGTTTCAGCAGGAAGGTGGGATCAGAACAGCGCTTACAGCTTTGAACCGGCGACAGCAACCGGCTTGACTGCGCAGCCAATGGCCTGCTCCATGCTCTGAGACCCAAACCGTAGACCGCCGGACTCTGGAGTTTTCCGACTTGGATCAAGGCAATGGGCTGGTTGCGCTTAGGTTTTGTCACCGGTGCTTTGTCCGTCTGCCTGCCCAATGGTCTTGTCGGGTTTCCGTCCGCTACCGCGCAAAAGCAGCAGCAATGCCGCGGCGCTGAACGCGGCTCCGACCAGAAAAGTGAAAGGCGCACCGAAGCGGTCCCACAGGAGGCCGGCAATGATGCTGGCGGCAAGGAGTGCGACGCCGCTCAGCAGATTGAAGAACCCATATGCGGTGCCACGCAGGTCTGCAGGAGCGGTGTCAGCGACCATGACCGCGAGCAGCCCTTGGGTCATCCCCATGTGCAGGCCCCAGAGGGCGACCCCTGCGAGGATCACACCCCAATGGGTGCTGCTTGCGAGGACAACATCAGAGGCGATCAGAAGGGCCAGACCGAGGGCGAGCAGGGTCTTGTGACTGATCCTGTCTGCCAGCCGACCAAACGGGTAGGCCGAAACGGCATAGACCGCATTCATCGCCACCATGACCAATGGAACGAAGGCCAGTGCGATCCCACTCTGTTGCGCGCGGAGCACCAGAAACGCTTCGCTGAACCGTGCGAGGGTAAAGACCGCCCCGATGCCGACGACATTCCAATATCGGGATGACAGACGGCTAAGGTTGACCCGTGTGATCGGATTTGTCCTGCGGTCCCGCGGTATGGCTGGCGGTTCACGGATGCCGACAGCCAGTAGAATAACGGCCATTGCACCCGGGATAACAGCCACCCAGAACACTCTCTGAAAATCGTTGGCCCAGAGCAGCATGAGCCCGACGGCCAGCAGTGGCCCCGTGAAGGCCCCAACCGTATCAAGTGCCTGGCGCAGTCCGAATGCAGCTCCGCGTAACTCTGGCGGGGCGATGTCGGCAACGAGCGCATCACGTGGCGCCCCCCGGATCCCTTTGCCCACCCTGTCGAGGAGCCGCGCAGTCAACACGACGCCTACACCCGGTGCGAGTGCAAAGAGTGGTTTTGTGGCTGCCCCCAGGCCGTATCCCAGGAGCGCCAAGCCTTTGCGCCGTCCGAACCAGTCGCTGAGAACCCCGGAAAAGACTTTGGTGATCAGCGCCGTCGCCTCGGCTGATCCTTCGATCAGACCGATGGCAAGAGCGCTTGCCCCCAATGTCGTCGCCAGAAACAGGGGCAACAGGCTGTGAATCATCTCTGAAGAAATGTCCATGAACAGGCTGACCAGCCCCAGCACCCAGATGCCCGCAGGGAGCTTGGGTCGATCATGTGACGTGATGGTCATGGTGCGCCTTTCTTTGGGCCACTCAAGATCAGCAGGTCCACCGCGCCATCTGTGAACCACGGATCACCGTTGAAGTTGGTGCCTTGTTGTGCCGGCACCCCCTGAAACGAGGACTGCACCGCCGTCCCGTCCGCCTCGAGCAGACCTTTCGCAAGAAAATCCCTTTCAGCATCGATGTCAGGATTGATGTGATGTGTCACGCCCCAGTCCAGACCATCGTCAAAACTGGCTGCACCAAAGAACAGTTTAGCGCCATCCGCCGTTTCCATGGCCGATGGCCAGAAGCGGACATGGTGCCGCTTGCGCAGCGTGGCATCGGCAGTGGGCATCTGAAAGGCGATGGCATTCGGTTGTCCTTGCCAGAAATAGGTTGTCACCGGCGCATTGGGGTCGGGTTGATTGGTCCAGGCGGCGATGGCAGCGCGTCCAAGGGAGGAAAAACCGGGCGGCTGAGCGACGATCCAGCCGGCGTTTGTCATCGAGGCGGTCAGGGTTTCCAGGTCCGGTGCCACGATCACCAGATTGATGGGCTCTTGGGGTTCGCCCGCGATGGTTTCGGTCATTGGTCGTATCAGATCGTCCGTCCAGAGCGCCGGAATGTCGGAGACAATGCGGATCTCCTCGACCGTCTGGACAATGTTCAGAGCCTTTTCATAGGTCATGACGGTCCAGATTGCAGAGAAGCTCAGCATCAGACCGACCACCGCCGCCATCGACCTTACGATTGGACCGAATGCGACGGTGTTGCCGGCGCGTTCGCTCTGCCACTCTGCGACCGTGATGCCCACCAAGGGCCAGAAGGCACCGACAAGATAACCGTTCAGCACGTCAGACAGGTAATGTTCAATCAGATAGACCCGACTTGACCCGACCAGCAGTGCGATCGCGCAATCGAGGAGTGCAGCTTGAAATGGCCTTACAAATCTGAGCCTCCATCCGACAAAGCAAAGATAGCCGTAGAACGCGACCGAAATTGCCGCATGGCCACTTGGCAAACTGCCGCTCGTTTCCGTGAAATAGGCGAGTTCGGGTCGTGGCCGGTCAAAGATCGACTTGAGCAGCGCGACCAACGTCACATTCCCGATCACCGCGATGCCCATCCCAAGCGCCAGTGGCCATCGGCCATAGACCATCAGCATGGCCGCAACACCAAGGAAGAGGGCCGTGACGGTGCGCCAATCGCCCAAAGCGGTCAGATGTGCGGCTATGCGCAACCCCCGCGTATCCCAGAACGCGTGGATCAGACTGGCCAGCCTGACATCAACCTCATCGATCGGCCCATGCAGAACCAAGTCCAGCACGGACCCGACATAAAGAAAGAGAACGTAGGCCATCAGCGCCGACAGAACCGTGAGGCGCAGGCCCCCGAAACGGCTGTGATCAAAGCGGTTCGCAATCAGGAACATCGTTTTTGGATGACGGGCAGACCACGATTGCACCTCGGGATTGGCAGCAATTGCACCTCCGATGGACTGCATCACTGACCACAGGAAGGGCAAACCGCGTCTGAGGCGCACCACAAGAAACCAGACAAGGGCCAGCGTGGCACTGATCGCAACGATCAGCACCAGATCGCGCGATGCGCTGGCACCAAGATGCGACAATGCCCCGCCGAGGAAATACCCGAGCGTCACGTGCCCCATCGCATAGGTCGCCGAACCAAGCAGATTCCAAGGTGCAAAATGGCGATAGCGCATTCCCGAAAAGGCGGCAGCGAGCGGCACAAAACCCGAAACCGGCCCAGCGAAGCTCCCGAAAACCAGCGCCATCGGTCCACGACGGGCAAACAGCGCACTGGCCCTGCGAAACACGGCGGATTTCTCCGGATCAAAGCGCCCCGGATCGCGCTGCATCGCCAGACGGCCGATCCAGAAGCTCGCTTCGCCGCCAAGAGCAGATCCGATGGCCACGAACCAGAGCAGATCGAAAAAGTCGACCACACCCCTTTGTGCGAGGATGCCGCCTGCATCCACGATCAGCGAGCCGGGAAAGACGATTCCCGTGACAAACAGCCCTTCCAGGAAGGCCGCCAGCCCGATCAGCCAATAGGACCAGATCCCAAAAGACTCGAGCGACGGGAGGATCTGATCAAGACTAAACATCGTCATCCGATGGCAGCCCGTCGTAGCTGCCACCATGTTTCGGAAAGACAAGGTCGACCCGCAAACCGGGCATGGCATCCGACAGGACAAGCTCTGCACCGTGAAGGTCCGCCACCGCCTTCACGAGGCTGAGTCCCAATCCCGAACCTGGAGTGCTCCGGCTTTTCTCCAGCCGATAGAGCCTCCGCAGCACATTCACCCGCTCGGCGGGCGTGATGCCAGGACCTGTGTCGGCGACCGTTGCACGCACTGTTCGGTTGTCGGTTGTGATCGCACAGGTGATGATTGTGCCCTGCGCACAGTGCCGTATCGCGTTTTCGATCAGGTTCGCAAACACCTGTGTCAGGAGGTCCTTGTCGCCCAGGATCGGCGCGGGATCCATGACCGTCCTGACCAACGACATCCCTGCGTCTTCGACCACATCGCCATAGACCTCGGCGACATCACTCAGCACAGCAGCAAGATCGATCGGCGCGAACCGTTCGCGACGGGCACCGGCTTCGATCTGTGCAATGCGCAGAAGCGCGGAGAAGGTGGCGTCGATGGTCTCGCTTTCCGTAATGGCGGCAGCGAGGTCCTCGTCGATGGGCTGTCCAGACGCACTCTTGTCAGCCGCCTCCTCAATTCTGATCCGCAACCGATTGAGCGGTGTGCGCAGATCATGGGCGATGTCGGCACTGACCTGGCGCAACGCCTCGACCTGTGCTTCGAGGCGAGCCAGCATCTCATTGATCGACCGGGCAATCTGATCGATATCATCTCCTTTGGGCGTGACGGGTAACCGTGCGGCGAGGTCGCCATGGGCCACCTGGTTCAATGTATTTCCGACCCTAGACAGACGCCGCTGCATGCCTGCCGCGAGCATTGTGCCGGCGCCGATGGCCGCCAGCAGGGCCAGGGCCGCCGACCAGCCGAAAGTGCCCAGAATGATCTCGCGAAAGTCGTCGATATCGGCATCCGTCATTCCGACAATGAGCCAGTAGTCTCCTGTCTGACCGGCAAAGATCCGAAACGGATAGTCGGTCTGAACACCAAGCGCACCTGCCTCAACGATCGACCATCCCGGCTTCAGCGAAACATCCGGCATGTTCCCGACAAGCAGTTCACCTTGCGCGTCCTTGAGGAGATAGAGCGTGGAACGATCAGGGCTTGCGGCAATCCGCGTCGTGACGGCGTCAATCAAGTCCTGTTCATCATTCTGAAGGCTGACCCCTTCCAGGCTCGCGAAGACTTCCGTCACCCGTGCCTGCTGCCGGATCGTCAGCTGGCGGTGCATCATCACGTAACCGATGCCACCCGCAATAACGAACGCACCAAGGATGAAGAGGCTGACCCCGATCGCCAGCCGGAAAGATGTGCTTCGGCGCAGATCAGCGAGGCGCATGGAGCGAATAGCCTGCGTTCTTGATGGTGTGGAGCAGCGTCACCTCAAAGGGTTTGTCCATCTTGGCCCGCAAGCGGCTGATATGGGTTTCGACGACGGAGGTCTTGGGATCGAAGTGGAAATCCCAGACCCGTTCCAAAAGCATCGTCCGTGTCACGACCCGGCCCTCGTTCCGCATCAGCACCTCAAGGAGGGTGAACTCCTTGGGCAGAAGGTCGATGTTCTGACCTCCGCGACGGGCCTGACGACGCAGCATGTCGAGTTCCAGATCGGCCACGCGCAGGACGGTCTTCACATCCTGCACTGGCGGACGACGGGACAGTGCGTTGACCCGCGCCAGCAATTCGGCAAAGGCGAAAGGCTTGGTCAGGTAGTCATCACCGCCGGCCTCGAGCCCTTCGACGCGATCATCAATTCCCCCTTGTGCCGTCAGAAACAAGACCGGCACTTTCACACCGGCTGCGCGCAAGGCACGCACGATTGACAGGCCATCAAGCCCCGGAAGCATCCGGTCCACCACGAGAACGTCATAACTCTCGCGGGTTGCCTGAAACAGTCCGTCGGTTCCATCGCCAAGCACATCACAGACATGCCCCGCCTCTGTCAGGCCACGGGAGACATAGGATGAGACCGAGCGATCGTCTTCGATCAGGAGGATGCGCATGGCGGACCTTTGGTTTCGCTGGAGCCGAATGTGACAGACCAGCCTGCGACAAGTAAGCGGCAGACCCTGACAGACACATCACCCCAACCTTACAAATCTGTAATGCCGGCGCGAGGTCAGGGTAAGCCTGCAGGCGCAAAAGCTCCGCACTTGGATCAGGTATCCGACCCGTTCCCTATCGGAGTTTCTCTCATGAGGCAGTTCCTACTTGCGACCACGTTGATCATCGTTCCGGTCGCTGCATTCACGGCCTTCCAGTTCTACATGGCACCCTCCTCTGCACAAGCAGAGAGCGCATCCATGGGCGATATGGCCCCGTTCATAACCATCGTGAGCGATGTGCAGACGATTGCCGCAACAGGCGACTTTACCGCCGCTGAGCTACGGATCACGGATTTTGAAACGGCTTGGGATGATGCCGAAAGCACGATGCGGCCCTTGAACACCAACGCCTGGGGCACTGTTGACGATGCCGCCGATGCGGCGCTGAGTGCCCTGCGCAGCGGCACGCCCACGGCTGACAAGGTCACCGAGACCTTGACCGCCCTCATGGCAACGCTCGAGAACCCCTATGCCGGTTCAGATGCCTTGCCCGTCGCCGTGACACTGGTCAGTGGCGTTGCCGTGACTGACGAGAACGGTCGTCCGCTCCCCTGCGAAGATATGCTCACGCAGGTCAGGGAAGGGATCGCTGCCGCCAGCTTGTCCGACGCGGACATGGCGACCGTCGTGGATTTCCAGACCAAGGCGATCGAACGCTGCAACGCCGACGATGACACGCGCGCGGACGCCTTCTCGGCTCAGGCCCTTGCGGTGCTCACGCCATGATCGAGCAATCCCCTTCCATTTCCCCCTTTCGCCCAGGATCGAGCCTCATGTCCCTTGCCGCCGAAGTCTCTGCCGATACCGCCCCGAACCGCGTTCCGGACGTCACCCTGTCATTCTGGTTCATCAAATTGATGGCTGTGACGATGGGCGAAACCGCCGCCGATTATCTGGCGGTCAATCTGGGGCTGGGCCTGACAGCCACGTCCCTCATCATGACGGCAGTCCTGATCGGCGCATTGGTCCTGCAATTCGGGCAGAAGCGCTATGTCCCCTGGTCCTATTGGCTTGCCGTGGTGCTGATCAGTGTCGTCGGAACCTTGGTGACCGACAATCTGGTCGACAATTTCGCGGTCCCGCTGATCACCACGACCGTGGGTTTCTCGATCGCGCTCATCGTCACGTTCGCGGTCTGGTATGCCTCCGAGAAGACGCTGTCGATCCACTCAATCTACACGACCCGGCGCGAAGGCTTCTACTGGCTCGCCATCCTCTTCACCTTTGCTCTGGGCACGGCAGCCGGTGACCTTGTGGCCGAGCATTTCGGGCTGGGCTATCTCGCGACAGGCATCCTGTTCGGCATGATCATCGCGTCACTGGCGGTGGGCTATTACTTCCTTGAACTCGACCCCATCCTTGGGTTCTGGCTGGCCTATATCCTGACCCGTCCCCTCGGCGCCTCCTTCGGCGATCTTCTGTCTCAGCCGACCGAATACGGGGGCATGGGTCTCGGGACGATCATCACCAGCGCCCTGTTCCTGACGGTGATCATTCTCATCGTCGCCTACATGAGTTTTGAAATGGGACGGCGACGCAAATCCAGCTGAACTTGAACGCCAAACTGGCAACCCAAAAAGCCTTTTGACCGGGCCTTTCAATTTATGTCCGGTCGAGGATGCCGCGATTTAGCCCGATCGGTCGTACCCTATTCTCATTTGTCTAGTTTATTGATCGTGCTGAGGGATCCGACGGGTGAAATTTAGGCGCAGTGCACAAGCCAGAAAACTCCAGATTCCGAGGATCCAGAGTTGGAAATCAGTGCCAATACTCTATATGTATCATATGGTTAACGAATTTTCTGCATGGACCTTAAGACATCCAATGCGTCGACTATTCCGAGGTTCGCGATCTGATGCTTTAAATGGCGCGATCCCGCAGATCGAGCCGGCAGCAATACTTTCGCCGGCTGTGCCGAAAGTTGACCTGGTGACGAGCACGGGAGCTGACATGATGGGCCCAGTCGATCGTGATGTTCGACTTCAGGCTGGTCAGAAGCTCATGGGCGATATTCTTCAGCTGGTCGTTCCCGAGAACATCGACCGCGCTGTGATTATCGATTGGCAGGCGAACCCCTCCAGTAGTCGTATGTGGTCAAATTCGCAGTCGCCCATTTTGGGTATGCCAGTCTGACTGAAACCCCGATTGCGCGTTGCAGGATGAAGGGCAAAGGGTAGGTCTGATACCTGAGAACCCCATCATCGCGGAACGCAAAATGATCAGGCTTTTGACTCAGGAT
>JBGSWJ010000614.1:0-5291 GCA_041752495.1 Rhodobacterales bacterium
CCGCCGCCCGCAAACGCGCGGCCCGGTCCCGGATCGCATTGCCGTCCACGGCCGGCATCCGCGCCGCAGGCGTCCCCTTGCGCGGCGAATAGGGGAACACATGCAGCCAGGTCAGGTCACATTCCGTGACCAGCTTCAGCGAGTTCTCAAACATCGCCTCGGTCTCGGTCGGGAATCCGGCGATGATATCCGCGCCAAACGTCATCTCGGGCCGCAGCCGCCGCGCCTCCTCGCAGAACCGGATCGCATCATCGCGCAGATGCCGCCGCTTCATCCGTTTCAGGATCATGTCGTCGCCGGCCTGCAACGACAGATGCAGATGCGGCATCAGACGCGGCTCGGTCGCAATGGCCTGCATCAGCGCCTCATCCGCCTCGATCGAATCGATCGAGGAGATGCGCAGTCGCGACAGGTCGGGGACCAACTTGAGTATTCGCAGCACCAACTCGCCCAGACGCGGCTGCGCCGGCAGGTCGGCCCCCCACGACGTCAGGTCGACGCCCGTCAGCACAACCTCGTTGAACCCCTTGTCAACCAGACGCCGGATCTGATCCACGACCACCCCGGCCGGAACCGACCGCGAATTGCCCCGGCCAAAGGGAATGATGCAAAAGGTGCAGCGGTGGTCGCAGCCGTTCTGCACCTGCACATAGGCCCGGCTTCGTGTGCCGAACCCGTCGATCAGATGCCCCGCCGTTTCGCGGACCGACATGATGTCATCCACCTGCACGGGTTCGGTCTGCCCGATCAGATCGGGCGTTAGCCGCGCCCATGTCGCCGGGTTCATCTTTTCCGAATTGCCGATGACCAGATCGACCTCGGCCATCTTCGCGAATGTCTCAGGCTCGGTCTGGGCGGCGCAGCCGGTGACGATAATCCGCGCCGTGGGATGATCCCGCCGCAAGCGGCGTACTTCCTGCCGCGCCTTGCGCACAGCTTCGGCCGTCACGGCGCAGGTGTTCACGATCACCGCATCCGAAACCCCGGCCCGCATGGCCAGATCCTTCATCGCTTCGGTCTCGTAAGCATTCAGCCTGCAACCCAGCGTCGTGAAAAGGGGCGCCTTGAGATCCATCACAACGCCGCCAGAAACTGCGCTGTCAGCACGCCGTCGAAGGCATGCATCGTGGGCCCGGTCATCCAGACGCCATCATCCTTCCACGAAACATCCAGCGTCCCGCCATCCAGATCCACCGTCACATGCCGCCCTGTCAGGCCCCGCCGCGCCGCCGCAACCGTGATCGCGCAGGACGACGAGCCCGAGGCGAGAGTGACCCCCGTCCCCCGTTCCCAGACCCGCATCCGCAGATGCGTGGGCGACAGCACCTGCACGACCTGCACATTCGTGCGCTGCGGGAACAGCGGATGATATTCATGCGCGGGGCCAAAGCGTTCCAGATCAACCGCCGCGACATCTTCGACGAAAAAGGTGCAATGCGGGTTGCCCATGCTCGTCGCCACCGGATCGCCGGGGATCGGCAGATGCAGTGTGTCCATCGCATAGGCCAGCGGGATCCTGTCCCACACTGTTTCCGGATGGCCCATGTTGACCGAGGTCAGCCCATCCCCCGCATCAACTGCATGCAGCACGCCCCTGTCCGTCGTGATCCGCAGCGTATCCCGACCTGTCAGGTCAAGCTCCCGCCGCGCAATGCAGCGTGTGGCATTGCCGCAGGCGGCGGAATGCGAACCGTCCGCATTCCAGAACGTCAGATGCAGATCAGCACCGGGAACGGCGCTGATCACTGCCAGTTGGTCAAACCCCACACCCCTGTGCCGGTCGGCCAAGGCCACGGCAAGCGCAGCCGTCATGTGCGGGGCACCCGGCCCACGCGCATCAATGACGACAAAGTCGTTGCCAAGCCCATGCATCTTCATGAACGGCAGGCCGTTATGCTGTCCTGTCTGCATGCGCGCCCCATAGACCATCGGGCGACATGAATCCAGTCCCGCCCTTCACCTTCCCCTTGACCCCGCCCGCCAACCCGCCTAAGGACCCGCGCTGTGGGGCCGTTAGCTCAGCTGGTAGAGCAAGTGACTCTTAATCACTAGGTCATAGGTTCGAACCCTATACGGCTCACCACAACTCATTCCATCACCGGATATTCAGGTCACCGCGCACGCGGATTGCTTTCGTTTTCCCACGACGGAACGGGGGGCGCCGCCCGTTGAAGGGACAATCCGTTTCCCAGCACCAAAGGTCCATCTTGTCATCCCTCTTCAACCGCTATGCGACTCCGTTCATCACCGGCCTGCTTCTGATCTCCCTCATCTCGGGCATTCTTCTGTTCCTCCATCTGGGCAGCAGCGGCTTCCGCGAAATGCACGAATGGCTCAGCATCGTGCTGATCCTGCCCTTCGTCCTGCACCTCTGGAAGAACTGGAAACCGCTGCTGGGCTACATGCGCCGCGCGCCGATGGCGATTGCGATCTGCGTCTCGGTCCTGATGGCGGCGTTCTTCCTGATCCCAACCGACTCAGAATCGGGTGGCCGCGAGATGCCCCCGCAATTCGCGCTGGCGGGTCTCGTGATGGCTGCCCCGCTGGATCAGGTCGCGCCGGTCCTTGGCACCACGACCGAAGAACTGACAGCCCGCCTTGTTGCAGCCGGGATGCCCGTGTCAGACCCTCACGCCACATTGACCGACATCGCTACCGCAGCAGGCAAGACGGATTTCGATCTGGCCGCCGTCCTTGCGACGGGTAAGGCTGGCTGATGTCCGGGCTTTCTGGTGATGCGACTTCGCCCGTCTTTGACCGGGTCAGGCATGACGCGATCCGCCGGACTCTGACCATCGCGTCAGTCGACCCGCTTGGGCCGGACATGGTGCGCATCACCCTGACCGGACCGGAACTGCAGGGCTTCGTCAGCCTCGCGCCTGATGATCACATCAAGCTTTTCCTTCCGGATGGTGCCGGGGGCATCGTCGCCCGCGACATGACGCCCCGCCAGTTTAATCCGGCATCGCTTTCGCTGGCCATCGATGTCGCCCTTCACCCTGTCGGCCCCGTGGCTGACTGGGCGCGCGCCACCGTCCCCGGGCAGACCATCTCCATGGGTAGACCAAGGGGGTCCCGTGTCCTTTCCGGCCCTATCCAAAGCTGGCTGCTCATGGGGGACGAAACCGCCCTCTCCGCAATGGGCCGCCGCATCGAAGAGGCCACATCCGGCAACCGGATCACGATGATCGCCTGCATCCCCGGCCCAGAAGGTGAGCAGTCCTTCCAGACCCGGGCAGACCTTGACGTCATCTGGATCTTCCGCCCGCTCTCCCGGGCGACTGATCCCGAACCCCTCCTCTCGGCACTCGGTCGCCAGGCGATGACAGACCCGACCATGATCTGGATCGCCGCCGAATCCGGCGTCGCACGCGCGCTCAAGACTTACCTTCTCGATGTCCGGGGTCATCCATCGGGATGGATTCAGGCAAAAGGCTACTGGTCTGCCGGTCGTCCGGGCGAAACCGACGATCTTGGCGGCTGATATCCCCACCCACCGGGCCCCGCCCACCCCAATTCGGGGTTGACGAGGCGCGGCCCGTTCCCTATCGACCCCCCTCAGTGGGCCGTTAGCTCAGTTGGTAGAGCAACTGACTTTTAATCAGTAGGTCACAGGTTCGACCCCTGTACGGCTCACCACCTCTCCCCGTTCAATTTCCGCTGGCTGAGGCCGACCGCCGGGAGGTCCAAGCACTCACTCCCGCCGTCACATCGCTGCCCGGCGAAAAAGATTCCCTGCCCTGTCCCGACCAGAGCCCGGTGCGGAAACTGACTTGCATCAGTGATAGACTCTGTCGGGACTCGTCATGCCCTCAGTTGCACCCGATAGATTCTTTCAGCATTGCGGAATCGTATCGCGGCAGCCTCGTCGACGGACAGCCCCGCAAACATCGCTTCCGAGATATCCAGCCAGTTCGGTAGTGTTGCACCCAGATTCACGACCGGCCAGTCGGATCCCCAGACAATCCGGCCGGCACCAAAGACCGACAGGACATGATCAAGGTAAGGCGAAACCGTCTGTGCATTCGCTGTGCCCGGCGCACAATAGGCCGTAATGCCCGACATCTTTACATTGATATTTTCAAAGCTTGCCAGTGCAGTCATGTCGGCGGCCCAGCTCTCAAAGGCGCCTCCTGCCACATCGGGCACACCACAATGGTCAAGAACGAACCGGACGTCCGGACAGGCCCGCGCAAGCTGGGCAGCGATGGGCAGTTGCCGGGCCAGAAAGCACATGTCAAAGACGCGTCCCGCCCGGCCTATCTTGCGGATGTTGTTCCGGAAGGTCTCTGACCGGGACAGTTCGCCATCAACGACATGCAGGATACGCCGGAACCCGACGACGCCCAGACCCTGGCATTCATCTAGCCATGCCTCAAACCCTTCATCGGTTTCCGGTCTGCAGGACGCGATCTGCCCCAGCAAAGCGCCGTCCCTGACAAGCCCCGCAATAAAGCGGGCCTCGGTCTGATAGTCCGCGTCATCAACCCCGGCTTCCATGAAGATGGTCCCCGTGATGCGCCCGGCAGCCAGAGCCTGCGCATCGTCAAGGGTAAAGTCCCCGGTGGCCAGCGCCGGGATGCCGCTGGTCCAGCCGTATCCCATGTGGCCGCGGTAGATCAGATGCAGATGTGTATCGATCAGTTCCATGCGCTTCTCCTCCCCGAAAAGTTCAGATATTCGCCCAGCCCCCGTCGATCACATGCGCGACCCCGGTGGTATAGCTTGACTCGTCACTCGCCAGATACGTGACAAGCGCCGCGATCTCCTCGGGCTTGCCAATCCGCCCGATGGGCTGGCGCGCGATAAAGGCCTTTTTGGCACCTTCGTAATCCCCGGTATCCCGCAGCCGCTGATCCAGCGACGGGCTCTCCACCGTCCCCGGACAGATCGCATTGGCCCGGATGCCTTGGCCCACGAAATCCGCCGCGATGGACTTGGTCAGCCCGATCACCCCGGCCTTCGTCGCCCCATAGACGAACCGGTTCGGCGCCGCGATCACCGACCCCGCGACCGAGGCCATGTTGATGATCGACCCGCCCCCGTTGGCAATCATCCCGGGGAGAAACGCTTTGCACATCCGGTACATGGCCGTCATGTTCAGATCCATGCTGAAGGCCCACTGATCCTCGTCACAGTCCAGGATCGTGCCCGCCGCGACAAAGCCCGCGCAGTTGAACAGCACATCCGGCGTGCCAAGGGCGGCGAAGGTCGCCGCAATCGCTGCGGGGTCGCGCACGTTCAAGACCCGCGTCTCCAACCCTTCGGCGGCCAGTGTGGCCAGCGTCGCC
>JBGSWJ010000615.1:0-1690 GCA_041752495.1 Rhodobacterales bacterium
AGGAACATGTCGGGCGTCGTGCCGAACCGGATCTGCCCCGGCCCCAGGGGCCGCCCGTCACACCCCCCGAACTGGTAATGCACCGGAAGGAGAGTCAGCCCGATCCCCGTCTCCCCCGCCGCCGCCGCAATCCGCTCCGCCATCTCGGCCAGCCGGTCATAGGGCAGGCCACCGGGCCGGTGATGCAGGTAATGAAACTCAACATTGCAGGCATATCCGGCCTCCAGCATCTCCATCTGCACAAAGGCCGCAATGGCCTGCACATGGTCGGGCGTCAGGCGGTCAAGAAACCGGAACATCAACTGCCGCCATGTCCAGAACGAATCCCCCGGATTGGGGCCACGAGTCTCGGTCAGCCCCGCCATCGCCCTCTGGAACGCATGGGAATGCAGGTTGGCAGGGGCGGGCAACAGAACATCCACCCGCCGCCCCCGCGCGGCCACCCCCGGAGAAACCCCTGCAATCCGCCCGTCCGCCCCGATCGTGACCGCCACATCCCGCGCCCAGCCCCCCGGCAACAGTGCCTGTTCTGCCCAGATATCCGTCACGATCCGACCCGCCTTGACTCTGTTTATATGTGCAGACATATTATCGCGGACATCCCCGAAAGCAAGCGGCCCCGCGCATCATGATCCTCGGAAACGCCCGTATCGCCACGCCCGAGACGATGATCGACCGGGGTGCCGTCGTCATCGAAGGTGACAAAATCCTCTGGCACGGCTCCGAAACCGCGCTGCCGCCGACGCATCACCACCACGACCGGACCGACCTTTCAGGCCGCCTTCTCACCCCCGCCCTGATCGACTGTCACACCCATATCGTCCACGGCGGCCACCGCGCGGCGGAATTCGAAATGCGCCTCAACGGCGCGACCTACACCGAAATCGCCCAGTCCGGTGGCGGCATCCTCTCCACCCTCACCGCCACCCGCGCAGCCAGTCTTGAAGACCTGATCGCCACCGCTCTCCTCCGCGTTGACGCCCTGATCGCCGAAGGGGTCACCACATTGGAAATCAAATCCGGTTACGGTCTTGATATCGAAACCGAACTCAACATGCTCCGCGCCGCCCGTGCCATCGGCCAGCGCCGCGCCATCACAGTCAGGACCACCTTCCTCGGTGCCCACGCCATCCCGCCCGACTACAAGGGCCGCGCTGATGACTACCTGTCCGACCTCTGCCTGCCCGCCCTCGATCAGGCCCATGCCGAAGGTCAGGTCGACGCCGTCGACGGGTTCTGCGAAAACATCGCCTTCACCCCCGCCCAGATCGCCCGGGTGTTCGACCGCGCCCAAGCCCTTGGTCTGCCAGTCAAACTCCACGCCGAGCAACTTTCCCACATGGGCGGCACGGCGCTTGCCTGCCGCTACGGGGCGCTCTCCGCCGACCACCTCGAATACGCGACCCAGGACGACGCTGCCCTCATGGCCGCCTCGGGAACCGTTGCCGTGATCCTACCCGGCGCCTTCTACACCCTTCGGGAAACGCAACTCCCCCCCATCGCCGCCTTCCGCGCCCATGGCGTCCCCATGGCGCTCTCGACCGACTGCAATCCCGGCTCCTCGCCGCTCACCTCGCTCCTTTTGACGATGAACATGGGCTGCACCCTCTTCCGCCTGACCCCGGCCGAGGCGCTGGCGGGCGTCACCACCAACGCCGCCCGCGCCCTTGGCCTGACCGATCGGGGCCGT
>JBGSWJ010000616.1:0-9228 GCA_041752495.1 Rhodobacterales bacterium
GGGCACATATTTCTCGAAATTCTTCGAGAACATGCTGACCAGCTTTGCCGCCTGCGCATCATAGGCCGCCGGATCGGTCCAGGTGGTGCGCGGATCCATCAGGGCCGTATCGACGCCGGGCACCGATACCGGCACTTCAAAGCCGAAATTCACGTCCTTGCGGAACACCGCATCATTCAACGACCCTTCCAGCGCGGCACTCAGCAGCGCGCGGGTGGCCTTGATGGGCATCCGCTTGCCGATGCCAAAGGCCCCGCCGGTCCAGCCGGTGTTGACCAGCCAGCAGGTCGCCCCGTGGCGGGCAATCTTTTCCTGCAACAGCTTGCCATAAACCTCGGGGCGGCGCGGCATGAAGGGCGCACCAAAGCAGGTCGAAAACGTCGGTTCCGGTTCCACCACACCGCGTTCCGTGCCGGGGGCCTTGGCGGTAAAGCCCGACAGGAAATGATACATGGCCTGCGCAGGCGTCAGCCGGGAAATCGGCGGCAGCACGCCATAGGCGTCACAGGTCAGCAGGATGATGTTCTTCGGATGCCCGCCCAGCGCGGTGGGTGACGCGTTGGAAATCGCCTCCAGCGGGTAGGCGCAGCGCATGTTTTCCGTCAGGCTGGCATCCTTGAAATCCAGCGCGAAGGTTTCCGGATCATAGATCATGTTCTCGATCACGGTTCCGAAACGGGTCGTGGTCGAGTAGATCTCGGGTTCAGCCTCGGCGGACAGGTTGATGGTCTTGGCATAGCAGCCGCCTTCAAAGTTGAAGACGCCCCGGTCCGACCATCCGTGTTCGTCATCCCCGATCAGGATGCGCGACGGGTCCGACGACAGCGTCGTCTTGCCCGTCCCCGACAAGCCAAAAAAGATCGCGGTATCCACCGGATTGCCCGGCGCATGGTTGGCCGAACAATGCATCGGCATGACGCCCTTTTCCGGCAACAGGTAGTTCAGGATCGTGAACACCGCCTTCTTGTTCTCGCCCGCATAGGCCGTCCCGCCGATCAGGACGAGCTTTTCGTCAAAGTTTATCGCAATCACCGTCTCCGTCCGGCAGCCATGCCGCTCCGGATCGGCAGCAAAACCGGGACAGTTGACGATGGTGAAATCGGGCACAAAGCCATCCAGATCGGCCCGCTCCGGGCGGCGCAGCAGATGGCGCATGAACAACCCGTGCCAGGCCAGTTCCGTCACCATCCGCACGTCAAGCCGGTGCGCCGGATCGGCCCCGGCGAACAGGTCCTGCACATGGGCGGTCCGGCCCTGAAGATAGGCGAACATGTCGGCCTTCAGCCGGTCAAAGGCCGCAGGCGTCATCGGCGCGTTGTTGTCCCACCAGACCTGCGCCTCGACCGATGGCGTGCGGACGATGTGCTTGTCCTTGGGAGAGCGTCCCGTGAACCTTCCCGTGTTGACCAGAAGCGTCCCGCCAAGGCCCAATTCGCCCTCTCCGCCGGTCAGGGCGTGCTGCATCAGGTCGGGTTCAAGAAGGTTGTAATACACATGACCCACGCCGTTGATGCCCTGGCTGGCCAGTGTGATGGCCGGATTGACGCGTCCGTGGTCCATAGCTTCTCTCCTCGTTTGGCCCCAGCACCGGGGTTCTGAGGATCACTTAACGCTGGCGAATCTGGCAAGAACAGGGCCAATTTTGTGTGTTAGCGCAACCACTTGAGTGTTAGCGCAACCAAGTTGCGCGGCCGTGGCCGATCTGCCCGAAGTGACGCAAGGTGAGGCTTTTTAGCCATTCGTTATGACATTTCTGCCGAGATAGGGACGAGACCTGAGGTGATTCGCAGATTGCGATTGATTCAAAGAAGCAAAAAAGGGAAAACATTGTGCAAAAGCAGGCAATAAGAAACCACGAGCAGTAAGGTGAAAAGCCATGTCGAAGATCGCCCTTGTGGACGATGACAGAAATATTCTGATGTCCGTCTCCATGACTCTCGAAGCCGAAGGTTTCGAGGTTGACACCTATAACGATGGCCAGTCGGCCCTGGATGCGTTCAACAAACGCATGCCAGACATGGCTGTCCTTGATATCAAGATGCCGCGCATGGACGGGATGGACCTCCTGCAGCGGCTGCGGCAGAAAACGTCGATGCCCGTCATCTTCCTCACGTCCAAGGACGACGAGATCGACGAAGTCCTGGGCCTCCGGATGGGCGCCGACGACTATGTGAAAAAGCCGTTCTCGCAGCGTCTTCTGGTTGAACGCATCCGCGCGCTCCTGCGCCGGCAGGACGCCATCTCGGGTGAGGTGATCGAACCGACCGAGGAAAACAAGGTCATGACGCGGGGCAACCTGTCGATGGACCCGCTCCGCCATGCCGTGAAGTGGAAGGGTCGCGACGTATCGCTGACCGTGACCGAATTCCTGCTGTTGCAGGCGCTGGCCCAGCGGCCCGGTTTCGTCAAGTCGCGCGATCAGCTGATGGACGTGGCCTATGACGATCAGGTCTATGTCGATGACCGCACGATCGACAGCCATATCAAACGCCTGCGCAAGAAGATGCGTCAGGCCGACGACGATTTCTCGGCGATCGAGACGCTTTACGGGATCGGCTATCGCTACAACGAAGAGTAAGCCATGACTGCCGCCCCCAAGATCGACGTGCGAGACCTCAACTCGGTCCGGCGGGCGGCGAAGGAATTCGTCAAGCTGGACGATACCACCGCCGGCCCCGCAAAACGGGCCGGCGGTGACGTTCTGATCGGTGATGACTGGGTCTCGCCCGACGGGCTGGCCGAAACCGATCTGGTCGACAGCCGCCGCAGGCGCGGTCTGATCAACCTCAACCGGTCTCCCTTGGCGCGCAAGATCATCACCTTCAACCTGATCGCGCTCATCATCCTCGTGGCGGGGATGCTCTATCTCACCCCGTCACAGGACAATCTTGCCTTTCAACGGGCAAGCGGGCTGGTCAGCGAAGCCGAACTCATCGCCGATGTGTTCGAGGCGCAGATGCCCGCCGGTGCGCCGGTCAACCTTGCCACCGGCGACGGGATCGATGTTGCGGCCACGATGGAAGGTCTCGATCTCCGCGGCGGGATCGAGGTCTTCCTTTTCGATCTGTCAGGCAATCTGGTCGGAACCGCCCGCGCGACCGAGGCCGAGCTTCCTGTCGGTCTGAACCGTGATACCGGCGGGACAGTGATCACCGATTTCCTCAACGCCATCTGGGACAAACTTGCAGCCCTGACCTCGGGCAGCGCAGCCGAGGCGGCCCCGGCGCAGGCAGTCGACACCGCAGCACAATTGATCGACCGCGCAAATGCCGAAGGCACGGTCATCGACACCAGCGAAGACATGATGGGCGGCAAGGTCTTTGCCGTGGCCACCCCAGTCAGGCACAACGGCCAGTCCGTCGGCGTTCTTGCTGTGACAAGCGCGGCAGGCGAAATCAACGCACTGGTCCGCCAGGAACGGGAACGCGTGCTGCAGATGTTTGTCGTGGGGATTCTCGTCTCCATCGGCCTCAGCCTCGTCCTCGCCTCGACCATCGCCAACCCGATTGCCGATCTGGCCGCAGCGGCCGAACTCGGCCGTGACAAGAACGCGCGCAAGATGTCCCCCGGACGGATCCGCATCCCCGATCTGACGGCCCGGCCTGACGAAATCGGCAGGCTCTCGGCGGCCCTGCGCGGCATGGTGGCGGCACTTTATGAACGCATTGAAGGCAACGAACAGTTCGCCGCCGATGTGGCGCATGAAATCAAGAATCCGCTCGCCTCACTCCGGTCGGCCGTGGGCACGATGCGGATCGCCAAGCGCGAAGATCAGCGGGAACGCATGCTCGACGTCATCGAACATGACGTCCGCCGCCTGGACCGTCTGGTCAGCGACATCGCCAATGCTTCGCGGCTGGACAGCGAACTGGTGAAAGAGGCCGAAAGCCCGTTTGACCTGCTCAAGATGCTGGCCAACCTGAACGAATTCCTAGGCAAGGAAGCCAAGGACAAGGGCATCGACTATATCGCCGACCTGCCCGCCCAGCCGATCATCATTCACGGGCTCGAAGGGCGTCTGGCACAGGTGTTCGTGAACCTGATCACCAACGCGATTTCCTTCTGCGAAGACGGCGACGCGATCCGCATCTGGGCGCGCAAGCGGGAAAACCGGGTGCTGGTGGTGGTCGAAGATACCGGGCCGGGCATTCCCGAAAACGCCCTTACCAAGATCTTTCAGCGGTTCTATTCCGAACGGCCCGCCGGGCAGTTCGGCAACAACTCGGGCCTTGGCCTTGCGATCTCCAAACAGATCGTGGAGGCGCATGGCGGCGTGATCTGGGCCGAAAACATCCGCCCGACCGAAGCCGACTCGACGTCTGACCCGCTGGGCGCGCGCTTTGTCGTGGGCCTGCCGGTCTGACAGGGGCGGCGCGGCCGATGGACGCGCTGAACGTGCATGCCACAACAGTTGCCCTTGCCGGGCGCGGGGTGCTCATCACCGGCGCGTCAGGAACCGGCAAATCGGCACTTGGCCTCACACTCATGGCCCATGGATGCGATCTTGTGGCGGATGACCGGACCGAACTGATCCGCGAAGGTGACAGACTACTGGCCCGATGCCCGCCAGCGATCAGCGGACTGATCGAGGCGCGGGGCGTGGGCCTCCTCCGGGCGCGGCCGGTGTCTGGTGCGCAGGTCGTGCTGGCCGTCGACATGGACGTGACCGAAACCGACCGGATGCCACCGCTGCGCCACAGGCGGTGGCTCGATTGCGACATCCCCCTTCTTCACAAGGTTGAAACAGGGTATTTTGCGGCGGCGATCCTGCAATATCTGAAGTCAGGAGAGAGGTTGCCATGACCACGCCTGACCTTCCCCTTATCCAGCCCCCGCATCGTTCCGATGCGGAGGAACGGATTGTGCTTGTCACCGGTCCCTCGGGCGCGGGGCGGTCCACCGCGATCAACGCGCTCGAGGATCTGGGCTGGGAGGTGATCGAAAACATCCCCCTGTCGCTTCTCCCCCGGCTGATCGACGGCCCGCCCCTGTCCCGCCCGCTGGCGCTCGGCATCGACGTGCGCAACCGCGATTTCGGGACGGACGCGCTGATCGAGGCGATCGACAGGCTGGTCGCGCGGCCCGATATTGCCGAACAGGTGCTCTATCTCGATTGCAGCGAAGACGAACTCGTCCGCCGCTACTCTGAAACCCGCCGCCGCCACCCGCTGGCCCCGGCAGACAGCCCTCTGACAGGTATTCAGCGCGAACGCGAACTCCTGATCCCGATCCGCGCGCGGGCCGATATCCTGATCGACAGCACAGGGATGAGCCCGCATGACCTGCGGGCCGAGGTCGAGGCCTGGTTCGCGCCCGGCGATGGCCGGATGCTGGGCATCACGATCCAGTCGTTCAGCTACAAGCGTGGTCTGCCCCGGGGGCTCGACATGGTGTTCGATTGCCGGTTTCTGCGCAACCCGCACTGGGACGCATCACTCCGGCTAAAGGACGGGCGTGACGGGACGGTCGACACCTTTGTCGCGGCCGACCCGCGCTTTCAGCCCTTCTTTGACAAGGTGCATGATCTTGTCAGTTTCCTGCTGCCCGCCTTTCGGGCCGAGGGCAAGTCGCACCTGTCCATCGGGTTTGGATGTACCGGAGGGCAACACCGTTCCGTTGCGATGACAGAGAGGCTTGCCAAGGCCCTTGCAGAGGACGGGTGGCAAGTATCTAAACGGCACCGAGAACTCGAGCGGCGGGCCGAAGCAGAGGCCGGAGCGACAGGTTCGGCCAGACAGGGACGGGACGCTTGATCGGCATCGTGATCGTGGCACATGGCGGGCTGGCGCGGGAATATCTCGCGGCGGTGGAACATGTGCTAGGACGGCAGAACGGTGTGCTGGCCATCGCCATCAATCCCGAAGACGACCGTTCGGGCAAACAGGCCGAAATCTGTGCGGCGGTAGATTCCGTGGATGACGGGCAAGGCGTGGTTCTTGTCACCGACATGTTCGGCGGATCGCCATCGAACCTGAGCCTGCGGGCCTGCAGCCCGGCGAACCGGCGCATTCTCTACGGGGCCAATCTGCCCCTGCTCATAAAGCTGGCCAAGTCGCGGAGCAAACCGCTCGACGTGGCGGTGACGGCGGCCAAGAACGCCGGACGCAAGTATATCGACAGTCAGATCGTGGGCGACGATCTGGGGATCAACTGGGCGTCGTGATGGCGGTCCGGACCCGTCTTCAGATCGTGAACATCAAGGGGCTGCATGCCCGCGCCTCGGCCAAGCTGGTCGAGGTGGTGGAGAGGTTTGACGCTCGGGCGACCGTGTCCAAGGACGGGCTCGAAGCCTCGGGCGACAGCATCATGGGGCTCTTGATGTTGGCCGCGTCCAAGGGAACCTTTATCGAGGTTGAAACGACCGGGCGACAGGCCGAGGAACTGAGCCAGGCGATTGCGGCGCTGGTCGCGGACAAGTTCGGCGAAGGCGACTGAGGCAACGGGCTTCAGGGCCCGGTGCAGATGGGGGCGAGGCTGCGTTGACCGACACGACGACACGCGATCTGGCCGGTCGGCCTGCATCTGTGCGCCCCGGAGAGGCTCCCCGGGTCTATGACCGCCGCAGCCTGACCTATTCCAACACCTTTGACAGCCCGGTCAAACGGGCGGTGATCAAATCGGTCGAATGGATGACGGGAAAGGTCACTATCATCCGCCGCATCCGCGAATTCGAACGGCGCGGTCCGCCAACGGGTCAGGCCTTCTGGCGCGCCTGTCTGGATGTGATGCGGGTCGACCTGACGACTCCGGCGGAACAGATCGCGCGGATTCCGGCGACCGGGCCAGTGGTGCTGGTGGCGAACCATCCGCACGGGCTGGTGGACGGGATGATCCTGGCCGACCTGATCGGGCGGGTGCGGAACGATTACCGCATCCTGACCCGGTCGATCCTGACTGGAATTGACGAAAGCGCATCCAGCTACATGATCCCCGTGCCCTTCCCGCACGAGGCCGACGCCCAACGCAAGATGCTGGAGATGCGGACGCGCGCGATGGACCATCTGAAGGCCGGCGGGCTCGTGGCGCTTTTCCCTTCCGGCGTTGTCGCCTCGGCCCCGACCCTGTTCGGCCCGGCGGAAGAGGCAGAATGGAACGTCTTCACCGCCAAGATGATCCGCACCTCGGGCGCCGCCGTGGTGCCGGTCCGGTTTTTTGGCGCCAATTCGCGCTGGTATCAGATGGCGAACCGGATCTCACCGACGCTGCGGCAGGGACTGTTGCTGCACGAGATCGTTCATTCGCTGGACAAGCCACAGGGGCCGGTAGTGGGCAAGCCGCTGTCCCAGACAGACATGGCCCCCCATGCGGCCGACCCCCGGGCCTTCATGGCCTGGCTGCGGGCCCATACGCTGGCGCTGACCTAGGAGGGGGGCGCTGCCCCCCGCGCTGACGCGCCCCCCCGAGGTATTTGGAAGACAAAGAAGCCCGCAGGGTCAGCGGGTCGGCACCGGTGTTTCGCCGCGATAATCATAGAAACCGCGCTGCGTCTTGCGGCCCAACCAGCCGGCTTCGACATATTTCGTCAGAAGCGGGCAGGGCCGGTACTTGGTATCCGCCAGACCGTCATGCAGGACGTTCATGATGGCAAGACAGGTGTCGAGCCCGATGAAATCGGCCAGTTCAAGCGGGCCCATCGGGTGATTGGCGCCCAGCTTGAGCGAGGTATCGATCGACTGCACCGATCCCACGCCTTCGTAAAGCGTATAGATCGCCTCGTTGATCATCGGCATCAGGATGCGGTTGACGATGAAGGCGGGAAAATCCTCGGATGACGACGCGGTCTTGCCCAGCCGGTTCACAACGGCAAGGCAGGTGTCGAAGGTTTCCTTGTCAGTGGCGATGCCACGGATCAGTTCGACCAGTTGCATGACCGGGACGGGGTTCATAAAGTGAAAGCCCATGAACTTTTCCGGCCTGTCGGTCCGGGCCGCAAGCCGGGTGATCGAGATAGAGGAAGTGTTCGACGTCAGGATCGTATGCGGCGCCAGATGGGGCTTGAGCTCTTCAAAGATCGCCTGCTTGACCGTCTCTCTCTCGGTCGCGGCCTCGATGATAAGGTCGGTTGTGCCCAAATCAGTCAGTTTCGGGGTCGAGGAGATGCGGGCAATCGCATCGGCCTTGGCCTCGGCCGTGATGAGGCCGCGGTTGACCTGTCGGTCAAGGTTCTTTTCGATCACGGCACGGGCGCGGTCCAGCGCATCCTGGCTGATGTCGGTCATCAGCACCTCATAGCCTGCAAGGGCAAAGACATGGGCGATCCCGTTGCCCATCTGCCCCGCCCCGACAACGCCGACCTTTTCCACGCCCATCTGTTCCGTCCTTCATGTGCTGCCGTGCAGCATAGGCAAAGCAGGCGGGCGTCTCAAGGCTGCACCTTTCGTAAAGTCTTTCTTGAATTGGAAGCTTAGCAGTTTGGTAGGGGTTTCTGGCGAATCTGGTCGACGGGTGAGATCAGACTGGTGGGAACCATGAAACATGACACGCTTGGCGAAGCGGGGCTAAGCTATGCGCCGTGCCGCTACGGGAATTCACGGCTGTTCTTTCGCGGGCCGCGCAAGGCGCTTGACGGGCCCTATGTGGCCTTTGTCGGCGGGACCGAGACCTATGGCAAGTTCATTGCAGACCCGTTCCCGGCGCTGGTCGAGGCGGAACTGGGCCGGACCTGCGTGAATTTTGGCTGCATGAATGCCTCGGTCGATGCCTTTATCAACGAACCGGCAGTGATGACGGCCTGTCATGATGCCACGATGACCGTGGTGCAGGTCATGGGGGCGCACAATATCTCGAACCGGTTCTACACGGTGCATCCCCGGCGAAACGACCGGTTTCTGCGGGCCTCCACCGTGTTGGGTGCGGTGTTCCCCGAGATGGATTTTTCAGACTACTGCTTTACCCGCCACATGCTCAGCCGCCTCCATGCGATTTCGCCCGATCGTTTCTCGATCGTGCGCGAGGAGTTGCAGATCGCCTGGCTGGCGCGGATGCGCATCTTCCTGAGCGAGATCGGGCCACGGACAATGCTGTTGTGGTTTGCCGATCACCTGCCTTCGGATGCGCTCTGGGACAACCGGCCAGACCCGTTCCGGGCAGAGCCCTTGTTTGTCACGCGCCGGATGATCGACAGCCTGCGGCCTCTGGTGCGGGGCATTGTCATGGCCCAGCCGTCGGCGCGCGCACTTGCACAGCGGGGCGCGGGCCTTGTGCATGGTCCGCTCGAGGCGGGGGCGG
>JBGSWJ010000617.1:0-1613 GCA_041752495.1 Rhodobacterales bacterium
CGCGCGGGCCCGGGCGGCGGTCAGGGCGTGTTCGTGCGGGTGCATCGGTGGGGCAGGCTGTGAAACGGGGGAAAGGTTGCACGCGTGCAACATCGCGCAAAGCGTTGATATGATTGTATTTCGAAAATTCTGTTAACCTGGTGGCAAGGTGGATTGCACGGGGTCAGGCGCGTGCCGGCTCGCCGGGTTGGGGTCCGTCATAGCCCTCGATCACGGCGATGTCGGCGATGGAGGCCTTGGTGCGAAGGGCGATGGCCTTGGCGTATTCGGGAGAGTTGTAGCAGTCTTTCGCGGCCTGGAACGAGGGGAATTCCAGCACGACGAGGCGGGCGCGGAACTGGCCCTCTGGCACCTCGCGCGCGCCACCGCGGACGAGAAAACGCGCGCCGTATTTGGTGAAGGCGATGGCGTTTTCGGCGACATAGACCTTGTAGGCCTCGGCATCGGTCACATCGACGTTGGCAATGATGTAGCCTTTGGGCATGGGGGCCTCGCTTGTTTCTGGAGGGAGTCGGGCTGTCGCCCGACCTAGGGGTGGGCGAACCAGGCTTTGTGGGTGATCTGCCAGACGCCTTCATCCTTGAGCAGGGTCAGATAGTCCGTGTAGTGGGCGCCATGATAGGGACAGGCCGCCTTGGCGACCGCGATGTCGCCGGTCACGTCGATCACGGCGATGTCGGCCTGATAGGGCGTGCCGTCGGGCAAGGGCGCTCCGGCGACCCAGTCCGCGATGAAGGTCTCTCGGGGGTCATGCCACAGCCTGCCTTCGAAGTGGCCTGTCGCGGTCGCCCTGGCGGCAAAGGCGCGGCGCAGCTTGTCCGCGTCCCCCCATTGGATGCCGTCGAGATAGAGCATCACGACGGCGCGGATATCCGAAACGTCGGTGTCATGCGGCATGGCGGGGTCCTGCGTCCGGGGCGAATCCGCGGCAGGATAGGCCGGATTTCAGGTCACGTCCAACGCGCTGCCAGGCAACGGAACTCGGGGCGGGTGACTTGCGGTGCTGTATTCGGCATTCTGCGCAGATGGGCCGGTCCGGGCGGCTAGCGACAGGACAAGAGGAGCAGGCGATGGCGAGTCCGCAGCGGGAGTTCCTGGGCTTGTTCCGGGCCGAATTCCAGCACCTGACTGGGCAGGACGTCGTTTGGTTGGGTGGCCAGAGTGACGAGAACACGGCCGGGTTCCTGGCGCCCTACCCCTGTCGCAGGAGCGGGGGCGAAAGGGCCGGGGAGCGGTTCGAACTGGGCGATATGACGACGACTTACGCAGGATGGCAAATCGTCATCGAGTTTGAAAGCCGGCAACTTCCACTGTCCAACCTTCTGAAATACTGGCCCTATCTGCGCGGAGAGTTGAGCCGCAGGCCGGAGCGAGGGCTGGTCGTTTGCCACTTTTCGGACTGGTGGAGCTATGCCACCCGGCGGGATCTGTGGGAGTGGACCCTGACGCGCATGAAGGCGGACCCGGACAGGACGGTCCAGATCGTGGGGCGGCAGTTCGATCATTGGGGGGATGATGCGGCCGCGCGGGACACGTCGATTTGCGAAGCGGTGGGGTGGATTCAGACCGTTGCGTGTGGCGGTGCGTGAGCGACAGCGGCGAGGTTGGCGTGT
>JBGSWJ010000618.1:0-2014 GCA_041752495.1 Rhodobacterales bacterium
TCGCCCTCGCGCCCGCCAACCCCGACACGCTGCATGTCGCAGGCGTCGTCTATCAAGAGGCGGGGCGGCCCCGGGATGCCGCGTGCTGCCTCACGACAGCGCTGAAACTCCGGCCCGATCACCTTCCGTCACAGCTTGTCATGGCGCAAAATCTCCGCGCGCTGGGTGACATGGAACAGGCCCGGGCGCTTTGCCTGAACATCCTCGCCCGGCATCCCGACAACTACATCGCGCTCAGCATCTACAACCGGACGGGCGTCTTCACGCCGGACGATCCCGTCTACCTGCGGATGCGCGACGTGATCCTCCCCGCCCTCCGCGCCCGGCCGGACGCGGGCCTTGGTCCCGTCCTGCGGCTTCTGGGCAAGGCCGAAACCGACCTCGGCCACCACGACCTGGCCTTTGCCTTGTTTCACGAAGCCAAGCAGGCCGAGGGCCTGACCCATGACCGCAGCATCAACAGCCGATTCGTTGCTGCCCTGACAACCGGCCTGTCCCGCGCCGATTACTTCGGCACCCCGGGCAACCCGTCGCAGGTGCCCGTTCTGATCGTGGGCATGCCCCGCAGCGGCAGCACGCTGGTCGAACAGCTTCTGGCCGGTCACCCCCAGGTCGCCGCCGTGGGCGAGGCGCAGTTCCTGCGTGACGTAGCCGTCTCTGCGGGTTTCCGCGACCATGACGGCGCGGCGCAGGTCCGCATCGTCAAGGGGATGACACCCGACAGGGCCGAAGCGCTTTCCGCGGCCTATCTGGCACGCCTGCCTGAGGGCAAACCCCGCGTGGTCGACAAGAACCTCCACAATTTCGAACTTCTGGGCCTTTTCGCCCGCCTTTTTCCCAAGGCCCGCATCCTTCATGTCGTCCGCGACCCGCTTGATACCTGCCTGTCCTGCTACCTGGCCCCCCTTGGCGCCTGGCACAGCTACACGCAGGATCTGACGAGCCTGGGGCGCTACTACAGCCAGTACCGGCAACTCATGGACCACTGGCGCAAGGTGCTGCCCAACCCCATGCTCGATGTCCGGTACGAGGATATCGTGGCCGACCTCGAAGGCACGGCCCGGCAGGTGACTGCTTTCCTCGACCTGCCCTGGGATCCGGCCATGCTCGATTTCCAGTCCGTCGAACGCCGGGCCGATACGCTGTCAGTCTGGCAGGTGCGCCAGCCTGTCTATGGGACTTCGGTCGCGCGCTGGCGGCGGTATGCGGCCCATCTTGATCCGCTCAAGGCGGAACTGGCGCGTTTCTATCCCCAGGGGTTCGGGGACTGACGGCAAGGGCTCCGATCATGTCGTGGACGGACAAGCAGGTGGCTGGCCCGGCGCAGGACGATCCGGGCATTCCACGGGGGGCAGGGATGGACAAGGTTCTGAGTGCGAAAATGGCGCGGGCGGTGATCCGGGATGCACTGACCGGGGCCGGCTGTTCGAAAAGGAACGCGGGCTACTTCACCGAGGCAATCCTTGATACCGAAATGTCGGGCCTGAACGGTCATGGCTTCTACTGGCTCCAGTTCTATTGCGAACATCTGCAAAGCGGAAAGGTCGACGGTAAGGTCCGGCCAAGGGTGGAACGGCTTAGCAAGGTTGCCTTCCGGGTGGATGCGCGCGGCGGCTTTGCGCACCCGGCCATCGAAAAGGGCTTTACCCGGCTTGTCCCGGCGGCGCTGAAACATGGCGTGGCGGCGATGGCGGTCCATGACAGCTACAACGCTGCAACGCTTGGGTTTCATACGGAAACACTCGCGCGGGCCGGACTCGTGGCCTTCGGCTTTACCAATTCGGTGCCTGCCATCGCCCCCGTGGGCGGCAAGGTGCCGTTGATCGGAACGAACCCCATGTCCTTTGCCGTACCGGGCGAAGACGGCACGGCCGCCCTTGTCATCGACCAGTCGTCAAGTGCCGTCGCCTGGACTTCTGTCAAACGCGCGGCCGAAGAAGGGCGGGCCATCCCCCTGGGCTGGGCGCTCGATGCCGAGGGGCGACCGACAACCGACGCAGCGGCGGGGCTGGCC